>CAZALA010000248.1:2112-4340 GCA_964485725.1 uncultured Propionivibrio sp. | reverse complement strand
TCGTCGGCGCCGAGCAGCGCGCCGATCAGCACGTCGCGGCCCGTCTTCATCTGGCCGTCGACCTGGACGCGGACGCGGCCGCGCAGGCGGTTCAGGACGAGCGTCTGCTGCGTCTCGGCGAGCCCGAGTTCCCAGGGGCTGCCGGCGTACTTGATCGATGACTGCGGGCTCGCGCCGGTGCCGCCGTCGTGGCCGGCGATGACGAGATGGTCGGCTTTCGCCTTGGTGACGCCGGCGGCGACCGTGCCGACGCCGACTTCGGAGACGAGCTTGACGCTGATCGACGCCTTGTCGTTGGCGTTCTTGAGGTCGTGGATGAGCTGCGCCAAGTCCTCGATCGAATAGATGTCATGGTGCGGCGGCGGCGAAATCAGGCCGACGCCGGGAACCGAGTGGCGGAGGTATCCGATGTACTCGGAGACCTTGTGCCCCGGCAGCTGGCCGCCTTCGCCGGGCTTCGCGCCCTGCGCCATCTTGATCTGGATCTGGTCGGCATTGACGAGGTATTCGGCGGTGACGCCAAAGCGCCCGGAAGCGACCTGCTTGATCTTCGAGCGCAGGCTGTCGCCTTCCTGCAGCACGTAGTCGCGCTCGATGCGGGTCTTGCCGACGATTTCCGAGACGAGCTGGCCGGCGGCCACCGGCTTGAAGCGCGCCGGGTCTTCGCCGCCCTCGCCGGTGTTCGACTTGCCGCCGATGCGGTTCATCGCGATCGCGAGCGTGCTGTGCGCCTCGGTCGAGATCGAACCGAGGCTCATCGCGCCGGTGGCAAAGCGCTTGACGATTTCCTTCGCGGGCTCGACTTCGGCAAGCGGCACGGCGGGACCGGCGGCCCTCATCTCGAACAGCCCGCGCAGCGTCATGTGCCGCCGGCTCTGGTCGTTGATGAGTTTCGCGTATTCCTTGTAGGTTTCGTACTTGTTCGAGCGCGCCGAATGCTGCAGCTTGGCGATCGCGTCGGGCGTCCACATGTGCTCTTCGCCGCGCACGCGGAAGGCGTATTCGCCGCCCGGGTCGAGCATGCTCGCGAGCAGCGGATCGTCGGAGAAGGCACGCCGGTGCTGGCGGATCGCTTCCTCCATGACGCCGAAAACGCCGATGCCCTCGACCTGGCTCGAGGTGCCGTTGAAGTACTTGTCGACCATTTTCTTCTGCAGGCCGATGGCTTCGAAGATCTGCGCGCCGGTGTAGGACATGTAGGTCGAGATGCCCATCTTCGACATCACCTTCAAGAGGCCCTTGCCGACGCCCTTGACGAAGTGCTTGACGTATTTCTCGCCGAGCTCGGGCTCGCCGCCGGCGAGCTCAAGCAGCGTCTCGAGCGCAAGATAAGGATGGACGGCTTCGGCGCCGTAGCCCGCGAGTGCCGCGAAGTGATGCGTCTCGCGCGCCGACCCGGTCTCGACGACAAGGCCGGTGCGCGTGCGCAGGCCTTGCGTGACGAGGTGCTGGTGCACCGCCGAGGTGGCAAGCAGCGCGGGAATGGCGACGTTGTCGCGCGCGATGCGGCGGTCGGAAACGATGAGGACGTTGCAGCCGCGATGCACGGCATCCTCGGCTTCGGCGCACAGCGAGGCGAGACGGGCTTCGACGCCTTCGTTGCCCCAGGCGAGCGGGTAGCAGATGTCGAGCTCGGCCGACTGGAACTTGCCGTCGGTGAACGTGGCGATGTTCCTGAGCTTCGCCATGTCGGCGACCGAGAGCACGGGCTGCGTGACTTCAAGCCGGTAAGGCGGATTGATCTCGTTGATGCCGAGCAGGTTCGGTTTCGGTCCGATGAAGGAGACGAGCGACATGACGAGCTGTTCGCGGATCGGGTCGATCGGCGGGTTGGTCACCTGCGCGAAGAGCTGGCGGAAGTACTGGAAGAGCGTCTTGTCGCGCGAGGAGAGCACGGCGAGCGGCGAATCGTTGCCCATCGAGCCCGTCGCCTCCTCGCCCGATTTGGCCATCGGCTCGAGGATGAACTTGATGTCTTCCTGGCTGTAGCCGAAAGCCTGCTGGCGATCGAGCAAGGACGCGCTCGTCGCCTGCGCGGCGCTCGCCACGTCGGCGGCATCGGCCGGCATCGCCAGGCTGTCGAGCTTGATGTTGATACGCTCGACCCAGTCCTGGTAGGGCTTTTGCCGGGAGAGCGTTTCCTTGAGCTCGAGGTCGTCGATGATGCGGCCCTGGTCGAGGTCGATCAGGAACATCTTGCCCGGCTGCAGGCGCCACTTCTTGACGAT
>CAZALA010000248.1:0-2012 GCA_964485725.1 uncultured Propionivibrio sp. | reverse complement strand
GGTCGAGGTCGATCAGGAACATCTTGCCCGGCTGCAGGCGCCACTTCTTGACGATTTTCTCGTCGGGGATCGGCAGCACGCCCGATTCGGACGACATGACGACGTAGTCGTCGTCGGTGACGAGGTAGCGCGCCGGCCGCAGGCCATTGCGGTCGAGCGTCGCTCCGATCTGCCGGCCGTCGGTGAAGGCGATCGCCGCCGGGCCGTCCCAGGGCTCCATCATCGCCGCGTGGTATTCGTAGAAAGCGCGGCGCTTCTCGTCCATCTGCGTGTGCGATTCCCAGGCTTCGGGAATCAGCATCATCATCGCGTGCGCCAGCGTGTAGCCGCCCATGACGAGGAGCTCGAGCGCGTTGTCGAAGGACGCCGAATCCGACTGGTTCGGGTACATCAGCGGCCAGATCTTGTCGAGGTCGCTGCCGAGCAGCGGCGAAGAGGTGCCTTTCTCGCGCGCGCGCATCCAGTTGTAGTTGCCGCGCAGCGTGTTGATTTCGCCGTTGTGCGCGATCATCCGGAAAGGATGCGCAAGCCGCCAGTTCGGGAAGGTGTTGGTCGAGAAGCGCTGGTGCACGAGCGCGAGCGCCGAGACGCAGAGCGGATCCTTGAGGTCGCTGTAGTACTCGCCGACCTGGTGGGCGAGGAGCAGGCCCTTGTAGACGATGGTGCGCGCCGACATCGACGGCTGGTAGAACTCCTTGCTGTGTTCGAGACCGAGCGCGCGAATCGCGTTCGCGGCACGGCGGCGGATGACGTAGAGCTTGCGCTCGAGCGCGTCGGTGACCATCACGTCGACGCCGCGGCCGATGAAGATCTGGCGCATGATCGGCTCGCGCGCGCGCACCGTCGGCGACATCGGCATCTGCCGGTCGACCGGGACGTCGCGCCAGCCGAGAACGACCTGCCCTTCGCCACGCACCGCGCGCTCGATTTCCTCCTGGCAGGCGAGGCGCGAGGCAAATTCCTTCGGCAGGAAGACCATGCCGACGCCGTAGTCGCCGGCGCGCGGCAGCTTCACTCCCTGTTTTTCCATTTCGCGGCGCAGGAAAGCGTCGGGAATCTGGATCAGGATGCCGGCACCGTCACCCATCAGCGGATCGGCGCCGACCGCGCCCCGGTGATCCAGGTTTTTCAGGATCTGCAAACCCTGCTGGATAATGTGGTGACTCTTCTGCCCCTTGATGTGCGCAACGAAGCCGACGCCGCAGGCGTCGTGTTCGTTGGCCGGGTCGTACAAGCCTTGCCGTTCAACTCCATCCATCACATACCATCCTTACGCAGAGTGCACAATTACCGGTCCACCCGAGCTTAAAAAAAGCCGGCTTCGAGCCAGCTTGGGGGTTGGGTGGGCGACCTCGCAGTATACAGGGGAAAAGGCGCGCCTTCAAACGCCCGCGAGGCGGGCCGCGGCGCCTGTGGCCACCTTGCCGAACAACGCGCGGGCAGGCGTTTGGACGACAAACTTCGCGCTTTTTTTAAGCCGGCCGCCATGCTAGAATCGCAGCCCGGCAAAGAGGCCACCCTTAAAAGAACGCGCCGCGGGCAGCTTCCAAGCTTGCAACCGCGGCCAGAAAAAGCAGTTTCTCTTTTCGTCTGCGTATTGTTTCAAGCACCGTATCGACAAGTTCGCACAGGCGAAAGAGACGGTCGCAGCCCTGTTGCGACCGCATTTTCAACCTTATGAAACATCTGATGGAGAACTGAATGGCACTGACGATCGGAGTTCCACGAGAGGTCTTTGCGGGCGAAAAGCGCGTCGCGACCGTTCCCGATGTGGTCGAAAAGCTGATCAAGCTCGGCTTCAAGGTGGCCGTCGAGGCGGGTGCCGGCGAGCTTGCGAACTTCAGCGACGACGCCTACCGTGCCGCTGGCGCGCAAGTGATCGAAGGCGCTGCCAGTCTATGGGCCGCCGCCGATATCGTCTTCAAGGTGCGCGGACCGACGAGCGAGGAAGTCGCTCTGCTGCGCGAAGGCGGGACGCTGGAAATCAAATCAGAGCGCACGACCTGCACCGG
>CAZALA010000247.1:0-4413 GCA_964485725.1 uncultured Propionivibrio sp. | reverse complement strand
TCGGGCTCCTACAAAAACAGCGCTGGAAACGATCTGTAGGAGCGCAGCTTCGCTGCGCGATACGGCGGTTGATAGGCAGGCGCCGTATCGCCCGATGAATCGGGCTCCTACAACTGCGCGATGCGGCGTGTGCTTGAGCTAAGCCGCATCGCCCGATGAATCGGGCTCCTACAACACCGGGCGGCTTAAGCGTAGGCGAGGGTCATCGTGGCGCGGTAAGTGCCGCCGGGCGGCAGCGTCACCGCGTAATCGGCACAATCGCCGCGCTCGACGCAGAGGTAACCGACGTGGTTGCCTTCGCCGAGGTCGGCCATGTTCCGGTCATTGGTCCAGGCGTTCCAGACGACGGCGCAGCGGCTCGGCGAATCGATGCGGACCTTGCCTTTGGCGGTGATGATCGTCTGCGTCTTGCCAACGTCGAGATAGACACGGTCAGTGAGGGCGCTGATCTGCACGCTGCCCGCCTGGGTCTTGCGCGCCATGTTGTCGGTCTTGTCGATATAAGTCCTGCCTTCGAGCCCGATGAGCTCGACCTCCGCAACCTTGGGAACGGCAAAGTAGGTGTGGTAGGCAAAAGCGAACGGCGCTTCAACGCGGTCGCGATTCTCCGCGCTGAGGGTGAGCTTAAGCTCGGCGCCGACGACGATCTCGAGGCTGAATGCGAAAGCGTGCGGCCAGCGCTCGCTCACCGACGCGTCGCCGGCCAGCGTCATGACGAGGCGAGTTTCGCCGTCCTTGAGGCGTTCGGCGGCAGCAACAGACCATGGCATGAGCCGCGCGAAACCGTGCAGGACCTGACCGTCGGCGCTCGGGCCGAACCAGGGCAGGCACAGCGGGATGCCGCCGCGGATCGGTTTGCCCGCCTGCATGAGGCTCTTCGGCGAAAGCCAGAGCATCTCGTCCTTGCCAGCCGCCTGGAAGGACATGATGTGCGCGCCCTGCAGCGCGACGACGGCGCGGCCGAGCGCATTTTCGACGACGAGCGTCGCAAGTCCGGCGTCGCCCGGCTGGTGCAAGTTCGGATAGAGTTCGCTTGAATTGACGATGCTGATGCCGGCGGCCTTGATCGCTTCTGCTGAAATGGACATGCGCTCTCTTTCTGAAAAAAAGCTGAGGGGGGCCTCGGCCGGCGAACGCTGGCGACGGGCGGGGGCCGAACTTACTGCCCGATCGGCGTCGCCGGCTTTTTCTTGCTGGCGAGGAAATCGCGGAAACGGTAATCGTTTTCGAGAATGTGCTGGATGAGCCACGATTTGACGAACTTCATCGTATCCATCTCGAGGCGCAGACTGCCCTCTTCGTAGGATTTTTGCAGCTTGAAGATCGTTTCGATCATGGCTTCGTGCTCCTTGAGGTGCGCCTCCAGGGCCGGGAAAGCTGCCTCCGCCATGATCGTTTCCTCGTGGCGGAAATGATTTTCGGCGTAGGCGATCAGTCGGTTCAGGACCTTGGCGATCTCGTGCGGCTTGCCTGCCTCGAGCCAGCGGCTGTGGAAGTCATTGACCAGGCGAAAGAGTTCCTGGTGCTCGCTGTCGATCAGGTAGTTGCCGATCAGGTATTGCCCGGACCAGGAAAGCAAAGTCATCGCCGTGTCACCTTCATGTTCGTAAGGAGGATGCTGCTGGGCGCCGCAATGATAATGCCGCCAGCAGCAGAGCGCCAGCAATCGCCGGCCAGTTGCCGGTGCGCGAATAAGGCGTGCTGCCCGCGTAGGCGATCACTTCGCCGCGCAGGACGTCGCGCGTGTAGGGTTTGAGAACCTGCACGAGCTCGCCATCGCTGCCGATGATCGCGGTCATTCCGGTGTTGGTCGCGCGCAGGATCATGCGGCCGGTCTCGAGCGCGCGCAGTTGCGCCATTTGCAGGTGCTGCGCGGGAGCGAGCGAATCGCCGAACCAGGCGACGTTGGACAGGTTGGCAAGGACGGTTGCCTGCGGCAGCGCCGTGATCAGCGCTTCGCCGAAAGCGTCCTCGTAGCAGATGTTGATCGCGACCTTTTGCCCGGCGATCGCCATCGGCGCTTGCACTTCAGCACCGCGCCTGAAGTCCGACATCGGGATGTGCAGGATCGCGAGCACCCACGAAAATCCGGGCGGGACGAACTCGCCGAAGGGAACGAGGTGGCTCTTCTCGTAGCGCTGTTCCGGCGCAGCGCCAACGCTGACCGCGGCGTTCGCGTAGCGCCCGCGCTCGCCGACGATCGTGCCGAGGACGAGGTCGCCGTTCTCGCGCAGCGCCAGGCGCTTGAGCTCGTCGAGGTAGCCCGGTGGCAGCTGGTTGAGGAAGGAGGCCATCGCCGTTTCGGGCAGGATGGTGAGCCGGGCCGGGTTCTCGAGGATGAGGCGGTGATAGACGCGCAGCGATTCGTCGAAGACTTCGGGCAGCCACTTCATGCTCTGCGGGATATTGCCCTGCACGAGCGCGACGCTGATCGGCTCGCCGGCCGGCTGCGTCCATTTATAGTCGCGCAGTTCCTGCCCGCCGACCGTGATGACGACCACGGCGAGCGCCGGCCAGGCGCTTTGCCAGCGCCCGGCGCGGGCGCCGCGCCGGGCGCGGGCGCCGCGCCCGGCGTTGCGCTGGATGGCGGCGAAGAAGAGCGCCGCACACAGCGCGGTCACGAGCGAGACGCCAAAGACGCCGACGAGCGGCGCAAAGCCGGCAAGCGGGCTCGGCGGCGCCTGCGAGTAGCCCGCGGCGAGCCAGGGGAAACCGGTGAGGAACCAGCCGCGCACCCATTCGGCGAGCGTCCACAGCGCCGCGAAAACCAGGCTGCGGCGCCACAGGGGCGAGGGCGCAAAGCCCGCGAAGAGCCCCCCGGCGAGCGCGGGAAAAGCGGCGAGCAGGCAGCAGAAGAGAAAAGTGGCGAGCGCCGCGAGCGGGGCCGGCATGCCGCCAAAAGTCGACAGGCTGACATAGACCCAGGAGACGCCGGTGATGAAGAGCCCGAAGCCGAAGGCAAAAGCGATCAGCGCGCCGTGCGCCATCTTCGCGCGCAGGCGAGGCGCCACGCCGGCCCCGTCAGCGACGAAGCCCAGGATCGCGTAAAGGCTGCCGAGCGTGAGAAAGATCAGCGGGTACCAGCCGAGGGGTGCGTAGGCGAGGACGCTCGCCGCGCCGAGCACGAAAGCGACGATGAGGCGCAGCGTCAGCGGCTTGATGGCGCGGCCGCGGATGGCCTGTTGCGGCGCCGCCGCCGCGCTGGGCGCCGTCGCGGGGCGCGCCCGCGAGCGCTCAGACGACCGGCTCATCGGCGCGCTGCGCGAGCTTGACGGTGGCGATCAGCGTATAGAGCCGGCGGCTGTCGGCGCGCAACACCTCGAACTCGACGTCGCCAAAATCGATCACTTCGTTGCGCCGCGGCACGCGACCCAGGTGGTTGAGGATGAGCCCGCCGACCGTCTTGCAATCTTCGCTCGCAAAACTTGTCCCGACGATTTCGTTGAAATCGTCGATCGAAGTCTGCGCCTTGACGCGGTAGCGACCGCTCTGGTTCAGCTTGACGTTGTCCTCGGTCTCGTCGAAATCGTATTCGTCCTCGATGTCGCCGACGATCTGTTCGAGCACGTCCTCGATCGTGATCAGCCCGCAGACGCCGGCGTATTCGTCGAGGACGATCGCCATGTGGTTGCGCGAGACGCGAAACTCGCGCAGGAGGACGTTGAGCCGCTTCGATTCGGGAATGAAGGCGACGGGCCTCAACCAGTCGCGCAGGTTGAATTCGGCCTGGCGTTCGCCCTGCATGCGCAGGAGATCCTTGGCAAGAAGGACGCCGATGACGTTTTCGCGGCCGCCGTCGATCACCGGGAAGCGTGAATGCGCGGTCCGCCTGACGTGTTCGACGACTTCTTCGAAAGGCGCATCGACCTCGACGACCTTCATGCGGGCGCGCGGCACCATGACGTCGCGGACGCTGATTTCGGAGGCGGTGAGCGCGCCTTCGATGATCGAGAGCGCGTCGGCGTCGAGGAGCTTCCTCTCGTGCGCGCTGTGCAGCAGGCGAAGCAGCTGTTCGCGGTCTTCGGGTTCGCGCAGCAGGATGGACGAGAGTCGTTCAAGCAGGGAAGGTCGGGGGACGTCCATTATCGGTAGGGGTCGGGATAGGAAAAAGCGGCGAGCAGCGCGCGTTCGCGCTCTTCCATCTTGCGCGCGGCGCGGGCGCCGGCCTCGTGGTCGTAACCCATAAGATGCAGCAGGCCATGGACGACGAGGTGGGCGAAATGTGCGGTGAGCGGTTTGCCCTGCTCGAGGGCCTCGCGCTCGGCGACCAGCGGGCAGATGACGAGGTCGCCACAGACGGCCGCTTCGTTCGCGTAAGGGAAGGAGAGAACGTTGGTCGCGTAGTCCTTGCCGCGGTAGTCGCGGTTGAGGTCGCGGCCTTTGCGCGGGCGCCACCACCCCCCCGTTGACCCC
>CAZALA010000246.1:0-4462 GCA_964485725.1 uncultured Propionivibrio sp. | reverse complement strand
TTACCTGAGGTGTTTCGTTGATCCATTGAGACCACCCAGCGTATTGCACCGTTTACCGTATTGCACCGGTCGCGTCTTGCACCGATTGCGCCGCGACTTTCCGGGGCGCCCTGCGGAGCATTGCCTACTTCCCCGGCGTCGGCTCGCAACGGCCGTAGACGTCGTCGAAGCGCACGATGTCGTCTTCGCCAAGGTAAGAGCCTGACTGGACTTCGATCATCTCGAGCGGGACGCGGCCGGGATTTTCGAGGCGGTGCTTCTTGCCGAGCGGGATGAAGGTCGACTCGTTTTCGGAAACGATGTAGGTCGAATCCTCGCGCGTCACGCGCGCGGTGCCGCGCACGACGATCCAGTGCTCGGCGCGGTGGTGGTGCATCTGCAGCGACAGGCAGGCGCCCGGCTTGACGATGATGCGCTTGACGAGGAAGCGGTCGCCGGCATCGACGCCGTCGTACGAGCCCCACGGCCGGAAAACCTTGCGGTGCACGGTGCCTTCGCTGCGGCCTTCGCGCTTCAGGTGATCGACGATCGCCTTGACTTCCTGCGTCTTGGCCTTGTGCGAAATGAGGATGGCATCGGCGGTCTCGACGATCACGAGGTCTTCGACGCCGACGCAGGCGACGAGGCGCCCGGCCGAAATCGCGAGCGTGTTGCGACAGTCCTGCAGCAGCACGTCGCCCTGCGCGACGTTGCCGGTCTCGTCCTTGGGCAGCGCTTTCCACAGCGCGTCCCAGGCGCCGATATCGGACCAGCCGGCGGCAAGCGGGACGACGAGCCCGGCGGGCAGACCGGCGCCGCCCGAGGCGATGCGCTCCATCACCGCGTAGTCGATCGAGTCGCTCGGGCAGGCCGCGAAAGCGTCCTTGCCGACGCGCAGGAAGTCGCCGTCGAGCGAGTGCTGCTCCCAGGCCTTGTTGCAGGCGGCGAGGATGTCGCCGCGGCAAGCGTCGATCGCGGCAAGCCAGGTCGAGGCGCGCAGCATGAAGAGGCCGCTGTTCCAGAGGTAGCAGCCCGCGGCAAGATAGGTTTGCGCCGTGGCAAGGTCGGGCTTCTCGACGAAGGCGTCGATCTTGCGCGCGGTGCCGGTATCAATGGCGGCGCCGCTGCGGATGTAGCCGTAAGCGGTTTCCGGGCAGTCCGGCGTAATGCCGAAGGTGACGATCGCGCCGTCGGCGGCGAGCGCAGCGCCTTCGCGCACCGCGGCCTGGAAAGCGGCCGTGTCGAGAATAACGTGATCGGCCGGCATCACGAGCAGGATCGGGTCTTCGCCCTCGCGCATCGCGGCGAGCGCGGCGAGCGTCAGCGCCGGCGCGGTATTGCGTCCGGCAGGCTCGAGCACGATCGCGCCCGACTTGTCCATCAAACGCAGCTGTTCGGCGATGACGAAGCGGTAGGTCTCGTTGCAGACGATGATCGGCGCGGCAAGCTTGACGCCGGCGATGCCGTCGACGCGGCGCACCGTCGCCTGCAACAGCGAATCCTTGCCGAAGAGCGGCAGCAGCTGCTTCGGATATTGCTCGCGCGACAGGGGCCACAGGCGCGTCCCCGAACCGCCCGACAAAACGACGGGCTGCAGCATCATGTTTTTCTCCCTGCGTTGGATGGTGTGTCGGCCTCGCCTCGCGCGCGCTGCGCCTGCATGCGCAGCAGGCATTCGCGCACGAGCTTCTCGGCGCGCTCGAAACTTGCCGCCTCGGCGTAGCAGCGCAATTCGGGCGCGTTGCCCGAAGGCCGCAAATGCACGATCTCGTCGTCTGCGAGAAAAATGCGCAGGCCGTCGGTCTGATCGAAGCCCGTCACCTTGTTGGCGAGGCCGGCGAGGAATTCGCACGCCTTGTCGGTCGAGGCGGCAAGACCCGCGAGAATCTCCCGGCTCGTCTCGGTGGCAAACGACTGCAGCCGATCGCTCGCGGTGAACCGCCCCGGCAGGCGCCGCGGCAGGTCGGAAAGCGGGCAGCCTTTTTCCCTTGCCAGCGCGAGCAGGCAGAGGATGGGCAGCAGCGCGTCGCGCGTCACCAGCGGGGCGAGCACGCACCCGTCTTTTTCGATCGAGGTGCCGACGAGAACGCCGCCATTGGGCTCGAAACCGACGACGCTCTTCTCGCCGCGCGCGACGAGTTCCTCGATGCCGGCGATCACGTAGGGCGAGCCGATGCGTGTCCTTTTCACGGTCGCAAACGAGGCGCAGAGCTCGACCGCGGTATTGCAGCTCACCGTCGTCACGACCGCCCGCGCCTCAAGAAACTGCGCGCAGAGGATGCCGACGATGTCGCCCCTGAACCAGTTGCCGGTCTCGTCGCCAAAGAGCGGCCGGTCGCCGTCGCCGTCGGTCGAGACGATCGCGTCGAAGCCGTATTGCCGCGCCCACTCCTGCCCCTGGCGAACGTCCCCGGCGCTGACGGCTTCGGTGTCGATGGGGACGAACTCGTCGGTGCGCGCGAGCGCCACCACTTCGGCGCCGAGGCGCGCGAGGACATCGCACAGCATGTCCCTGGCGACGCTCGAATGCTGATAGACGCCAAGGCGCATGCCGGCCAGGCACTGCGGCGCGAAGAAATCGAGATAGCGGTCGATGTAGGAGGCGAGCGCAGCACCGTTGACCGCCGGCAACTCGGCGCTCAGGCCCTCGTCCGGCAGCGCGACCGACGCGTGCAGAATTCGCGTTTCGTCGGCCTTGGTGATCTCGCCGGCGGCGCTGTAAAACTTGATGCCGTTGCGATCGAAGGGAATGTGGCTGCCGGTCACCATGATCGCCGGAATCCCCCGCATCTGCGCGTACCAGGCGAGCGCCGGGGTCGGAATCGTGCCGCAATAATCGACGAGCATCGTGGCACGCGCGACGGCTGCGGCGCAGGCGGCGGCGATATCGGGGCTGCTCGGCCGCAAGTCCGCCGCCAGCGCGACGCGCTTTGCCCCCGCCGCGACGCTGTGCACGAAGGCCGCAGCGAAGGCGTGGCAAACGCGGCTGTCAAGGTCGCTCACGAGCGCGCGCACGCCGCTCGTGCCAAAGCGCACGCTGCTCTCCTGGGTGAGCTCAAGCGGCGAAATGAAACCTGCGGGAAACGGCATGAGGGCTCGCTGAAATGGCCAGGGGGCTGGCGATGGTTCGGGGAGTGGCGGCACAGGCTGCCATTGTAGGGTGATCTTTGCGCCATGCAAGCCGTCGCCTTGTCGGATAAATTGACACTCGGGTGTCAAGGGATCGCGCGCGCAGTCGCCAGCTCTTTGATACACCAAGCATATTTGTTTCGGGCCTGCTTCGTGCTTTCACGTGCGCAAATACCAATTTCAGGGTCAGGGGCAATCATGAGCACGAAGCATTGGGTGGCGACCGCGATTGCGGCAGCTCTCGTCATCGCGAGCCAGGCGGCCGCGGCAACGACGATCAACGTCAATTACCTCGGTTCGGCCAACTTCGGCGCCGGCGCGGTCGGTTACTACAACGGTACGATGGCGCCGAGCCGCGATTCGGCGACGGTGCTCACCGCTGTATCAATCGGTGGCAACAGCTTCTCAACGACCAACACAACTTTCCCCTTCTCGGGTACGGGGCAGTTCAACGCCTGGTGTGTCGACATCTACCACTGGCTGAACCGGAGCAACTCGAGCTACCTGGTCGGCACCGGCGCCGATCTTGCCGCGGCGCTCAACCTCGTTCGCGGCAACGGCGTAGCGCGCGTGAGCAGCCTCCAGAAGCTTGCTGACGAAGTCTACAGCACGGTCGATACGAAGCCCGAGTCGGCGGCTTTCCAGCTCGCCGTGTGGGCGATCATGTACGGCAGTTACAGCAACGGGAACTATTCGATCGGCACGAGCGACGCGAACTTCAAGGTCGACAGCACCGTCGCGACCTCGACGTACGGGCAGCTTGCCAGCAGCTGGCTTGCCAACCTCGACACGGCGCCCGTCACGCGTCACTACTCGCTCACCTACCTCAACGACGGCACCGCGAACCGCACGCAGGACATGGTCGTCTTCAACGTCCCCGAGCCGGCGACGCTCGCGCTCTTGGGCCTCGGTCTCATCGGCATCGGTCTGTCGCGGCGCAAATCGTTGTAAGCTTCACTCCTGCGCCACAACAAACACTCGAAGGCGCTGGCGTCGCGTGACGCGACGTGGCGACTCCGCGCCTTCGCATATTAAGATGACACGCATCCTGATCGTTTGCCTCGGCAACATCTGCCGTTCGCCGATGGCCGAAGCCGTCGTGCGCGAGCACGTCGCCCGCGCCGGCTTCTCGTCCTTCGTCGAGATCGAGTCGGCCGGCACCCATGCCTACGAGGACGGCGAGCCGCCCGACCGCCGCGCCTGCCAGGTCGCCCTGCGTCGCGGCTATGATCTATCGGGCTTGCGCGCGCGCCGCGTCTGCGTCGAAGATTTCTCGGCCTTCGACCGCATTCTCGCGATGGACCGGCAAAACCTCGCCGCCCTCGCGCGCATCTGCCCGCCCGAACACCTCCCC
>CAZALA010000245.1:0-4507 GCA_964485725.1 uncultured Propionivibrio sp. | reverse complement strand
GCATCTTGCCGACCTGGATGCCGCTCGGCCGGAACTTGAGTTCGCTGATTTCGCCAACCGGATCGGGCAGCGCGGCGACTTGTTCAACGCCCTCGGCCATCGCCTCGACGCTTTTTTCGCTGAGCGCGAGCCGGTCGAGGAGAACAGCGTCGAGTCCAGCCGCGCGCGCAGCGGCGATGTCCTCGCGGTTGGCGGCGAGCAGCGTCGCGGCTTCGCGGCGAATCGCCGCGGCGATCTGGCGCAGTGCTTCGTTCTTGACGCCGGTGTCGGCACGCGCGATGACGCTCGCCGCCTGGCGCGCCCTGGCGCCAAGCTCGCGCATATATTGGTCAAGTTCCATGATCTGCCTTCGCCAGCGAAACTTTGATTATAGCGAGCGTTGAAATAAAATCCGTTATTGAACCAATGGAACCGGATACACTCTCAGTATCAATCTGATTTTCCACCAGCAAGCGATGAACCAAAAACTAATTATCCCGGCCGAGATCAAGGTTTGCGCAACGTGCAGTTATTGGGACGGCGAGCGCAAGATCGATCCGGAGCTGCGCGTCGTGGTGATCGCCGACGGTTGCGAAGGCGAGTGCCTCGTCCAGGAAAAGTGCTGCTGCGGGCTCAATGACGAAGGCCAGACGCGCACCGACTGCCTGTGGGAACACCTCGCCCCCGACCTGCCTGACGACGGCGAAGACCGAAAGTAAGCGAACCCTGGCTACGCAGGCTTGCCAGGCCTGCGCCAGCTTGCGGCTGCAGTGCTTGCCGCTTTGCCTGCTGCTTTGCCGCTTCAGCTCGCGCTTTGCGCTTCGCCGGCAACTGCCAGCGCAAGCCCCAGCCTCAGCATCTCGTTCCACACGTTTCCCACGCCGATGCCCTTGATCATGCGGTCTATGCTCGCCGCGTGCGCGAGCGCGGCCATCGCGCGCGGTAAATCGATGCGCTGCAAGGCGCGCCTGAAATGCGCCTGGCGCGCGCCAAAAATGCGCGCTTCCTTGAACAGCGCGTCGAGCGGACGCCGTTCGCGCATGCCGGTCTTCACCTGCACCAGGGCGCGCACTTCCTCGGTGATCGCCCAGAGCACGAGCGGCGGCGCTTCGCCTTCCTGCTGCAGGCCCTCGAGCGTGCGCGCAAGCCGCGTCACGTCGCCGAGCAGCAAGGCTTCGCGCAGCCCGTCAAGGTCGTAGCGCGCGACCTTGAGGACAGCGTCCTCGACCGCGCTCAAGGCAAGTTCGCCCGGCGGATACAGCAGCGCGAGCTTGAGGATTTCCTGGTGCGCGGCAAGCAGATTGCCTTCGACGCGTTCGGCGATGAAGGCAAGCGCCTCGCTCGTCATGCTCTGCTGCTGCCGGCGCAGGCGGCCGGCGATCCAGGCGGGCAGTTCGGCGAGACTCGGTGCAAAGAGCTTTACGGCGACGCCGGCATCGGTCAGCGCCTTGAGCCAGACCGCTTTTTCCTCGCTCCAGTCGAGCTGCGGCAGCGTCACGAGCAGGACGACGTCGGCCGACGATAAAGCGCGCGCGCAGTAGTCCTGGATGGCGGCGCTGCCTTCGCGCCCGGGTTTGCCGGTCGGGATGCGCAGGTCGATGAGCTTGCGCCCGCCGAAGAGCGAGCGATCGGCGCCGGCGTGATGCAGGGCAAGCCAGTCGAAGCCGGGCAGCGCGGTCAGCACTTCGCGCTCGTCAAAACCCTTTTTGCGCGCCGCGGCGCGGATTACGTCGGCCGCTTCGATGACGAGGAGCGGTTCGTCGCCATAGACGACATAGACGGGCTTGAGTTCGCGCTCGAGATGCGCCGCGAGCTGCTCGCCCTTCATCTGCATGCTTAGTCCACGACGGGCGGCGTCGGCTTCACCGCCGCCAGACGGCGCATCAGCTGCTGCACGAGGTCGTTCTCCATGTCGCGCCAGAGCAGGTCTTCTTCCTGCGTTTTGGCAAGGACGTCGGAGTCGGCGTAAGTCAGGTCGCGATTGAGTTCGACGGTCGAGGGCAGGACGAGGTCGCGGCCCTTGTTATCGACGACGCGGTAACCGTAGCGATAGCGCAGGCGCTTTTCGCGGACGCGGCCGGCGCTCGAGAGCGAAAGAATCACCGGCTCGCGCGTCTCGACCGTCGGCAGGAAAGTCGCTTGCGCGTCAGCCGGCGAATCGGCAAGGCGCGTCGATCCGGAAGCGCGGATCGCGCGCTTTAAGCCCGCGCCGATCACCGAGATGTCGCCGACACCAAGATAGATGCTCTCGTACGGCAGGTTGTACGCGCCGCGCAACTGGAAGCCGCAGGCGGCGACGCAGATTGTCGCCAGCAGCAGCAAGCTCGTGCGCAAGGTCGGAAGGCTCACGGTTTTCCTTTCCAGCTCGCCTTAGACGACAATGTTGATGAGGCGCCCGGGAACGACGACGACTTTCTTCGGGCTCTTGCCTTCGAGGTATTTCTGCGCCACTTCGCTCGCCAGCGCGGCTTGCTCGATCGCTGCCTTGTCGGCAGCAGCCGGCAGACGCAGATTGCCTCGCAGCTTGCCATTGATCTGCAGGACGAGCTCGACCTCGTCCTGGACAAGCGCTGCGTCGGAGGCTTTCGGGAAGGGCTGCAAGCCCGCCGCCGTTCCCGGCTTGAGCTCGGCGTAAAGCGCTTCGCAGACGTGGGGAACGATCGGGTAGAGCAGCAGCGCGACGGCCTCGAGCGTCTCCTGGCGAAGCGCGCGCGCCGCCGGCGACGGGTCGGTGAGCTTGGCGTAGGCGTTGAGAAGTTCCATGACGGCTGCGATCGCCGTATTGAACTGCTTGCGCCGGCCGTAGTCGTCGCTGACCTTGGCGATCGTCTGGTGCAGCTGGCGGCGGAAGTTCTTCAGTTCCGCCGAGAGTGCGCCCAACTGCTCGCCATCCGCGGAAGCGGCGACGACCCCGCCCTCGACGTGTTCGAAGACGATGCGCCAGAGGCGTTTCAGGAAGCGGAAAGCCCCTTCGACGCCGGCGTCGGACCACTCGAGCGACTGGTCGGGCGGCGAGGCGAACATGATGAAGAGCCGCGCCGTGTCGGCGCCGAACTGATCGATCAAGGCCTGCGGGTCGACGCCGTTGTTCTTTGACTTCGACATTTTCTCGGTGCCGCCGATGACGACGGGCAGCCCGTCGGCAGCGAGCGTCGCGGCGGTCGGTCGGCCGCGCTCGTCGCAGACGAGGTGAACGTCGGCCGGGTTGATCCACTCTTTCTTGCCGGCCGCGTCCTCGCGATAGAAAGTCGGCGCGACGACCATTCCCTGCGTCAATAGATGCGCAAAGGGCTCGTCGAGCTTCGCCGCACCGAAGAGGCCGACATCGCGCATGAGCTTCGTCCAGAAGCGCGAGTACAGGAGGTGCAGGATCGCGTGTTCGATGCCGCCGATGTACTGGTCGATGCCGCCCTTGCACCAGTAATTGACGCGCTCGTCGACCATCGCCTGGTCGTTGTCCGGGCAACAGTAGCGCAGGAAGTACCAGGACGAGTCGACGAAGGTGTCCATCGTGTCGGTCTCGCGGCGGGCTTTGCCGCCGCATTCGGGACAGATGCATTCGTAGAACTCGGGCATCTTCGCGAGCGGGCTGCCGGCGCCCGTCACCGTGACGTTCTCGGGCAGGACGACGGGCAGCTCCTCGTCCGGAACCGGGACGTCGCCGCATTTGGCGCAGTGGATGATCGGAATCGGGCAGCCCCAGTAGCGCTGGCGGGAGATGCCCCAGTCGCGCAGGCGGAACTGCGTGCGCTTTTCGCCCAGGCCTTGCGCAGCGAGGTCAGCGGCGATCGCGTCGAAGGCCGCTTGATAAGAGAGGCCGTCGTACTAGCCGGAGTTCACGCAGATGCCTTCCGCAGCGTAGGCTTCCTGCCAGGGCGCAGCGACGTCGCTGTAGGCGCCGGTCGGCGAGGCGATGACCATGCGGATGCCGAGGCCGTATTTCGTCGCAAAGGCGTAATCGCGCTCGTCGTGCGCCGGAACCGCCATCACCGCGCCTTCGCCGTAGCCCATCAGCACATAGTTGGCGACCCACACCGGGAGCTTCGCGCCGGTGAGCGGATGGACGACGAAGAGACCCGTCGGCATGCCTTTCTTTTCCATCGTCGCCATGTCGGCTTCGGCAACGCCGCCGCGTTTACACTCCTCGATGAAGTCGCGCAAGGCGGGATCCTTGCTCCCGGCCTGCGTCGCCAGCGCGTGCTCGGCGGCGACCGCGACGTAGGTCGCGCCCATCAGCGTGTCGGGCCGCGTCGTGTAGACCTTGAGCACGCCTTCATTGCCGATCGATTCGGCGTCGTAAGGGAAGCCGACGTCGCAGCCAAAGCTCTTGCCGATCCAGTTCTTCTGCATCGTCTTGACCTGCTCCGGCCAGCCTGGAAGCTGGTCGAGGTCGGCGAGAAGCTCGTCGGCGTAGGCGGTGATCTTCATGTAGTACATCGGGATTTCGCGCTTCTCGATCAGCGCACCCGAACGCCAGCCGCCGCCGTCGATCACCTGTTCGTTTGCGAGCACCGTTTGGTCGACCGGG
>CAZALA010000244.1:0-4516 GCA_964485725.1 uncultured Propionivibrio sp. | reverse complement strand
GCGCGGGTGTGGGGGTGCTTTTACGGTCGGCCTTTCGGCGTGGGATTGGCTGTCAAAGCGGGCGGATTCGTCGGCGTCTTCGAGGTCGTAGATGGTCGATCCCGGGGTCTGGCCCGCCTTGCGCATGGTGTTCGCCATTACGACGTCGGCTGCCGCTTCCGGGCCGTGGCGCCAGTTCGCGAGGTGCGGGGCAAAGGCGTCGACGGTGCAGTCGAAGTCGTTGCCCGGTAATGACGCTGTTGCAAAACCGTCATAGTCTCTAAGGCGCACTAACCATCAGACGACTTAGAACTTTCACAAATCACACTTCCGCTGCATCGGCCCGCATTGTTTACGCAGCATTAATTGCGCCCGCATTGGATACCGGCCGCTGACACGACAGAAAGCCGTGTCGATGGGGTGGGGTGCGTTGTGGTTGCCGTCGCGAAATCGAAGAAGACTTCAGACCCGGAATTGTTCAGCGACGTTTCGGTCCTGCGCCGCAAGTGGCAGGCAGCTCTCAAGCCCGGAAAAGATCTGCCGTTCTTCGAAGACGTGATGCTCGGCAGCCTTGGGCGCCTGGCCGATCATGTCATGCTCATCAAGGACGAGACCGCGCAGTTCAAGGTTTCCCGCGCCGGACGCTACGTCGAGCAATGGCTTGAAACCGAAGTCTGGGATACGGCGCTCGATGCGTTTCCACCCGACTGCGCGATGGTCCTGAGCGAGGCGGTGGCGAATGCACGGCGCAGCCGCAAGCCCCATCTGGCGGCGGCTCATTGCGTCCGCGACGGCCTCGTCCAGATTTACGATATCCTCGCGCTTCCGGTCGCCTCGCGCTGGGGCGGCACCATGACCAGCATCTACGTCAATCAGCGCGGCGCTCAGTACAGTCTGCTCGACGCAGTCTTCTCCGCCGCTGACGACGGTATCCTGTCGCTGGCGACAATCCGCGATGCGGATGGCCAGCCCGCGGATTTCCAGATCGTCCATCTCAATCAGGGTACGGCGCGCCTGCTCAAGCTGCCGCCGGACGAATTGCGCTGGCACCGGCTGAGCGCCGGGACGCACGCTTTATGTTCGCCGCAGGTTTTCCAGCGGCTCTGCGCTGCCGTCAAAGGCGGGGTGAGTGAACAGTTTGAAGTGAGCGATCACGACAGCACGCTGAAGATCAGCGCAGCGCCCGTCGGCGATCTGCTGTCGCTCTCGCTGACCGATGTCACTGACCTCAAGCGCCGCGAACAGTCGTTCCGTCTGCTGTTCGACAGCAATCCGATGCCGATGTGGGTGTTCGACGTCGAAACCCGGAGGTTCCGCAACGTGAACGACGCGGCCATCAGCCATTATGGCTATGACCGCGATCGGTTTCTCTCGATGGAATTGCAGGACCTCTGGCCCAAGGACGAATGGGAGGAGCATTCCCGCGCACTGGTCGGCGTCGGCGAGGTTTACAACTCGGGCCGCAACTGGCGGCATCTGAAAGCCGACGGCAGCGAGATCGAGGTGCTGACATTCGGGCGCCGCGTGTCGTTCGAGGGGCGTGACAGCTTTCTGGTCTCGGCGGTCGATATTACCGAGCGGCGCAAGGCAGAAGCCCGCATCGCCTATATGGCGCACCACGACGGACTGACGAATCTCGCCAACCGCGTGATGTTCCAGGAGCGTCTGCGGCAAGATCTCGAGCGCAGCCGTCTGGTCAACAAATGCGTCGCTGTACTCTGCATCGATCTCGATTTGTTCAAGAACGTCAACGATTCCTTCGGCCACCACACTGGCGACAAGTTGCTGACGCTGGTGGCTGAACGTCTTGCGGCGGATGCGCGCCAGGACAATCTGGTGGCCAGACTCGGCGGCGACGAGTTCGCGATGATCCTCGGCGGCGACCTGTCGCCGAACGAGGTCAGCGCGCGTGCGATCCAGATCATCGAGACCCTGAGCGAGCCTTATCAGATCGACGGCCTTGAAGCTGTGATCGGCGCCAGCATCGGAATCGCTATCTCTCCGGGCGACGGCGACACCGGCGAAGAGCTGCTGCGCAACGCCGACATGGCGCTGTACCGCGCGAAGTCGGAAGGCGGCGGCGTGCATCATTTCTTCGAGAAGGAAATGGACCGTCGCGCGCAAACGCGCCGCGACATGGAGATCGACCTGCGCCGCGCGCTGGCGACCGGCGAATTCCAGCTTCACTATCAGCCGCTGGTCGATCTGGCGCAGGACCGCATCGTCGCATTCGAGGCGCTGCTGCGCTGGCATCATCCGGTGAAGGGGATGGTTTCGCCCGCCGACTTTATCCCCGTCGCCGAGGACATCGGCCTTATCGTTCCGCTCGGCGAGTGGGTGCTGCGCGAGGCCTGCATGCAGGCGGCGGCGTGGCCATCCGATATCAAGGTCGCCGTCAACCTGTCACCGGCGCAATTCCGCAGCCGCAGTCTCACGCAGACCGTGTTCAGCGCGCTTGCGCAGTCGGGCCTGTCGCCGCTGCGGCTGGAACTCGAAATCACCGAGTCGATCTTCCTGGCGGACAGCGAGGCCAATCTCGCGACGCTGCACCAGTTGCGCGATTTCGGCGTCCGCATCTCGATGGACGATTTCGGCACCGGCTATTCAAGCCTGAGCTACCTGCGCAGCTTTCCCTTCGACAAGATCAAGATCGATCGCTCGTTCGTGCGCGACCTTGCGGAGCGGCCGGACTGCGCCGCCATCGTCAGGGCGATTTCGAGCCTCGGCCGCAGCCTCAACATTTCAACGACCGCCGAAGGCGTCGAGACGATGGATCAGCTCGACAGATTGCGCGATGAAGGTTGCACGGAAGTGCAGGGCTTCCTGTTCAGCGCCGCGCGTCCGGCGTCGGAGATCGCCGCACTGCTTGGGAAGTTCGGAGACCACGCGACAAAGGCGGCGTGAGAAAATTAACCCGCTCATTCCCGAACGTGGGAATCCAGCACTCGACAAGTCTGGGTCCCCGCTTTCGCGGGGACGACCGGAACTGGAATCTTGTTCTAGAACCTCGTCACGATATCGCTGAGCGCGGGGCGGGGCCGGTCGTCGGTCAGCCGCTCGGACTTGCCGATGTGAATGAAGCCCGCGATTTTCTCGTCCTCGTTCAGGCCGAGTGCATTGAGCACATCGCGGTCGAACGCCATCCAGCCGGTCAGCCAGTTCGCAACATAGCCGAGGGCGTGCGCGGCATGGACGATGTTCATGGCGCTGGCGCCGGCCGACAGTTCCTGCTCCCACGGCGGCACCTTGGGATGCTTCGACGTCTTGCTCACCACGCCGATGACGAGCGGAGCATGGGTGAAACGCTTCTTCTCGGTCTCGACCTGATCCGGCGTCGCGGTGACATTCTTGGCGCGGAACACTTTCGCGAAAATCTCGCCGGCCTTGGCGCGCGCATCGCCTTCGAACACGATGAAGCGCCATGGCACGATCTTGCCGTGATCAGGCACCCGCGCGCCGATGGTGAGAATGGTTTCAAGCTCGGCGGGCGAGGGGCCGGGCCCGGTCATCTCAAGCGGCTTGAGCGAGCGGCGCGTCTTCAGAAGGTCGAGTGCATCGGGCATGTCGTATCCAGATTGAGCACGCACGGGGGCGTGCGTGCCGCTGATATCGGAAATTCAAACCGCGATAACAAGGCATGCAGTTTATGAGGCCTCTAAAGAAGAGAGGCCTCATAAATCCTGTCAGGCATTTGCGCGCTTCAGGTCCGGCGGCATTGCTTCATACGCCAGCGCCTTGAGCGCCTCGTCGAGCGGAAGCACGGTCTGGCCTTCGCTGCCGAGGCGGCGGATCGAGACCATGCGGCCTTCGGCTTCCTTCTTGCCGACAACGAGCAGCGCGGGGACCTTCGCCAGCGAATGCTCGCGCACCTTGTAGTTGATCTTCTCGTTGCGAAGATCGATCTCGGCACGCAGCCCGGCCTTGCGGCAGGCGGCGAGCACTTCGCGCGCGTAATCGTCGCCGTCGGAGGTGATGGTGGTCACCACGGCCTGAGTGGGCGCGAGCCAGAGCGGGAAGTGGCCCGCGAAATGCTCGATCAGGATGCCGGTGAAGCGCTCCAGCGAGCCGCAGATGGCGCGATGGACCATCACCGGCGTCACCTTGTTGGAGTGATCGTCGATATAGAACGCGCCGAAACGGCCGGGCAGGTTGAAGTCCACCTGCGTGGTGCCGCACTGCCATTCGCGGCCGATGGCGTCGCGCAGCACGTATTCGAACTTCGGCCCGTAGAACGCGCCTTCGCCCGGATTGATCGAGGTCTTGATGCGGTTGTGGCCTTGCGCGGCGATCTGCTCGAGAACTTTCGCCATCACCGTTTCGGCGTGATCCCACGCCTCGTCGGTGCCGACGCGCTTTTCAGGCCGCGTCGAGAGTTTCACCGTGAGTTCACCGACGAAGCCGAAGTCCTCGTAGGTCGACAGGATCAGGTCGTTGATCTTGAGGCACTCTTCCGCGAGCTGATCTTCGGTGCAGAACACGTGAGCGTCGTCCTGCGTGAAGCCGCGCACGCGCATCAGGCCGTGCATGGCGCCCGACG
>CAZALA010000243.1:0-4522 GCA_964485725.1 uncultured Propionivibrio sp. | reverse complement strand
GGCGGTGATCAACCGGCTCTCGCACCTCATCAACCCCGAAGTCCTGCACGCGCTGATCGAGGGCAACCTCGAGATCAACCTGGAGAGCGAAGACGCTGCGCTTGCCAGCGCCGATTCCCTGATGCGCACGATCGGCCGCAAGATCGGCGTGCAAATCGTGCCGCGCTACGACGACGTCAAGGAGCGCTGGCAGTTGCGGCTCGAGAAGATCCTGCACGGCAATCTCAAGGTCGGCGTCATCGACGAAGACCTCCTCGCGAGCGGCGACTACGTGCAGTTGCGCAAGACCGCGGAGATCCTCTCGGGGCTCTATGGACCGGGCGGTTTTGTCGCGCGTGGCGAGAAGAAGCAGTTTGTCGCGAGTTTTGCCGAGACCATGCGCTGGCTTCTTAACGAGGTCGAGCGCAGCATCAGCAAGCAGCGCTACAAGGGTCTGGGCGAAATGAATCCCGAGCAGCTCTGGGAAACGACGATGGACCCGAAGGTGCGACGCCTCCTCAAGGTGCAGATCGAGGATGCGATCGGCGCCGACGAGATCTTCACGACGCTGATGGGCGAACTCGTCGAGCCACGGCGCAATTTCATCGAAACCAACGCGCTCGCGGCGCGCAATATTGACGTCTAGCCTGCCGACTCGACGGATTGCCGCGTGCCATGCAGCTTGAACGCCTGCTGAGGTCGCAGGGTTTTGGCAGTCGCCCCGACTGCCGAGCGCTCGTGCGCGCGGGGCGCGTGGCAATCGCCGGTACGGTCTGCGCCGACCCTTACGCGGAGGTGAATCCCGAGGGACTTGGTTTTACGGTGGACGGGCTGCCCTGGACTTACCGCGCGCACGCCTACCTCGTCCTCAACAAGCCGGCGGGCTTTGAGTGCTCGCACGCGCCAAAGTCGCATCCGAGCGTCTATACGCTGCTGCCGCCGCCGCTGATCACGCGCGGCGTGCAGGCCGTCGGCCGGCTCGACGAAGACACGACCGGCCTCCTCCTCTTTTCCGACGACGGCCAATTCATCCACCGTTATACCGCGCCGAAAAAGAAGATCGAGAAAGTCTACGAGGTCGGCGTCAAACACCCGGTCGATGCCGCCCTGTGCGAGGCCTTGCTTGCCGGCGTCGTCCTCAACGACGAGCCGCAACCGATTGCGGCGAAGGCCTGCGTGGCGCTCGCCGAGCGCGGTCTGCGCCTGACCGTGACCGAGGGAAAATACCATTTGGTCAAACGCATGATTGCCGCCGCCGGCAACCGCGTCGAATCGCTGACCCGCGTCGCGGTCGGCGGCCTCACTTTGCCCGGCGAGCTCGCGCCTGGACGCTGGGTCTGGCTCGGCGAAGACGATCTTGAGCGGCTCTCGGCGCAGCCCGCCCACGCGCCGGACGGCGCGAGCTGAATCTCGCCGGCAGCCGCCGCCCGAGGCGCGCGCCTGCCCTGTTCCACGTGAAACAATGCCTTCAGATTTGCGCCTTCAGCTTGCCTTGGCCAGCGCCTTCTTGGCTGCGGGCGCCTTAGCTGCCGGCGCTTTCGTAGCGCGCGGCGTCGGCTTGTCGGTCTTCGCCGGCTTTGCCGCTTTCTTGGCCGGCTCGCGCTTTTCGAACTCGAACTCGACCTTGCCTTCGCGTCCGCGCACGAGGAAAGCCGAAAACTTGCGGCGCGTGCGCGAGGAAACAAAGTCCTTCAACAGGTCGGTGCGGCCGGTCGCGAGGAGTTTCTGCATCTGCCCCGCTTCGACGCTCTGCTGCAGGATGACTTTTCCCGAGCGGAAATCGCAAGTCTTTTCGGGTCCGACCGATTTTTCACAGACGTAGGCCATGCCGTGCTCGAAAACGCGAGCGCCGCACTTCGGGCAGCCGCCTAGCGATTCCTGCGCCGAGAAATCGACAGCCTCGGCGTTGGCAGCGTCATCCGGACCGTTGCCGAAGTCAAATTCGGGCTGGTTCTCGTCGTTGAGCTTGATCATCGCCGTAAATGGGCGCCCCATCTTGTTGCGGAAGCCGCTCAGTGGACCGATCTTGCGCTGCGTCAATAGCTCCTCGACTTCGAACGCTTCGTACTGCCTGCCCGCGACAATCTTCCAGAGCGCAAACTCGCACGATTGGCATTGAAACTTCTTGTAGGTTTCCTTAATCAAGCCGCCGCACTTCGGACAAGGCGTTTTCAGCTCGCCGAAATTGCCGGGAATCGTGTCGCTGTCGTAGCTCTTGGCGCGATCGACGATGTGCTGCGTCATCGCCGCGATCTCCTGCATGAAAGCATCGCGCGACATCTCTCCCCTTTCCATGCGCGCAAGCTTGTATTCCCACTCGCCGGTCAGTTCCGGCGAAGTCAGTTCCGGGATGCCGAGGCCGTTGAGCAGCGTCATCAGCGAAAACGCTTTCGCCGTCGGCAGCAATTCGCGCCCCTCGCGATGCAGATACTGCTCGTTGATCAGGTTCTCGATGATCTGCGCGCGCGTCGCCGGCGTGCCGAGGCCGCGGCCAGCCATCGCCGCTTTCAGCTCTTCGTCGTCGATGGTTTTCCCGGCGCCTTCCATCGCCGAGAGCAGGGTCGCTTCCGAGTAGCGCGCCGGCGGCCGCGTTTGCGTCGCGTTGACGAGGACTTCTTCGGTGTTCACGGTCTCGCCCGGCTTCACCGCGACGAGGTTGCCCTCCTCGCCTTCCTGTTGCGTGCGGCCATAAACCGCGAGCCAGCCCGGGTTGACGAGGACCTTGCCCTCGGTCTTGAAGGGCTCGTTCTCGACGCGCGTGATGCGGGTGGTGACGAGCGACTCCGCCGCCGGGTAAAAGACCGCGAGGAAGCGCTTGACGACGAGGTCGTAGAGCTTCTGCTCGGGCTCGGAAAGATGCTTGGGCGCCTGCAGCGTCGGAATGATCGCAAAGTGATCGGAAATCTTCGCGTTATTGAAAATGCGCTTGTTCGGAAGCACCCAGTTGCGCGCGAGGATCTGGTGCGCAAACGGCGAGTAGCGCGCCAGCACCGCTTCGTCGTGGCCTTTGCCGGCGCCTTCGCCGGTGAGCATGGTCAGCGTTTCCTTGACCGTGTGCAGATAATCCTCGGGGAGCGCCCGCGCGTCGGTACGCGGGTAGGTTAAAACCTTGTGCTTCTCGTAGAGCGCCTGCGCGAGCCCGAGCGTCGATTTTGCCGAAAAGCCGAAGCGGCCGTTGGCTTCGCGCTGCAGGCTGGTGAGATCGTAGAGCAGCGGCGAGAGCTGCGTCGTCGGCTTTGCCTCTTCGCTGACGATCCCCGGCCGACCTTCGCACTTCTCTTTCAAAGTGAGCGCAAGCTTCTCGTCCCAGACCCTGTCAGCGCGCAATTGCTCGTCTTCCTCACTCTTGGCGCGGGCAAAACTCTCGTCGAACCATTTACCCTTGTACTCGCCCGCCGCGCACTTGAAGAGCCCTTCGACCTCCCAGTAGGCGCGCGGCTTGAACTTGCGGATCTTGTCCTCGCGATCGACGATCAGCGCCAGCGTCGGCGTCTGCACGCGGCCGACCGTCGTCAGGTGGAAGCCGCCGGTTTTCGAGTTGAAGGCCGTCATCACGCGCGTGCCGTTGATGCCGACGAGCCAGTCCGATTCCGAGCGGCACACCGCCGCGTTGGCGAGCCCCTGCATTTCGGCGCCGGCGCGCAGCCGCGCAAAGCCTTCCTTGATCGCCTGCTGCGTCATCGACTGCAGCCACAGGCGCTCGACCGGCTTTTCCGCCTTGACGTGCTGCACGATGTAGTTGAAGATCAGCTCGCCTTCACGGCCCGCGTCGCAGGCATTGACGAGGACGCTAACGTCCTTGCGCTTGATCAGGCGGCTTAGGAGCTTCAAGCGGGGCTCGGTTTTCTCGATCGGGCGCAAGGCGAAATACGGCGGAATCACCGGCAGGTGCGCGAAAGACCACTTGCCGCGCTTGACTTCGTATTCCTCGGGACAGGCGAGTTCCAGGAGATGACCGATCGCCGAGGAAAGCACGCAGTCCTCGCTTTCGAAGTAATCGTCGTGTTTGGTGAAGCCGCCGAGGGCGCGCGCGATGTCCGCGGCAACGGAGGGTTTTTCGGCAATGATTAGCTTCTTGCTCATGGAATCTGTGCGCCCGGAAGGATGGTAAATGCCATTTGAATGGCCTGAATGTGCGCCTTGCGTCGCATCATAAAAGGACTTTGGCGAATTTGGCAAGCAAGCATTGCCATTTAAAATCAACGCCGGCGGCGCTTTGCCGGGCAGCCGCGTCGCCCGGACCGACTTTCCGCGCAGCGCTTTTTCCGCGCCCGGCCTTGCAGGATCGCCCTACAGTAGCATCAAATCCTCGCGCGCACGCTGCCCGCTTACGCGTCCGGCAGGCGCTGATAGCGGCTCCCCGGCAAGAGCGCGATCCTGCCCTCGAGTTCGAGCCGCAGCAGTGAGACCGCCAGGGTCTCAGGCGGCAGGCCGCTGCGCTCGGCGACCTCGTCGAGCCGGCAGGGCTCGAAACCCATCAGCGGCAGCAGCGCATCGAGCGGCGCCGCCGCCGCCGGGGGCGGCGCCGCCGCCGCCGGGGGCG
>CAZALA010000242.1:0-4560 GCA_964485725.1 uncultured Propionivibrio sp. | reverse complement strand
TGGAAGGAGTAACCGTCCTTCATCAGGAACTCGCGTCCGCGCATGACGCCGAAACGCGGACGGATCTCGTCGCGAAACTTCGCCTGGATCTGGTAGAAGTGCAGCGGCAGCTGGCGGTAGCTCTTGACTTCCCGGCGCACGACGTCGGTGATCACTTCCTCGTGCGTCGGCCCGATGACGAAGTCGCGCTGATGCCGGTCTTTCAGGCGCAGGAGTTCCGGGCCGTATTTTTCCCAGCGCCCCGATTCCTGCCACAGTTCGGCGGGCTGGACGGCAGGCATCGAGAGTTCGAGCGCGCCGGCGCGGTTCATTTCCTCACGGATGATTCTTTCGACCTTGCGCAGAACGCGCAGCCCCGTCGGCATCCAGGTGTAGATGCCGCCGGCGAGCCGCTTGATGAGACCGGCGCGCAACATGAGTTGATGACTGACGACTTCGGCGTCGGCGGGCGCTTCCTTGAGCGTTGAAATGAAAAATTGCGAAGTGCGCATGGACGATGGGCGGTCAGTGAGAGAAAGGCGAATTCTACAAGACTGATCTGCCGAGCGCGACGCTAATCGCTTTTCGCCGCGGCCACCCGCGATCTCGCGCAGGTGCCGAAATATCGGGCTTTCCAAGCCATTTGAAATGTGAAAGAATGGCCGGGACAATCCTATTTGCAGGTGAAACAAATGCTCGATCGTGAAGGCTACCGCCCGAACGTCGGCATCATCCTATGTAACGCTAAAAATGAGGTCTTCTGGGGTAAGCGAATCCGTGAGCACTCTTGGCAGTTCCCGCAGGGCGGCATCAACCGGGGCGAAACCCCGGAGCAGGCAATGTACCGGGAGCTGTACGAAGAGATAGGCTTGCGTCCCGAGCATGTGTGCATTCTCGGCAGAACCAAAGACTGGCTGCGTTATGAGGTGCCGATACACTGGGTCAAACGCGAATGGCGCGGGAGTTACAAGGGGCAAAAGCAGATCTGGTTTTTGCTGCGCCTCATCGGGCGCGACAACGATGTCTCATTGCGCGCCTGCGACCATCCTGAATTTGACGCCTGGCGCTGGAATCAGTACTGGGTTTCGCTCGACGCGGTGATCGAGTTCAAGCGCCACGTCTATGAACAGGCGCTCAACGAGCTCGCCCGTTTTCTCGATGCCGACCATCGCCGCGGCCATGAGAGTGCGCGGGCATGAGGCGCTGTTCTCGGCAAAGGGCGGCCAAATGAAATTGACTGGCGCGAGCAGACGGTGGTGCCTGAGCGCTCTCCTCAGCGTGCCGATGCTTGCGTCGGCGGGCATCATGGGCCTCATCGACGAGGACTTTGAAAAGAAGCCGTGGACCGAAATCGAGCCGCAACTGCCGGCTTTCCCCGAAAAGGAAAACCTCATTCCCTTTACGGTTGGCCATCGTACCGACATGCGCTACCTGATCGACGGCAATTCGATTTCGGTCGGCAGCGACGGCGTTCTGCGCTATACGATGGTCGTCGTGAGCCCTTCGGGCGCGCAGAGCATCAGCTACGAAGGCATGCGCTGCGACCCCGGCGAACGCCGGCTTTACGCGTTCGGCAGGTCCGACCAGACCTGGTCGAAAGCGCGCAGCAACAACTGGGTCAAGATGCGCGGCAGCCTGAACGATCCGCGCATCGAACTATTCGTCAATTACTTCTGCGCCATCGGTCTGACTGAAATCACGACGCCCGAAGCCGCGCGCCGGGCGCTGCGCGAGCGCGGCAAACCGGCGGCCGAGCATTAAGGCCGATCATGCTTGACCCCCTGATCATCGGTTTCGACAAGGCGCTGCGCACGGTGCTCGGCACGGTGCGCTCGACGCGTGCCGTTCCCGGCGCCGGTCTCGACGAGGGCGCGCTTTCGGCGCAGGAAAAATCGCACGCCGGTGCGCTGATGCGGGTGAACCACGTCGGCGAGGTCTGCGCGCAGGCGCTTTACCAAGGGCAGGCGCTCAGCTGCCGCGATCCGGCGATCCGGGCGGCGCTCGCCAAGGCGGCCAATGAAGAGACCGAGCATCTGGCCTGGACCGACCGGCGACTAAACGAACTTTCCTCGCGCAAGAGCCTTCTCAATCCCTTCTGGTACCTTGGCGCGTGGTCGCTCGGCGTGGTTGCCGGACGGCTTGGCGACAAGTGGAACCTCGGCCTCGTCGCTGAAACCGAGCGACAGGTCGAGGCGCATCTCGATCATCACCTGAGCGAATTGCCGATGGCCGACCTTAAGTCGCGGGCGGTCGTCGAGCAGATGAAGGCCGATGAAATGCGGCACGGCCAGGCCGCGATCGCGCTTGGCGCAGCTCCCTTGCCTGCCGTCGCGAAGCAGGCGATGCGTCTTGCCGCCGGGGTCATGACCCGCACCGCCTACTACCTTTGACGTCGACTGCCGGCGGCTAGCTTTCGACGATCTCGAAGTCGTGAGTGATGGCGGCGGTTTTGGCGAGCATGATCGACGCCGAGCAGTATTTGTCCTTCGAAAGTTCGATCGCGCGCGCTACCGCGTCCCGGCTCAAGCCCTTGCCGCTGACGCGAAAATGAAAATGAATCCGCGTAAACACCTTGGGTTCGCGCTCGGCGCGATCGGCCGCAAGGCTCACTTCGCAGCCGCTCACCGCGTGCCGCCCTTTCTTGAGGATCATGACGACGTCGAAGGCGGTGCAGCCGCCGGTGCCCGCGAGCAGCATTTCCATCGGGCGCGGCGCGAGGTTGCGTCCGCCCGCCTCGGGCGCGCCGTCCATCGCGACGAGATGCCCGCTCCCGGTTTCAGCGAGAAAGGACATGCCTTCACCGCTCCATCTGACCTTGCATTCCATGCTGACCTCGGCAAAGACGCCCAAAACGGCAATTCTAGCCGAGCAGCGCCGGGCCGCGAGCATGCTAACGCTTCGCGTCGTCGCGGCCTTGCGGCAGCCTGTTGCGATGCGCCACTGAAAAGAGCAATTGACAGGACTTGCCGGTTTGCAATAACATGCTCGGCTTTCCGTTATCTGGCATACAAGGACGGCGTTTCAAATGAAGACTTTCTCCGCCAAAGCGCACGAAGTGAAGCGCGAGTGGCTTGTGGTTGATGCAACTGACAAGGTGCTCGGCCGCCTCGCCACCGAAATCGCGCGCCGCCTGCGTGGTAAGCACAAACCCGAATTTACGCCGCATATCGATACCGGCGACTTCATCGTCGTGACCAACGTCGAGAAACTGCGCGTCACCGGCAACAAGGCCGAAGACAAGGTCTATTACCGCCATACCGGTTACCCGGGCGGTATCTACGAAACGAACTTCGCCAAGATGCAACAGCGTTTCCCCGGCCGCGTGCTCGAAAAGGCCGTCAAGGGAATGCTGCCGAAAGGACCGCTCGGCTACGCGATGCTCAAGAAAATGAAGTGCTACGCGGGAGCCACGCACCCGCACGCTGCCCAGCAGCCGAAAGTTCTGGAACTTTAAGGGATCGAAATGGCTGAAAATCTATATTACGGCACGGGTCGTCGCAAGAGCGCAGTTGCCCGCGTGTTCATGAAGCGCGGCAGCGGCAAGATTGTCGTCAATGGCCGCCCGGTCGATGAGTTCTTCTCGCGCGTCACGGGTCGAATGATCGTTCGCCAGCCGCTCGAACTCGTCGAGCAGACCGCCGGTTTCGACATTCAGGTCAACGTCGCAGGTGGCGGCGAATCGGGACAGGCCGGCGCGGTGCGTCACGGCATCACGCGCGCGCTCATCGAATACGACGCAGCCTTGAAACCGGCGCTCTCAAAAGCCGGTTTCGTGACGCGCGATGCGCGTGAAGTCGAGCGCAAGAAAGTCGGCCTGCACAAGGCGCGTCGCAGGAAGCAATTCTCCAAGCGTTAAGCAAAAGAATCGCCCGGCAAAAGCCGCGTCTGATCGACGCGGCTTTTGTGTTTTTAACGTGCGCGGACTATCATTCGGGTCCCTGCGGCGGAGGATGAAATGATCAAGGTCGGAATTGTCGGTGGAACCGGCTACACGGGCGTGGAACTGCTGCGCCTGCTGGCGCAGCACCCGGCGGCTGAAGTCGTCGCCATCACCTCGCGCGGCGACGCGGGAACGGCAGTGGCGACGATGTTTCCGAGCCTGCGCGGGCGCGTCGATCTGGAGTTCGAAGACCCCGCCGTCGCCGACCTCAAGGGCTGCGACCTCGTTTTCTTCGCGACGCCGAACGGCGTGGCGATGCAGCAAGCCCCGGCACTGCTCGAAGCGGGCGTGCGCGTCATCGATCTTGCCGCCGATTTTCGCATCCGCGACGTCGCCGAATGGGAGAAGTGGTACGCGATGCGGCACGCCAGCCCGCAATGGGTCGAGCGCGCCGTTTATGGCTTGCCGGAAGTCAATCGGGCCGCGATCGCTGCGGCACAACTCGTGGCCAATCCCGGCTGCTACCCGACCGCGGTGCAGCTCGGATTTCTGCCGCTCGTCGAAGCGGGCCTCGTCGATCTTGCGCATCTTATCGCCGATGCCAAGTCGGGCGTTTCAGGCGCCGGGCGCAAGGCAGAGATTTCCTCGCTGTTTTCCGAAGCATCGGACAATTTCAAGGCCTACGGCGTACCGGGTCATCG
>CAZALA010000241.1:0-4738 GCA_964485725.1 uncultured Propionivibrio sp. | reverse complement strand
GCCTTGCGACCCGATAGCCGGGTCGGTTCGGACGACGTCTGGGACAAGGCTGAACTCGCGCTACGCGAAGCGCTCAGGGCCTCCGGGCTGGAATGGGAAGAACTGCCGGGCGAAGGCGCTTTCTACGGCCCCAAGATCGAGTTCCACATCAAGGACGCGATCGGCAGGTCGTGGCAATGCGGGACGATGCAGGTCGACTTTTCGATGCCGCAGCGCCTCGGTGCCGAATTCGTCGGCGACGACAACAGTCGACACGTGCCGGTCATGCTGCACCGCGCGATCCTGGGTTCGCTCGAGCGCTTCATCGGCATCCTGATCGAGAACTGGTCGGGCGCCCTGCCCTTGTGGCTGGCGCCGGTCCAGGCTGTCGTCCTCAACATTTCCGAGAAGCAATCCGAGTACGTCGAGCATGTTGCAAAAACGCTACGCGAGGCGGGCTTGCGCGTCGAGAGCGATTTGCGCAACGAAAAAATTACCTATAAAATACGCGAACATAGCTTGAACAAGTTGCCCTACCAAATCGTCATCGGCGACAAGGAAGTGGCGGCTGAACTGGTTGCCGTGCGTACCCGCGGCGGTCAGAACCTTGGGCAGATGAAGCTTGAGAGCCTGACTGAGCGACTTCTCGCCGAAGTCGCAGCGCGAAGTGGCACGGCTTAATTTTTTGTCTGCATAAGGAGTCGAACCATCGCACTGCAAAAGGCGCAACGCGTTAACGAAGAAATCAACGCACCGGAAATTCGACTGGTCGGGGCAGAGGGTGAAGCGCTCGGAATCACGAGTGTCAGAGCAGCTTTGCAGTTGGCAGAGGAAGCTGGGGTCGATCTGGTTGAAATTGCGCCGATGGCGCAACCGCCGGTTTGCCGGATCATGGATTTCGGCAAGTCCAAGTATCAGGAACAGAAGCGGCAGCACGAGCAGAAGCTCAAGCAGAAGCAGGTCCAGGTCAAGGAAGTCAAATTCCGTCCCGGTACTGACGAAAACGATTACCAGATCAAGCTGCGCAACATGACGCGCTTCTTGCATGAAGACGACAAGGTCAAGGTCACCTTGCGCTTCCGCGGACGCGAGATGGCGCACCAGGAAATCGGCATGCGCCAGATCGAGCGCATCAGGACCGATCTTCAGGATCTCGCGGCGGTCGAGCAGATGCCCAAGATGGAAGGCCGGCAGATGGTGATGATCCTGACGCCGAGCAAGAAGAAGCAGCAGTAGTTCGTTTAAGTTGTAAAAGCAGCACCCACAAGTGGGGTCAGGTCAAAAGCGCTTCCGCCGGAAGCCACCTGCCGCCATGTTAAAAAGGAGCATTCAAATGCCCAAGATGAAGACCAAGAGCGGCGCCAAAAAGCGCTTCAAGGTCAGCGCGAGCGGCCGCATCAAGCGCGGTCAGGCGTTCAAGCGCCACATCCTGACCAAGAAGACCACGAAAGGTAAGCGTCAGCTACGCGGCATGATCGAAGTTCATGCCTCCGACAAGGCCATGGTCAAATCCATGATGCCTTACGCCTGAGGAGAACATAAATGCCTAGAGTCAAACGTGGTGTAACGGCGCGCGCGCGCCACAAGAAAGTATTCGAGCTCGCCAAGGGTTACCGCGGCCGCCGCAAGAACGTCTACCGCATCGCCAAGCAGGCGGTGATGAAAGCCGGTCAGTACGCTTACCGCGACCGTCGGCAGAGGAAACGTCAGTTCCGCGCGCTGTGGATCGCCCGTATCAACGCCGGGGCCCGAGAACTCGGCCTCAAGTACAGCACGTTCATGAACGGGCTGAAAAAAGCGCAAATCGAAGTCGACCGCAAGGTCCTCGCCGATCTCGCCGTTTTCGACAAGCCGGCTTTTGCCGCCCTTGCCGTGCAGGCCAAAGCGCAACTCGGCGTTTGATTGAACGCGAACGAAAAAGGGAGGCTCGCGCCTCCTTTTTTTTCGACGAAACTTGAAAAACCATGCAGATGCTCGATCAAATCGCTGAAGAAGCCCAGGCGGCTTTCGCTGCCACCGACGATCCGGACGCGCTTGAGCAGGTCAAGGCGCGCTATCTCGGCAAGAGCGGCCAGATCACCGACCTTCTCAAGGGCATGGCCAAGCTCTCGCCCGACGAGCGCAAGGTCGCCGGCGCCAACATCAATCGCGCGAAAGCGGCGATCGAAGCCGCCTTGAACGCGCGTCGCGAAGAAATCCGCGCTGCCGCGCTGCAGGCGCGGCTCGCCGAAGAATCGCTCGACGTCACCCTGCCCGGCCGCGGCGAGGAACGCGCGGGCCTGCATCCGGTGACCCGCAGCCTGGAGCGCATCGAAGCGCTGTTCGCTTCGATCGGCTTTGAAGTTGCCGACGGTCCCGAAATCGAAGCCGACTTCCAGAATTTCACCGCGCTCAACACGCCGGCCGACCACCCGGCGCGCTCGATGCACGACACCTTCTACCTGCTCGACGAAAACGGCAAGCTCGCCGAAGACATCCTGCTGCGCACGCACACGAGCCCGGTGCAGGTGCGCTACATGCAGGCGCACGTCGCCAGGTACGCCCACCTCGAAACGATGCCCGAGATCCGTATCATCGCGCCGGGCCGCGTCTATCGCGTCGATTCGGACGCGACGCACTCGCCGATGTTTCACCAGGTCGAAGGCCTGTGGATCGGCGAGAACGTCAGCTTCGCGGACCTGAAGGGCGTCATCGCCGACTTCCTGCGCCGCTTCTTCGAGAGCGACGACCTGCAGGTGCGCTTCCGCCCGTCTTTCTTCCCCTTCACCGAACCGTCGGCCGAAATCGACGTCGCTTTCATGAGCGGGCCGCTCAAAGGTCGCTGGCTCGAGATTGCCGGCTGCGGCATGGTGCATCCGAATGTCCTGCGCCACGTTGCGATCGACCCGGAAAAATACCTCGGCTTCGCTTTCGGCATGGGACCCGACCGGCTGACGATGCTGCGTTACGGGGTCAATGACCTGCGCCTTTTCTTTGACGGTGACCTGCGCTTCCTGCACCAGTTCGTTTGACGGATCCTTCATGAAATTCTCAGAATCGTGGTTACGCAGTTTCGTCAACCCGGCGGTACGGGGAGACGAGTTCACGCACCTCCTGACGATGGCCGGCCTCGAAGTCGAGGAAGAGGAAGCGGTCGCGCCGGCCTTCGACCTCGTCGTCGTCGGCGCGGTGCTCGAAGTGACGAAGCACCCCGACGCCGATCGTCTCAACGTCTGCCGCGTCGACATCGGCAAGGGCGAGATCAGACAGATCGTCTGCGGCGCGCCCAACGTCGCGGCCGGCCTCCGCGTGCCCTGCGCCCTGCCCGGCGCGGCGCTTCCCGGCGACTTCAAGATCAAGGTCGCCAAGGTGCGCGGCGTCGAATCGTCGGGGATGCTCTGCTCGGCCAGGGAACTTGGCATCAGCGAGGATGCCTCGGGCCTGCTCGTTCTGCCCTCAGATGCGCCAGTCGGCAAAGACCTGCGCGCTTACCTCGACCTCGACGACCGCTTGCTGACGCTGAAACTCACGCCCAATCGCGCCGACTGCCTGTCGCTCGCCGGGGTTGCACGCGAAGTCTCGGCACTGACGAGCACGCCGGCAAGCTATCCGCAAGTGGTGGCAACGCCGGTCACGAGTACGGCGCGGCGCGAAATCGTCCTCGACGCGCCCAGCGCCTGCCCGCTCTACTGCGGCCGCGTCATCAGTGGCGTCGACGCCAAGGCGCCGACACCCGAATGGATGAAGCAGCGCATCGAGCGCAGCGGCACGCGCTCGATCTCGGCGCTCGTCGACATCACCAATTACGTCATGCTCGAGCTCGGCCAGCCGCTGCACGCTTTCGACAACACCAGGCTATCCGGCGCGATCCACGCGCGCATGGCGCAGCCGGGCGAAAAAATCCTGCTCCTTAACGAGCAAACGCTCGAACTCGCAGACGACGTACTGCTCATCGCCGACGACGCTCGGCCGGTCGCGATGGCCGGCATCATGGGCGGGAAGGATTCCGGCATCACGCTCGAGACGACCGAGATGTTCCTCGAGTCGGCTTTCTTTGCGCCAACGGCGATTGCCGGCCGCGCCCGCCGCTACGGCTTCGGCTCGGACGCTTCGCACCGCTTCGAGCGCGGCGTCGATTTCGGCGCGAGCGAAAAGGCGCTAGAACGCGCCAGCGCGCTGATCATTGAAATCTGCGGCGGCAGGGCCGGCCCGTTGTGCAAGGCGCAGGCCGCGCTCCCCGCCAGGCCACCGGTGCGCCTGCGTCCGGCGCGCGTCGCCAAGGTGCTTGGCGTAGCCTTCTCGGGCGAGGACATCGGCCGGCTGTTCACCCGCCTCGATCTTGCCTTCACGCGCGGAGGTCAACATTCCGAAGACTTCATCGTCACGCCGCCGACTTATCGCTTCGACATTGAAATTGAAGAAGACCTGATCGAAGAGATCGCCCGCCTGCACGGCTACGACAACATCGCCGCGCGGCCGCCGCAAGCGCGCCTCTCGATGCTGCCACAGACCGAGGACGCGCGCTCCCTGCGCGCGGTGCGCCAGATCCTGACCGATCGCGGCTATCAGGAAGTCATCAACTACGCGTTCATTGAAGAAGCGTGGGAGACCGATTTCGTCGCCAACGCCGCGCCGGTTCGCCTCGCCAACCCGATCGCCAGCCAGATGAGCGTGATGCGCTCGACGCTGATCGGCGGCCTCGTCGCCAACGTCACGACCAACTTGAAGCGCAAGCAGAACCGCGTGCGCGTTTTCGAAACCGGCCGCTGCTTCTTCCGCG
>CAZALA010000240.1:0-4805 GCA_964485725.1 uncultured Propionivibrio sp. | reverse complement strand
AACATGGGCTGCCCGGCGAAGAAGATCTGCAACGTCCAGGCAGGCTCGGCGCTGCTCAAGGACGAAGCGCTCGTTGGCCGCATCCTCGAAGCGGTCGTGAGCGCGGTGCCGCAAACGCCGGTGACGCTGAAGATTCGCACCGGCTGGGACAAGGCGAGCCGCAATGCGCTCGCGATCCTGAAGATTGCCGAAGCCTCGGGTATCCGAGCGCTCGCCGTGCATGGCCGCACGCGCGCCTGCGGCTACAGCGGCGAGGCCGAGTACGAGACGATCGCGGCGGTGAAGGCGCGCGCCTCGATTCCGATCATCGCCAACGGCGACATCACGACGCCGGCGCAGGCGCAATACGTGCTCGAAGCGACGGGCGCCGACGCGATCATGATCGGCCGCGCCGCGCAGGGGCGGCCCTGGCTCTTTCGCGAGATCGAACACTTCCTTGCCACCGGCGCCTACCTGATGCCGCCGCGCGTCGGCGAAATCCACGAAGTGCTGCTCGCCCACCTCGAGGACCTCTACGCTTTCTATGGCGTGACGAGCGGCGTTTGCGTCGCGCGCAAGCACATCTCCTGGTACACGAAAGGCCTTGCCGGATCGGCGACTTTCCGTCACCACATGAACCAGCTGCCGGACACCGTGCAGCAAAGGCGCGCGGTTGACGATTTCTTCACGACGCTCGCGCAAGAAAGCGAACGTCTCACCTACCTGCTGCCCGAGAGCGGCGCTCACGACGGGGAACTTGCCGCATGAAGCACACCAACGACATCTCGGAGTGCGTTTCCGGCGCGCTCGAAACCTACTTCCGCGATCTCGACGGCGAAATGCCGGCGCCGATTCACTCGATGGTCATCCGCAGCGTCGAACGGCCGATGCTCGAGATCGTCCTGCGCCAGGCCGGGGGCAACCAGACGCTCGCGGCGGCGATGCTCGGCATCAACCGCAACACGCTGCGCAAGAAGCTCATCGAGTACAAGATCGATTAAGAGTCTTGCACCGCGGTCCATCTTCCTTTCTTACGCAAAGTCCCAGAAGCCAATGAAAATCAGCCAAGCCCTGATCAGCCTTTCCGACAAGCGCGGTGCGCTTGAGTTTGCCCAGGGGCTCGCCGCCCAGGGCGTGAAGCTCCTGTCGACGGGCGGCACCGCGAAGCTCCTGCGCGAAGCGGGTCTTGCCGTCACCGAGATCGGCGATTACACGGGCTTTCCCGAAATGCTCGACGGCCGCGTCAAGACGCTGCACCCGAAAGTCCACGCTGGCATCCTGGCGCGCCGCGACCTGCCCGAACACCTGGCGACGATCGCAGCGCACGCCATCCCGCAAATCGACCTCGTCTGCGTCAACCTCTACCCCTTCCGCGAGACCGTCGCCAAGCCCGGCGTGACGCTCGAGGACGCGATCGAGAACATCGATATCGGCGGTCCGGCGATGGTCCGTTCGTCGGCGAAGAACTACACCGGCGTCGCGGTCGTCACCGACCCCGACGATTACGCGGCGCTGCTCGCCGAAATGCAGGAAAGCAGCGGCGCGCTTTCGCTGAAGACGCGCTTTGCGCTTGCGAAGAAAGCCTTCACCCACACCGCGCGCTACGACGCGGCGGTCGCCAACTGGCTGACCGCGCTCGACGAAAACGACGATCCCAAAACCCTGTCGACCTTCCCGCAGGCGCTGCAGCTCGCTTTCGACCGCGTCGAGACGCTGCGCTACGGCGAGAACCCGCACCAGAGCGCTGCCTTCTATCGCGACCCGGTCGCCACGCCCGGCGCGATCGCCGCTTACACGCAGCTGCAGGGCAAGGAGCTCTCCTACAACAACATCGCCGACGCCGACGCCGCTTGGGAGTGCGTCAAGACTTTCTCGACGCCGGCCTGCGTCATCGTCAAGCACGCCAATCCCTGCGGCGTCGCCATCGACGGCACGCTGCTCGCGGCTTACGAAAAGGCCTTCCAGACCGATTCGACTTCAGCCTTCGGCGGCATCATCGCCTTCAACGGCACCGTCGACACCGACGTCGTCGAAGCGATGAGCGCGAGGAAGCACTTTGTCGAAGTGCTGATCGCCCCGGGCTACACGGTCGAAGCGAAAGCGCTGCTCGCCGCCAAGCAGAACCTGCGCGTCCTCGAACTGCCGATTGACCGCGTCTATCACGCCTACGAAATGAAGCGCGTCGGCGGCGGCCTGCTCGTGCAGACGCCCGACACTTTCAATATCTCGGCCGCCGACCTCAAGGTCGTCACGAAAATCGCGCCGACGCCGGCGCAGCTCGAGGACCTCCTCTTCGCCTGGCGCGTCGCCAAGTTCGTCAAATCGAACGCGATCGTTTTCTGCGGCGGCGGCATGACGCTCGGCGTCGGCGCCGGCCAGATGAGCCGCGTCGATTCGACGAGGATCGCCGCGATCAAGGCGAACAACGCAGGCCTCTCGCTTGCCGGCGCCTGCGTCGCCTCCGACGCTTTTTTCCCGTTCCGCGACGGCCTCGACGTCATCGCGCAAGCCGGCGCCAAGGCGGTGATCCAGCCCGGCGGGTCGATGCGCGACGAGGAAGTGATCGCCGCCGCGAACGAACACGGCATGGCGATGGTCTTTACCGGCGCGCGGCATTTCAGACACTGATTTTTTTCACCACCAAGACACCAGGAACACCAAGTTTCACGAAGAATTCTTGGTGTATCTTTGTGCCTTGGTGACTTTGTGGTGAAGGGTTTTTTATGAAGTTGCTCGTGATTGGTTCCGGCGGACGAGAGCATGCCATCGCCTGGCATTTGGCGCAGACTTCAGGCGCGCAGAAAATCTACGTCGCGCCCGGCAACGCCGGAACGGCGCGCGAGCCGGAAATCGAGAACCTCAAGATCACCGACCCGGCCGCGCTTGCCGACTTCGCGGAGAAAGAGCGCATCCACCTGACGATCGTCGGCCCGGAAGCCCCGCTCGCCGCGGGCGTCGTCAACCTTTTTCGCGCGCGCGGGCTGAAGATCTTCGGGCCGACGCGCGAAGCGGCGCAGCTTGAAAGCTCGAAGGACTTTGCCAAGCGCTTCATGGCGCGTCACAAGATCCCGACCGCTGCTTACGCGACCTTTACCGACGCGGCCGAAGCGCACGCGCACGTCGATGCAAAAGGCGCGCCGACCGTGATCAAGGCCGACGGCCTTGCCGCCGGCAAGGGCGTCGTCGTCGCGCAGACGCTCGAGGAAGCGCACCGCGCGATCGACGACATGCTCTCGGGCAACGCCTTGGGCGCCGCCGGCGCGCGCGTCGTCATCGAGGAATTTCTCGAAGGCGAGGAGGCGAGCTTCATCGTCATGGTCGATGGCAAGAGCGTGCTGCCGCTCGCTTCCAGCCAGGATCACAAGCGCATCTTCGACGGCGACACCGGACCGAACACCGGCGGCATGGGCGCCTATTCGCCGGCGCCCGTGGTGACCCCCGCCGTGCATGCCAAGGTCATGCGCGAAATCATCCTGCCGACGGTACGCGGCATGGCCGCCGACGGCATGCCCTACACCGGCTTTCTCTACGCCGGGCTGATGATCGGCAAGGACGGATCGGTGAAGACGGTCGAATTCAACTGCCGCTTCGGCGACCCGGAAACCCAGCCGATCATGATGCGCCTGAAATCGAACCTGCTCACGCTGCTCGAGCACGCGGTCGCCGGCAAGCTCGACCAGGTCGAAGCCGAATGGGACCGCCGCGTCGCGCTCGGCGTCGTCCTTGCCGCCGCCAATTACCCGGGAACGCCCAGGCTCGGCGACACGATCAGCGGGCTGCCGGAAGCGAGCCCCGACGTCCATGTCTTCCACGCCGGCACCGCCGAGCACGAAGGCAAGGTCGTCACCGCGGGCGGCCGCGTCCTTTGCGTCACAGCGCTCGGCGACAACGTCCGCCAGGCGCAGAAGCACGCCTACGACGCGCTCGTCGGCATTTATTTCGACGGCATGCAATGCCGTCGCGACATCGGGCAACGCGCGCTGACGCGTTAGAGGCGATGCTCGACCGCCCTGCCCTGAGACAGTATTTCAGCGGCCTGCAAGGGCGCCTGATCGCCGCCGCTGAAGAACTCGAGGGCGCCGCGGGCCAGCGTTTCCGGCGCGAGCCCTGGCAGAGCGCGGGGACGCTCGCCGGCAGCGGCGTCACGACGATCCTCGAAGACGGAAGCGTCTTCGAACGCGGCGGCGTCTCGTTTTCGCAGGTCGAAGGCGAGCGCCTGCCCGCCGCCGCGATCAGCAAGCGGCCCGAGCTTGCCGGCTGCAGCTTCGAGGCGATGGGCGTCTCGCTCGTCCTGCATCCGCAGAACCCCTACTGCCCGACCGCGCACCTCAACGTGCGCTGCCTGCTCGCGCAGCCGGGCGACGGTTCGCCGCCTTGCTGGTGGTTTGGCGGCGGCATGGACCTGACGCCCTACTATGCGTTCGAGGACGATATCCGGCACTTCCATGCGACCTGCAAGAACGCCCTCGCGCCCTTCGGTGAAGACGTGCACGCGCGCTACAAGAAGTGGTGCGACGAGTATTTCTATCTCAAGCATCGCGGCGAGCCGCGCGGCGTCGGCGGCGTCTTTTTCGACGATCTCAACGAGGCCGGCGCCGGCGGCGCCGATCCCTTCGTGCGCTGCTTCGCGCTGACGCGCGCGGTCGGCGACGCTTTCGCGCACGCCTATCTGCCGATCGTCGCCAAGCGCAAGGAAACGCCCTTCGGCGAGCGCGAGCGCGATTTCCAGGCCTACCGGCGCGGTCGCTACGTCGAGTTCAACCTGCTCTGGGACCGTGGCCCGCCCTTCGGCCTGCCGTCGGGCGGCGGCCCCGAGGCGAACCTGA
>CAZALA010000239.1:0-4836 GCA_964485725.1 uncultured Propionivibrio sp. | reverse complement strand
AAGGCGCTTCAAGGGCGAGCGGCTCGCCGCTCGCCGGATGCGGGAAGCGGATTTTCCAGGCGTGCAGGAACATGCGCTTCAGGCTCTCTTTCGGTAGCGCCTTGTTCAGCGCGAAGTCGCCGTATTTCTCGTCGCCGACGATCGGGTAGCCAAGCTGCGCGCGATGGACGCGAATCTGATGCGTTCGCCCGGTTTTGAGCTCGGCTTCGAGCAGGCTGTAGTTCTGCCAGCGCGCGCGCAGGCGGAAAACCGTGTGCGCGGCCTTGCCCGAATCGGCGACGCGCACGCGCCGCTCGCCCGAGTCGAGCAGGTATTTGAGCAGCGGCAGCCTGACGTTGCGGACCGGGTCCATCCAGCGACCGGCAACGAGAACGAGATAGCGCTTGTCGGCCGCACGTTTCGTGTCGCCGCTGCCGCCGGCGCGAAACATGTCGTGCAGGGCGGTGAGCGCCGAGCGCTTTTTGCCGATCAGCAGCAGGCCCGAGGTTTCGCGGTCGAGGCGGTGCGCGAGTTCAAGGAAACGCGCCTCCGGCCGCTGTCGCCTGAGCGCCTCGATCACGCCGAAGCTCACGCCGCTGCCGCCGTGCACGGCGATTCCGGCGGGCTTGTCGATGACGAGCAGCGCCTCGTCCTCATAAACAACCGGCAGTTCGGCCTTGATCTCGGCGCCGGCGACGACTTCTTCCTGCTTCGCCGCGATGCGGATCGGCGGGATGCGCAGGACGTCGCCGAGCTGCAGGCGATACGAGACCTCGCTGCGTTTCTTGTTGACGCGGATTTCACCGCTGCGCACGATGCGATAGACGTGGCTTTTCGGAACGCCCTTGCAGATCCTGAGCAGAAAGTTGTCGAGGCGTTGCCCCAACTCGTCTTCGCTGATGATGGCCTGGGTCACGGAATTTTTGCTTACTTCGGCCATATTGAATATACTGGACTCGATTCGCGCCTCGGATTGAAAGGGGCACTGACCCGTAAGACCGTCGAGCGGCGCCGATTCTTTGGCACTTTGCGACGCACTTTCCGGCAGGCATCAGTCGCCTCACTTGCACCGTCACGTGCAAGGTCAAACAGCGCGGATCACCTGGTTAAGTACGCTCACCAAAAGTAGCGATACTACTTGATTTGCGCGCGCCAAGCACGTCCGGATCGCCCCAAGCAGATTCCCGGGCCTTGATTTTTCACGGTTCGAAGAAGAATAGATTCAGCGAAACATTTTCATTAGTTGCCATTCAGGAAAGCCCATGAAGCATCCCTTGTCCAACTAATCGGTCGCTGCCTGCACAAGGCGCTCCCCGTGATCGCGCGCGGGAGCCCATTTATGAAACGCATGCTTTTTAACGCGACCCAGGCTGAAGAGCTGAGAGTCGCGATCGTCGATGGTCAGAAGCTCGTTGACCTCGACATCGAATCCGCTTCAAAAGAACAAAAGAAAAGCAACATTTACAAGGCCGTCATCACGCGCATCGAGCCCAGCCTCGAAGCGGCTTTCGTCGATTACGGCGCCGAACGACACGGCTTCCTGCCGTTCAAGGAAATTTCCCGCATCTATTTCCAGCCCGGCGTCGATGCCAGTCGCGCGACGATCAAGGAAGCGCTGCGCGAAGGCCAGGAACTGATCGTTCAGGTCGACAAGGACGAGCGCGGCAACAAGGGCGCGGCGCTGACGACTTTTGTCAGCCTCGCCGGCCGTTATCTCGTGCTGATGCCGAACAATCCCCGCGGCGGCGGCGTTTCGCGCCGCGTCGAGGGCGACGAGCGCGCCGAACTGCGCGACGTCATGGATCAGCTCGAAGTGCCGCCGGGAATGAGCCTGATCGCGCGCACCGCCGCGATCGGCCGCAACGCCGAAGAGCTGCAATGGGACCTCAACTACCTGATGCAGCTGTGGAAAGCGATCGACGGCGCGGCCAACCAGCAGAAAGGCGCTTTCCTGATCTACCAGGAAGGCAGCCTCGTCATCCGCGCCATCCGCGATTACTTCCAGCCCGACATCGGCGAAATCCTCATCGACACCGACGACGTCTTCGAGCAGGCGAGCCAGTTCATGGCGCACGTGATGCCCGGAACGGTCAATCGCATCAAGCGTTATCACGACGATGTGCCGCTGTTCTCGCGCTTCCAGATCGAACACCAGATCGAGTCGGCGTATTCGCGCCAGGTCACCCTGCCCTCGGGCGGCGCGATCGTTATCGACCATACCGAAGCCTTGGTCTCGGTCGACGTCAACTCGGGCCGCTCGACGCGCGGCGCCGACATTGAAGAGACCGCGTTCAAGACCAACCTCGAAGCCGCTGAAGAAGTTGCGCGCCAGCTGCGCCTGCGCGACTTGGGCGGCCTCATCATCATCGACTTCATCGACATGGAGAGCCAGCGCAACCAGCGTGAAGTCGAAAACCGCCTGCGCGACGGCCTGCGCCTCGACCGCGCCCGCGTGCAGACCGGCAAGATCAGCCGCTTCGGCCTGATGGAGCTGTCGCGCCAGCGGCTGCGTCCGGCGCTCGCCGAAACGAGCTACATCCCCTGCCCGCGCTGCTCGGGAACCGGCCACATCCGCAGCGCCGAATCGGCCGCGCTGCACATCCTGCGCATCCTCGAAGAGGAAGCGATGAAGGACAACACCGCCGCCGTGCATACGCAGGTTCCGGTCGACGTCGCGACCTTCCTGCTCAACGAAAAGCGCCCGGACATCCACGCCATCGAGCTGCGGCACAAGGTCAATATCCTGCTGATTCCGAACATTCACCTGGAAACGCCGCAGCACAGCATCGTGCGCATGCGTCACGACGAGCTCAACCAGGACGATGCGCAGCAGCCTTCCTACAAGATGGTCGATGTCCCGTCGGACGAAAGCGAAAAGCAGGCAGCGCTCGCCGAAGCCAAGGCGCCGCGCCAGGAAGCGGCGATCAAGGGCATTACCCCGTCGCAGCCGGCACCGATCGTGCCCGAAAAAACGGCCGCTCCCGCCCCCGGCGGCTTTTTCGCCAAGATCATGGCCTGGTTCAGCAGCACGCCGGCCCCGGCGGCGCCGGCCAAGTCCGAGCGTCGTCCCGGCAATCATGCGCAACGTGATGGCCAACGTGACGGCCAGCGCGACGGTCGCCGCGGCGGGCGCAACAACAACCGCCGCGACGAAGAGCGCGAGGTCCGCGAACCGCGCCCCCGTGAGCCGCGCCCGACCGCATTGGCGCAAGCCGCAGCGCGCGAAGAAACTGCCAAGCCGCGCGGCGAACCGCGCGAGCCACGGCGTCAGCGCGGCGAGCCTCGCCCGCCGCGCAAGGAGCTGGCACCCGTCGCAGCCCTTGCCGAAGTCAAGCTTCCCTTGAACAACGCGGAAACTGCCCCGGTCAGCGAGGAAGCTGCAAACGGCGAACCGCGCCGTCGCGGGCGTCGGGGTGGCCGCCGCGAGCGCGGAGAGCGCGCGCCGGCGGAAGCCCAGATCGGTATTGAGCAATCCGCCGTACCAGCGCTGAACGCCGCCGAGCTTTCCGCCGACGCGGCGGTCGAAGCGGCGCCGCGTCAAGCCGCGCGGCCGACCCCGGTCGAACCCGTGCTGGCGACGCCGGTCCCGGTCGAAGAGTCGAGCCTGGCGCCGGAAGTCAGGTTCGAACCCTTGCCCGAAAGCGAAGCGAGCCCTGCGCCTCTCGCCGCGGTCCGGGTCGAGGCCGCCGTCGCGCTCGAGGCACCGGCGCTCGCGCCAGCGCCCTTGGCCGAGCCGGCCAAGGCCGAACCTTTCGCCGAGCCGGCCAAGGTCGAGCCCTTCGCCGAGCCGGCCAGCGCCGAAGTCAGTGAAGTCGCAGTGACAGTGGCAGCCGCGGTCGAGCCCCCAGCCAGGAGCGAAGCTGTGACGGAAGCCGCGCCAGCCGCGCCTGCCGTGCCGGCGAGCGTCCCGCCCGCCCGCGTGGCCGAAGCGATCGACATCGAAAAAGTGCTCGAGAAGAGCGGCCTGGTCATGATCGAGACGACAAGCGAGAAGGTGCAATCGTGGCAACCCGAGGTGAGCGAGCCGCGTCCGGCGCCGCGCCGCCGCAAGCCCGCCGTCGTCGTCGTCGATGAGCCGCTGGTGATGGTGGAAACGCAGAACCGGCCGCAGTAAGCGTCATTCAGCCGCAGAAGACGAAGGGGCGCCGCGTGCGCCCCTTTTTTCGCACCCGTCTGTCGCGATATTGCCGCTCGCGGCATCCACTGCGCGCCCGCTGCCAGCCGTTCAATCGTCGGGCTTGATCGCGCCGAAGAGCTGCTCCTTCATGCGGAAGAGTTGATCGCGCGTCGCCGCAGCCTTTTCGAACTCGAGGTTTTTGGCCAGCTCGTTCATCTCCTTTTCGAGGCGCTTGACTTCGCGCGTCAATTCCTTTTCGCTCATCGCGGCGTAGCTTGCCTGCTGCTGCGCCGCCTTGAATTCGCGCTGCGCGCTGCCTGAATCGTAGATGCCGTCGATGATGTCCTTGATGCGCTTGACGACGCCCTTGGGCGTGATCCCATGGGCTGCGTTGAAACGCACCTGCTTGGCGCGCCGGCGGTCGGTCTCGGCGATCGCGCGTTGCATCGAATCGGTCGTGCGGTCGGCGTAAAGAATCGCCGTTCCGTTGAGGTGGCGAGCGGCACGGCCGATCGTCTGGATCAGCGAACGCTCCGAACGCAGGAAACCCTCCTTGTCGGCGTCGAGGATGGCGACGAGTGACACCTCCGGGATGTCGAGCCCTTCGCGCAGCAGGTTGATGCCGACCAGCACGTCGTAGACGCCCTGCCGCAGCTCGCTGAGCAACTCGACGCGGCGCAGGGTGTCCACCTCGGAGTGCAGGTAGCGGACCCGCACGCCCAGCTCGAGCAGGTAGTCGG
>CAZALA010000238.1:0-4837 GCA_964485725.1 uncultured Propionivibrio sp. | reverse complement strand
CGATTCCAGGGCGGCCGGGGTCGCGGAGGGATTGATGTTGACGATCTTGAAATCGTCGAGCTTCAACCCCTTGCTGTCGAGCAGCTTGGAGAAGGGAAGTTCCCACGGACGACCACGGTGGAGTGCAATCCGCTTGCCCTTGAGGTCGGCGATGCTGCTGGCGGCCAGCCCCTTTCGCACGACCAGATAGACATCCTGCCCCTGCCACACTGGCGCGACGATCTTGAGCGGCACGCCACCCGCGCCGTTCTGCACGACGTACTGCTGGTCCTTGAGGAAGAGCGTGTGCGCGCGCAGCGCGGCGTAGAGGGGGTGGATGAGGAGAATGTTCGAAGCGTCGTAGAGGCTGCCGCCCTCGGGCAGCAGGCCGACGCGCGCAAGAATCTCCTCGGCGTGCTCGTGCCCGGCTTCGGTCATCAGCACCTGATGACCTTTTTCGTCGACCCAGTAGTCGCCCGGACCGTCTTCGACGGTGCAACGTACGAGCATCGGCGCGACCTGGTTCATGCGCACGTAAAGGTCGGTGTGATCCTCGGCCTGCCCCGAGATGATCAGCGGCGTTCGCGCTTCGTCGATCAGGATCGAATCGACTTCGTCGACGATCGCGTAGGCAAGTTTGCGCTGCACGCGGTCGCCAGCAGCATAGACCATGTTGTCGCGCAGATAGTCGAAACCGAATTCGTTGTTCGTGCCGTAGGTGATGTCGGCGGCGTAAGCGGCCTGCTTTTCGTCGTGCGGCATGTGCGAGAGGTTGACGCCGACGGAAAGGCCAAGGAAACGGTGTAGCCGGCCCATCCACTCGGCGTCGCGACTGGCCAGATAGTCGTTGACCGTGATGATGTGCACGCCGGCGCCGGAGAGCGCGTTGAGGTAGGCGGCGAGCGTAGCGACGAGCGTCTTGCCTTCGCCGGTGCGCATTTCGGCGATCTTGCCGTCGTGCAGCACCATGCCGCCGACGAGCTGAACGTCGAAGTGGCGCATTCCGAGCGCGCGCTTGCCGGCTTCGCGAACGACGGCAAACGCTTCGGGCAGGAGCGCATCGAGCGTCTCCCCGCCTGCGACCCGGCCCTTGAACTCGACGGTCTTCGCGCGCAGCTCATCGTCGGAAAGCGCGCTGACGCCCGCTTCGAGCGCGTTGATCTGACGAACGACCGACGAATACTGCTTGATCAGCCGATCGTTGCGGCTGCCGAAAATCTTCTTGAGTAGGCCGGAAATCATTTATGGAAATTGGGGGCGCATAAAAGCGACGATTCTAACACGCCCGGGTCATGCGACGGGGCGCGATGGATCGCAGGGCCATGACGCCCGCTCCGGCAGGCTCGTGCAAGCTTTAGGGCGGCGGGGCAATCGTCGTCTTGACGCGGCGCGGGCTCTGGCCCGCTTTCGTCGGGGCGGACGCGGTGAGGCGTGGACTGAGCTCGACCGGCGAATTGAGCGCGAGCTGAGTCCCGAGTTGCAGGAAGCGCGAGGGATTTTGCGCGACGCCCTTGAAGCGGATTTCGAAATGCAGGTGCGGCCCGGTCGTTCGGCCGGTGTTGCCGCTCGCACCAAGAAGCTGTCCGCGCTTGATGATCTGCCCGGGCTTCACGCGCAGTTGCGAAAGGTGCGCGTAGCGCGAACTGAAGTCGTTGCCGTGGTCGATCTCGATCATCTTGCCGTATTGCGGATGCTGCTCGGCGACCATGACGACGCCGCCGGCCGAGGCCACCACCGGCGTGCCGACGTCGGCGACGAAGTCGATGCCTTCGTGCATCGCGCTAACGCCCGCGATCGGGTCGATGCGGCGGCCAAAGACCGACCCGACGTGGTTGGCGTCGATCGGCACGATCGTCGGCAACAAGGTCGTCTTGATGCGCCGCTCCATGAGCTGCGATTCGATGGCGGTGAGGTTTTCGGTGCGCTGCTCGACGACGTCGGCGAGGCGGTTGATCTCGCGCTGCAGTTCGTCGACCGAGAGCGGCGGCGCCGGGCGCACGAGCGGGCCGCCCTGGCCGTCCCTGCCCGGGTTCTCGGCTTTCGGCAAGGCGATTCCCGATTGCTTCGAGACGCGCTCGCCGAGCAGGTCGAGCCGCATCAGCTGCGCCTGCATTTCGCCAAGCTTCACGGCCATCGCCGAGATATTGTCGCGAACGTATTCTTCGGTCTTGCGGTTTTGCAGCTGCTGCACCGAGGCGACGAGTTCGGCGGCAAACGGCATGTTGAAGCGAACGCCGATCCAGGAAAAGAGGAAAGAGGTCGCGAAAGCGACGATCACGAAGGCGGCCAGCACGCTCGCCAGGAGCGCCGGCGTAATGCTCAGCGTCTTGGCGGTTGCCAGGCGGTTGGATACGAGAATAATATGCATGTTGCCTCTTGAGCGAATTCCCGATGCAAAATTCCCTAGAAACGTATCTCGAAAGCGCCGAAGGCGCCGCGAAAGTGATCGCTCACGCGCGGCTTCTCATCAAACTGGCGCGGCTCTATCAGGAGATTGCGCCGCCACACCTGGGCCGGGCCAGCAGTCTCGTCAATTACAAGTCCGGAACGGTCGTCATCCACGCCTCGAGCGGCGCGGTTGCTACGAAGCTGCGCCAGTTGGCGCCGACCTTGACCGACGGTTTTTCTAAAAGGGGAGTTGAGTGTAACGGCGTTCAGATCAAAGTGCAAGCGCCGGAAAGCAGCCCGCAATCAACGACTTCGACGATAAAGCCGCTTACCGCAAGGGCTGCCGGCGAGCTTCAGAGCCTGCGCGACGCACTCCCCGCTTCGCCCTTGCGCGACGCGCTCGAGACGCTGATCGCACGCGCGGCTAAAGCGGAATGATGGCAACGCGCTCGAGGATGAGCAGCGCAAAAACCAGCAGCGCGACGATGATGGCATAGCGGAAAACGCGCCAGGCAAGCTGCAGGTACCAGCCGTTTCGCGTCAGGACGTAAGTGACGATGCTGCCGACGATTGTGATCATCGTCAGGATCGCCAGAAGACGTAATAGCCACATCGCTGTCAGCCCTCACCCCTGGCCTCTCTCCGCTGGGAGAGGGGAGGATTCAGGGTCGCTCGCGCGACCTTCATGTCAAGTGGCGGGCAGGCTCAGCCAGCGCGAGACCGCTTGCGGCGCCGTTGCCTCGTCGGCAAAAGAGACATACTCCCAGGCCTCCGGATGCGCGATGAGTTCGCGCGCCAGCGCGTTGTTCAGGGCGTGGCCCGACTTGTGAGCGGTAAAGGCGGCGAGCAGCGGGTGGCCGAGGAGGTACAGGTCGCCGATCGCGTCGAGGACCTTGTGCTTGACGAACTCGTCGCTGTAGCGCAGGCCGTCGCCGTTGAGCACGCGGAACTCGTCGAGGACGACGGCGTTGTCGAGACCGCCGCCTTGGGCGAGGCCGTTCTCACGCAGCCATTCGACTTCCTGCATGAAACCGAAGGTGCGCGCGCGCGCGACTTCGCGCAGGTAGGAATGCTCGGCAAAATCGATGGTGACGCTCTGCCCGCTGCGATTGATCGCAGGATGGTTGAAGGCGATCGAGAACGTCAGCCGGAAGCCTTCGTGCGGATCAAAGCGTGCCCATTTGTCGCCGCCGCGATCGGGCTCGCGGACTTCGAGCGGCTTGATGACGCGGATGAACTTCTTGGCGACCGGCTGTTCCTCGAGGCCGGCCGACTGGATCAGAAAAACAAAAGGCGAAGCCGAACCGTCGAGAATCGGCAGCTCGGCGGCGTCGAGGTCAACAAAGGCATTGTCGACGCCGAGCCCGGCGAATGCCGACATCAGGTGTTCGATCGTCCCCACTTTGGCGCCATCGCGCTCGAGGCATGAGCACATGCGCGTGTCGCCAACCATCAGGGCGGAGGCCGGCAGGTCAACGACCGGGTCGAGGTCGACGCGGCGGAAAACGATTCCCGTATCCGGCGCCGCCGGGCGCAGCAGCATATTCACCTTGACGCCCGAATGCAGGCCGACGCCGGAGGCGCGGATCGAGGATTTAAGCGTGCGCTGTTTTAGCATGTATTTGATCTGGCTACGAATCGGCGAATTTTAGCACAGCGCGGCGGCGCCCCAGCGTTCGTCTCGAGGAGGGGAAACGAACGCCGGGAAGAAAGCCGACAGGACCGCAGGCAAGCCATGTTTTGCCTGCGGCTGTCGAAGTTCCCTATCACCGCTGTATACCATCACGCGTGCATTCCTAGAACAACCGTCCGCTTTGAAGGCCGAGCGAGCGATGGCGAGACAAGGCGCAGATCGCCGCCGCATAGCAGCGCTATGCCAGGCGAGATGCAACGCCGTATCGCCAAGCGCAGCCGGCCGTCAACGCGCAGCCGGCCTTCAGTCCGCCTGCTTGCGCAGGAAGGCTGGTATGTCATACCTATCGACACCGCTGTTCGCCAGCGCCTCGACCGTCGAACTCCTGCCCTTGCGCACGACCGCCGGAACGTCGAGCTGGCTGTAATCGACGCCGCTGCCGTGGTGCGCAAAGCCGCCGTCGGTGCCGGTGCCCTGCATGACCGGCGTGTTGATCACTTCGAAGCTCTGGCGCTTCGTCTGCGACTGGCCGAGGCCCGTGGCGACGACGGTGACGCGGATGTCCTCACCCATGTTCTCGTCGTAGACGGCGCCGAAGATGATGTGCGCGTCCTCGGCGGCGAATTCGCGGACGGTGTTCATCACTTCGTTCACTTCCTTCATCTTCAGGCCGCGCGTCGAGGTGATGTTGACCAGCACGCCCTTGGCGCCCGACAGGTCGATGCCTTCGAGCAGCGGGCAGGCGACGGCCTGCTCGGCCGCGATGCGGGCGCGGTCCGGGCCGCTGGCCGCAGCCGTGCCCATCATGGCCTTGCCGGGCTCGCCCATCACGGTGCG
>CAZALA010000237.1:0-4961 GCA_964485725.1 uncultured Propionivibrio sp. | reverse complement strand
AAAGGCTTCACCAGCCAGTTGATGAAGAGCGTGACGACGATGCCGCGAACGTGCTGACGCACTTCGTGCAGCGCGCCAAAGTCGACCTTGACGAGCATCGGGATGATCATTACCCAGATCAGGACCCCGACCGGCAGGTTGACCTGCGCCACTTCCATGCGGCCGATCGTCTGAAACGCGCCCGGCAGCGCCTGGCCGAGAACGATGCCGCCGACGATGCAGAGGAAAACCCAGAGCGTCAGATAACGCTCGAAGGCATTGAGCGATGCGCCGCCTGCGAGCTTCGCCGTGACTTCACACTGCGCGCTCATCGCTCGCCCCCTTGCGAGACCGCTTCGTGAATCAGCCGCGCCGCGGTCGCGACGTCCTGCTTCGACATGGCTTCGAGGTCGAGCGCGAGGAAAGCCTCGATGCGCTTCTTAAGCGCTTGATAAGCCGCTTCGAAAGCGAGGCGGCGCGCCTCGAGTGGTTCGACGTGCGCGGGGTCGTCGATCCCCCAGTGCGCGGTCGTTGGATGGCCTGGCCAGATCGGGCAGGTCTCGCCGGCGGCACTGGCGCAGACGGTGAAGATGTAATCGATGCGCGGCGCGCCGGGGAGCGTAAATTCGTCCCACGATTTGCTGCGCAGATCGGCCGGCAGCGGCACGCCGTGCTTCTGCAAGGTCTCGAGCGCGACCGGATTGACCTTGCCCGACGGGTGGCTGCCCGCCGAGAAGGCCACAACGCGGCCACCACCGAGATGATTGAAAAGCGCTTCGCCGAGGATCGAGCGCGCGGAATTGCCGGTGCACAGTACGAGCATGTTGATGCTTTTCACGAAGTCACCTGAAGAGAAAATTGCGGCGCCAGCCAGCGGCACGCCAAGCCAGAATACTAGCGCGGGCCGCGGAGAAAAGTCTCCCGGGTGCGACAACTCGGCATCGAGACTTTCGCCCGCGGATGAAAAGCGTCGCTATCATTGCAGCTTGCCGCAAGGCCAGCGTCGCTGTGCGCCGCTGCGTCGGCATCCATATTTTTCAGGGGAAGCTTCATGATCAAGAACCGCATCCAATTCACGCTCGTCTGCGCCAGCTTCGTCGTCTTTTCGCTTCTGGCGACGGGCGCGCAAGCGATACCGAAAGCCGCCGAAGCGCCCGACGGGGAAGTGAGCACCGCCGCCGACGTCGCCAGGCCGAAACCGGCAAAGAGCGGCGCCAAGAAGACGCAGGCGACCAAGGCCAAGCCCGCGCACCAGGCGTCGGCGTCAGCGAAGAAAGCGCCGCAAACGACAAAGGGGAAAACGACGAAGAAGACCGCGCAGGCCGTAAAATAGCGGCCGCAGTTCTGCGCCTGATCGCGCTCTTACCCATCACCTCTGGAGTTCGCAATGCAAGGCTTTCTGACGACGCTATTGACCGCTCTCGTTTTCGTCGCCGCGCCGGCGTCGGCACAGATGCCGGTAATGGAACTCACCGCCGGTTTCCACCGCATCGAGGCCGAGGTCGCCGCCAACGATGGCAATCGCCAGCAGGGGCTGATGCACCGGCGCGTCATGAGCGCCAACCACGGCATGCTCTTCGTCTTCGAGCAGCTCGACCGCCATTGCATGTGGATGCGCAACACGCTGCTGCCGCTCTCGGTGGCTTTCCTCGACCAGAACGGCGTCATCCTCAACATCGAGGACATGAAGCCCAAGACCGAAGACAATCACTGCGCCGCGAAACCCGCGCGCTTTGCGCTCGAGATGAACGTCGGCTGGTTCTCGGCCAAAGGCATCAAGGTCGGCCAGCGCATCGGCGGCATCGAGAAAGCGCCAGCGCCTAAGTAAGGATCTTGACGTCCACCGCAAAGACGCGGCAAAGTTTGCGCAAAGGATAGTTCTTGATTTTCTTTGCGAGTCCTTAGCATCTTTGCGCCTTTGCGGTGGATTCTTGCCGCACCGTTGTGCAGGGCGCGAAGAGGACGTTCACTGCCGCTCACGCGGTGATTTCGATGCGGTTGCCGTCCGGGTCGAGGACGACGCTCTCGTAATAACCGTCGCCGGTACGCCGCGGCCCGTCGATCACCGGGTGGCCATCCTGCCGCAGGCGATTCGTGAGTTCATCGACGCCGCGCTCCGATCCGACCGCGATCGCGAGGTGCGTGAGTCCCATGCGCTGTTCGCCGGGCGCAATGGCAAGCGGCGCAAGCCGCGTCGTCTGCATCACTTCGATGCGCGCGCCGCCTGCAAAAGCGAGGAAACGCGAGCTGAAGCCTTTTTGTGCGTTGACATAGCCGACGCCGGCGCTGGCGCCAAAGTAGTCGCTGTAGAACCCGCACAAGCGCTCGATGTCATCGGTCCACAGCGCGATATGTTCGATACGTACGCCAGTCATGGTCAGGCAGCCGGCAGATGAAGACGACTCAAGCGCGTCCCAGTTTTCATCGAAGACTTCTAACACTCCGCTTTCGAAGGACAGGCGACGAGCAGGCAGCGCGTCAGCCAGCACACGCGCAAGCCAAAGGATGGCCGCGCGTTTTCCGCCGACCGCTATTTTGCACGCAAACGGCGTTTCTGGCGCGGGCGTGTCAGCTCGCGAAAGGCAACTCCAGCTGCGCGCTCGCGTCGACCGGAGCGAGCTCGCCAAGCGGACAGAGGCCGCTCGCGCGCACGCCGAGAAGGCGAATCTTCTGTTCGAGCGGCACGCGCTTCAGGCACTCGCCGGCGGCCTTGCGGATGTCGGCGCCTTCGCTCACGCAGAAAGCTAGCGTCGTGTCGCGCGTCACCGCCTGGAAATCGGAATAGCGCAGCTTGATGCCGACGGTGCGGCAGGCGTAGCCCTTGCGCTGCAAGTCGCCGGCCACTCGTGTGCACAGCGCCGTGAAAATTTCCGAAAGTTCGGCGCGGTCGCGCCGCGCGTGCAGGTCGCGCTCGAAAGTGCTTTCGCGGCTCACCGATTTCGGGATCGATTCGGTCACCACCGCTCGCTCGTCGATGCCGTTTGCGACCTGATGCATCCAGCGCCCGCTCGAGGCGCCGAAATGCGCGATCAGGAAAGCCTCGGGCGCGGCGCCAAGCTCGCCGATCGTGGCGATGCCAAGGCCTGCGAGCTTCGCCGCGGCCTTCGGCCCGATGCCGTTGATCTTCTTCGCGGGCAAGGGCCAGATTCGCTTCGCCAGGTCGTCAGGCTCGAGGATCGTGATGCCTTTGGGCTTCTCGAGGTCGGAAGCGATCTTGGCGAGGAGCTTGTTCGGCGCAATGCCGATCGAGCAGCTCAAGCCCGTCGCGTCGACGACCGCCTGCGTGATCCTGCGCGCGAGCACCGGCGCGTCTGCATCCAGTTCGCTGAGGTCGATATAGATTTCATCGATGCCTCTGTCCTCGATTTGCGGCGCGATGCTTGCGACCGCGGCTTTGAAGAGCCGCGAATAATGGCGATAGTCGTCGAAGTTCGCGGGCAGGAGGATCGCCTGCGGCGCGAGCCGCGCCGATTTCATGAGCCCCATGCCGGAAAAGACGCCGAAGGCGCGCGCCGCGTAGGTCGAGGTCGTGACGACGCCGCGTCCCGTGTATTCGCTCAGGCGCGCAAAGCGCCGGCTGCCGTCGGCCTGCACGATGGGCGCTGCTGCGCTGCGGCCGCCGACGACGACGGCTTCGCCCTTGAGTTCGGGATAGCGCAGCAGCTCGACCGACGCGAAGAAAGCGTCCATGTCGAGATGCGCGATACGGCGAGGCGGTTTCATGGCGTAGCGAAGGATACGCGATAAAGCGGCGGTGCTCACCCTTTGGCAGGGCTCGTGCCAATCGCTTGGCGACAGTGGCGGCGCGGCGATTGTGCAATTGATTCGACGCGGAGGCGCAAAGCCGCTATACTGCGTGCCGTCTGTCGCCTGATTGATCGTGCGACGGGCAACGCGCTTCGCGAACCTGGCCGCTTCTCTAAAGCCCTCCTGCCTCCTGGTGTTGATCGTCTGACATCGCCCTGGCACAAAGCTTTTGTGCCGAAAAGTCCCGAATTCTCCTGCTTCAAGCGGAGTCTCTCAACTATTTCGTTGGTTGGCGTTGCATTTTTTTGCGCCCGTGCGCCGATTTTATCTTCGGCTGCGCGGCGCTGTGCTTCACACGAAAGAAATTGATGACTTTTGCAGAACTCGGGCTTCACGAAGCCCTGCTCAACGCTCTTGCCGCTTCCGGCTACACCACCCCGACGCCGGTTCAGGCGCAGGCGATTCCGGCCGCCATCGCCGGCCGCGACCTGCTGGTCACTTCGCAGACGGGCTCGGGCAAAACCGCCGCTTTCATGCTCCCCGCGCTGCACCGCTTCGCTTCGCAGGAACGCCCTGCCTTCGTCGCCCCCGCCCGCCGCACGCCTAACCAGGACCGGCAGTCGGCACGCTCGCGCGGCAACGACCGCCCGCGCTTTGCCGCGGCGCAACCGAAGATGCTCGTGCTGACGCCGACGCGCGAACTCGCGCTGCAGGTCACGCAGGCCGCCGACAAATACGCGGGCTCGCTGCGCCGCCTCAAAGCCGTGGCGATCCTCGGCGGCATGCCGTATCCGAAGCAGATGGAACTGCTCTCACGCAACCCCGAGATTCTGGTCGCGACGCCGGGACGCCTGATCGATCACATGAACTCGGGCAAGATCGATTTTTCGCAGCTGCAAGTGCTCGTCCTCGACGAAGCCGACCGCATGCTCGACATGGGTTTCATCGAAGACATCGAAATGATCGTCGCGGCAACGCCCGCTTCGCGCCAGACCGTGCTCTTTTCGGCGACGCTCGACGGCAGCGTCGGCCAGATGGCACGCAGCGTCACGCGCGACCCCTTGACGATCAAGGTCGACGCGAGCCACGCCAAGCACGAGAACATCGAACAGCGCATGCATTTCGTCGACGACCTCTCGCACAAGAACCGCCTGCTCGACCATCTGCTGCGCGACGTTTCGATCGGCCAGGCGCTCGTGCTCACGGGGACCAAGCGCGACGCCGACACGATTTCG
>CAZALA010000236.1:0-4994 GCA_964485725.1 uncultured Propionivibrio sp. | reverse complement strand
CCCAGCGGGGTAGGTCAGGTCAGGTCAGATCAGGTCTCCTCGCCTTCCGGCAAGTTGACGAGCCCATGCCGCATCGCGTAGGCAATCACCTGGGCGCGGTTCTGCAGGTGCAGCTTGTCCAGGATATTCCGCAGGTGATACTCGATCGTGTTCTCGCTCACGAAAAGTTGCTCGGCAAGGTCCCGGTTGGACGTCACACCGCGCACCAGGAGCTCCAGCACCTCCCGTTCACGATCGGTGAGGACATGTACCTGCCGAGCTTGGGGCGTAGGCTCCGGGTGGGCCAGGGCGTTCAGCACTTTGCGCGCCAGGACGGGCAGGGCGTCACCTGCGACGATTTCGTCGCCGCGTTGGCCGACGCTTAAGGCTACGATTTCACGCCATTCATGGCCTGGTACAGCCGCGCCGGAACGCCTCGTGTCACGGCTCGCGGCGCCTACGATGCGGCGCAAAAACGTTACACGCTGACGCTTGCGCAGGCGCCGGGCGCCGCCGCGGCGAGCGATGCCGCGCCCTGTCTGATCCCGGTCGCGGTCGGGCTGATCGGCGCCGACGGCGGCGATTTGCCGCTCGCCGGGGGCCGCGACAGCGCCCTTCTCGAACTCAAGCAGGCCGAACAGTCCTTCGTTTTCGAGAACGTCGCAGCAGCCCCGGTGCCCTCCCTGCTGCGCAATTTCTCGGCCCCCGTGATCCTCGATCATGCCTACAGCGAGGCCGATCTCGCGCATCTGCTGGCGCACGACAGCGATCCCTTCAACCGCTGGGAAGCGGGACAGCGGCTCTTTGGCGAGCTCATCCTGCGCGGCGCGAACAGCGCAGGCGTCGGCGACGCAGCCGGGAATTTTTCGCCGACGGTTCTTGCCGCGGCGCGGCGCGTGCTGTGCAGTGCGAGCGACCCGGCCTTCATCGCCGAAGCGCTGACGCTGCCGGGCGAAGCGACGCTTGCCGAGCAGATGCAGGTCGTCGATCCGGAACGCCTGCACGCTTCGCGCAACGCGCTCCTGCGCGCGCTCGCAGAGGCGCTCGCAAGCGATCTCGTTCGCCTTTACGCCGAGCTTGCGCCGAGCGGCGCGTACAGCACCGACACGGCAGCGGTCGGCCGGCGCCGCCTGCGCAATCTCTGCCTTGCGCTGCTCGTCGAGACGGGCGCAGCCAGCCATCGCGCGCTCGCGCTGCGCCAGTTCGAAAGCGCCGACAATATGACCGATCAATTCGCCGCGCTCGCCATTCTCGCCAACGCGGCGGGCGGCGAGGGCGAAGCGGCGCTCGCCGCGTTTTACCAACGCTGGCAGGGCGAAGCGCTCGTCGTCGACAAGTGGCTCGCGGTGCAGGCGGGCAGCCGCCTGCCCGGGACGCTCGCGCGCGTCGAGGCGCTGACGCGGCACGCCGCCTTCGACCTTAAGAATCCGAACAAGGTCTATGCGCTGCTGCGCGGCTTTGGCGCCAACCACCTGCGTTTTCACGCGGCCGACGGCGCGGGCTATCGCTTCCTCGCCGAGTCGATCGCGCGGCTCGATCCGATCAACGCCCAGGTCGCCGCGAGGATCGCGCGTTGCTTCGACCGCTGGCGCCGCTTCGACGCCGGGCGGCAAGCGCATGCGCGCGCCGCACTGGCAGCGCTGCGCAGCCGGCTGCAGCTCTCGCGCGACGTGTCCGAGGTTCTCGACCGGGCTTTAAGCCAGTAGCGCGGCGATCGCAAGGCCCGAAAACGCGGGCGCGCGCCGGCGCGCCCGATCTCCCTGCTGAAATAAGGGTTGTATTTTTTGGCGCGCTCGTTTCTAATCCGGATTCACGTCATGTTTTAGAGTCAGGAATATGTTGCTGCTTGATGTCCTCGCCCTCGCCGTCCTCGTTGCGCTTTCGATCGCGCTCTTTGTCGTCGCTCGCCGTTCGCTGCCAGCCAAGCTGGCGCTGCGCCCGGTACGCGTCGTACGAGTAGTAAACATTACGAGAAGGTCACCGTCGAGGGCCGGAAGAAGGTAAGCCGCAAGCCACCACCCAATTCCCCAAACCCCCGCCGGTGCCAACCGAGCGGGGGTTTTTGTTTTTGGGCTCCCGCCCGGCGGCGTTACCCAAGCGAATGAAGAATTTCAAAACCGTTCCAGCAAAGGAGAAACCCATGCCAGGCCAGCCCACCGAAACGCTCACCGGCGCGCAAATCGTCGTTCGTCTGCTCGAACGACAGGGCGTGCGCAAGATCGCCGGCATTCCCGGCGGCGCCATCCTGCCGATTTACGACGCCTTGTCGCAATCGGCGAAGATCAGCCACATCCTGGCGCGCCACGAGCAGGGCGCCGGCTTCATCGCGCAGGGTATGGCGCGGGTCAGCGGCGAGGTCGCCGTCTGCATGGCTTCTTCGGGTCCCGGCGCGACGAACCTGTTGACGGCGATTGCCGACGCCAAGCTCGATTCGATTCCGCTCGTCGCGATCACCGGGCAGGTGCCCAAGTCGATGATCGGAACCGACGCTTTCCAGGAAGTCGATACCTACGGCCTCTCGATCCCGATCACCAAGCACAATTTTCTCGTCGGCTCCGCCGCCGAGTTGCTCGAGGTCATTCCGCAGGCATTTCGCCTGGCTGCCTCGGGGCGGCCCGGACCGGTGCTCATCGACATCCCGAAAGACGTGCAGAACCAGCGCGTCGAGGTCGATGGCACAGCCTGGCCGCAACCGGGCGTCGCCGACATCGCCGCAGCGCCGCGTGCTGAACTCGTCGCGAGCGCCGCAGCGCTGATCAACGAGGCGGCGCGACCCATCCTCTACTTGGGCGGCGGCGTCGTGCACTCGGGCGCGGCGGCGCTTGCCGTCGAGCTTGCCGAAAAGGCGAGCCTGCCGACCGTGATGACCTTGATGGGGCTCGGTGCGATGCCGGTCGATCACGCGCTCTCGCTCGGCATGCTCGGCATGCACGCCGCGCGCTGCACGAATCTGGCGCTCGACGAAGCCGATCTCTTGATCGCGATCGGCGCGCGCTTCGACGACCGCGCGACCGGCAAGGTCGCTGCCTTCTGCCCGCGCGCGAAGATCGTGCACGTCGACATCGACCCCTCCGAGCTTGACAAGATCAAGACCGCGCACGTCGGCATCACTGGCGACGTGCGCGCGGTGCTCGAGGCGCTGCTGCCCAGGATCGAGACGCACTTGCGCGCGCCCTGGCTGACGCGCGTCGGCGAGCTCAAGGCCGCGCACCCGCTCGTCACGCCCGGCATCGACGACACGCGCATGCCCTACGGCCTGATCCGGGCGGTCGCCGACGCGCTCGACGACGAAGCGATCATCACCACCGACGTCGGCCAGCATCAGATGTGGGTCGCGCAATCCTACCCCCTGCGGCGGCCGCGCCAGTGGCTGACCTCGGGCGGACTCGGAACGATGGGCTTCGGCCTGCCGGCGGCGATCGGCGCCGCGCTCGCCGCGCCCGAGCGCACGGTCGTCTGCTTCTCGGGCGACGGCAGCATTCTGATGAACATTCAGGAGCTTGCGACCGCCGCCGAGGAGGACGTGAACGTCAAGGTCATCCTCGTGAACAACTATTCGCTCGGTCTCGTCTTCCAGCAGCAGACGATGTTCTACGGCGAGCGCATCTTCGCTTCCAAGTTCAAGGGCGTTCCCGACTTTGTCGCCGTCGCGGCGGCTTTCGGCTGGCGCACGCTCGATCTCGACCAGGCCGCCGATCCGCGTTCCGCGCTGGCCGCCGCGCTCGCCGCGCGCGGCCCGACGCTGATCCACGCGAGCATCGCGATGCACGAACAGACGCTGCCCATCGTCGCGCCGGGGTCGGCCAACACCGAAATGATCGGAGGAGAGAAATGAACACCGTCACGCAAAGCACGACGCCCGCCCACACCGTCCTCGAACTTGGCGTCAACAACCACGCCGGCGTCATGTCGCACGTCGTCGGCATGTTTTCGCGCCGCGCCTACAACGTCGAAGGCATTCTCTGCATGCCGGTCAGCGAGGGCAACGGCGCGACCAGCCGCATCTGGCTGATGGTCAATGAGGACGCGCGCCTCGAGCAGATGGTCAAGCAGCTGGAAAAGCTCGAGGACGTCTTCTCGGTGCGCCGCCACGGCGCCGAACACGAAGTCTTCGAAAGGCTCGAGGAGTTTTTCCGCTAGCCCGTGCATGCGCTTCCCGGGCAACGGGTTCGATGCAATGCGAATTTGCGGCGAGGGCCGGCCGACGGTTAGACTCTCGCCAATTCGGTGCAAACGCGGAGAACCTGTGTTCAGGAAGATCATGGCGGGACTGTTTTCGGGGCTGCTGGCGATGGTTCTGCCGGCCTGCGACGGCGTCAATCTGAACCGGCTCAAGCCCGGCATTTCGACGCTGCAGGAGGTACGCGCGATCATGGGGCCGCCGACGATGGAATGGGTCGACGCCGACGGCAGCCGCACCTGGGAATACCCGCGCACGCCGGGCGGCGTCGTCAATTACATGATCGATTTTGATCGCGACAGCATCCTGCGCGAAGTGCGCCAGGTACTGACCGAGGAGAATTTCGCGCGCGTCCGGCCGGGAATGACGCGGGACGAAATCCGTCGCCTGCTCGGCCAGCCTGCCCAGGAACAGTATTTCGCGCTGAAGAAGGAGTTCGTCTGGGACTGGAAGACGAGGACCGAAGGCGCTTACCATCACTTCTTCGCCGTGTACTTCGATGAGGGCGGCCGCGTGACCCGCACCGGCGCGCATTCGCTGCCGGTCTCCGGCGGCTGACTTGAACTTTCAGCGCCTGCTGGCCTCTATTTCCTGTCCCTAACCCGCTTCAAGCCTGAGGAGGCCAGCCGATGAACAAGATTCTTGCCGTTAGCATGCTTGCAGCCGCCGCTGTCGCGCTCGGTGGCTGTGCCGACATGACCCAGACGCAGCGTGATACCGGTACCGGCGCGGGGATCGGCGCGGCGGCCGGCGCGGTGATCGGCGGCCTCACCGGCGGCGGCCGCGGCGCAGCGACCGGCGCGGCGATCGGTGCGGCGGCGGGTGCTGGTGGCGG
>CAZALA010000235.1:0-4998 GCA_964485725.1 uncultured Propionivibrio sp. | reverse complement strand
GAGCGACTTGAGCGAAACCCTGACGGGACGACTCGGGATGCCCCCCTCTGTCGCGAGAAAACCATCGCCCATGCCCATCAAAGGCGCACTTCAGATGTCAGTACGGTAACGGACCCAGCAAGGCGTTTGGCCACAGGTGTGGTAGGAACAACACGGCCGCCCCTTCAACATAACGAAAATATAATATTATCAATTACTTAGGAAAGACGATCTGCACCTAGTTCAGGGTTTGCAGACCGCTCGGCGAGATCGTGTCGTCACCTCCGCCCCCCACCGAATCGGCCCGGAGAAGCCAATTTTCGTCAAAAACTATCAGAAAGTTCCAATTCTGCGCCTGTGCGGCCGCCGGCGATCGATTCCAGGCCGCAAAAACATCCGATCAGGGATCGACGTTCCACACGCGTCAATCGGTGAACACCACTGTCTTGCGGCCGTTCAGAACAACGCGGTCTTCCAGATGGTAACGCACGCCCCGCGCCAGCACGCGGCGCTCGATATCGCGCCCCTTTCGAATGAGGTCCTCCGGCGAGTCGCGATGACTGATCCGCTCGACGTCCTGCTCGATGATCGGGCCTTCATCGAGGTGCCCGGTCACGTAATGCGCGGTCGCGCCAATCAGCTTCACGCCGCGTTCGTGCGCCTGGTGATAGGGCCGCGCGCCCTTGAAGCCCGGCAGGAACGAGTGATGGATATTGATGCAGCGGCCATGCAGCTTGTCGATGAAGCTGCTTGAGAGAATCTGCATGTAGCGCGCAAGCACGACCAGTTCGGTCTGCGTCGCTTCGATCAGCCGCCATAGTTGTGCTTCCTGCGCTTCCTTCGTCGCTGCGGAAACCGGCAGATGATGAAAGGGAATAGCGCCGAGCTGCAGGCCGTTGTGCTTGTCCCTCGGGTGATTGGACACGACGGCAGTCGGCTCCATCGAGAGTTCGCCAATGCGCCAGCGATAGAGCAGATCGACGAGGCAATGATCCGAGCGCGAAACCAGCAGCATGACCCGGCGCCGCGCCGAGTGGTCGCGCATCTGCCACTCCATTTGCAATGCGCTGCCGACAGCCTGAAATTTCTCGCGAAGCGGGTCCAGCGGCAGCGACTCAGGCGCGCCCTCCGATACGACGCGCATGAAAAAACGTCCGGTCTCGACGTCGCTGAATTGCTGGGCGTCGAGAATGTTCTGGCCGTTGTCGAACAGAAATGTGGAAACGGCGGCAACAATTCCCGGCCGATCGGGACAGGACAGGGTAAGAACCAGCGGACGGCCGGACATGGCTGGGGCGTCACCGTGCAAGCAATGATCGGGGCGATCAGTTCGAGCAACTAGGTAGGGGCGAATTGGCGCTCATGTCTACAGCAATTACCTGCCCACTTCCGCGATGCCCGGCCGATTTTTTGATCATCCTGGACGCACGTCGGACATCTAATTATGTCAATCGCGATATAGGCTTGCCAGCCTGACGGGGATGGGATTTGCTCACCCCGGCATGGGCTGGACCGCGACACGGCGCGCCTTGCACGGCAACTCAACGCGAGACAATGGAATGATCAAGTTTGCACGAGGCCTGTTCGCTCTGGCGGCCTGCATCACGGCCCTCACCCTGTCGCTCGGCTCCGCCTCGGCGCAGCGCGATTACTCCAATCTGGACGACCAGCCGGGCTTCGTCCCGAACGAGGCTGAGGAACAGCCCGATCCGCAATACCAGCGCCAGATGGTGCTCTATCGGACGAGCGAGCCGCCGGGCACGCTCATCGTCCATACCTCCGAGCGCTTCCTCTATCTCGTTCAGGGCAACGGCCGTGCGTTGCGCTACGGCATCGGCGTCGGCCGCGAAGGCTTTCAGTGGCAGGGCCTTTTGAAGATCTCGCGCAAGCAGGAATGGCCGGACTGGACGCCGCCGCCGGAGATGATCCAGCGCCAGCCCTACCTGCCGCGTTTCATGGCCGGCGGTCCCGGCAACCCGCTCGGCGCACGCGCGCTCTATCTCGGCGCCACCGTCTATCGCATTCACGGCACCAACCAGCCGCAGACGATCGGCAGCGCCGTATCGTCCGGCTGCTTCCGGCTCGTCAACAACGATGTGATCGACCTGTTCGAACGCGTGCCAGTGGGCACCAAGGTCGTCGTTCGTCAGCGGCCCGAACTGTAACGGCCGCGGCGCGATCCCGCGACAGGCGACACATCAGACAATCGCAAGCGAGAGATTTTCATGCAGAAGACATTTCGAACGGGCCTCGCGATCGGGCTTGCCGTCGCGTTGGCGGTGATCGCCGGAGCCTGGACCTACATCCGTTATGACGCCAACACGTTGCGAAAGGTCCGCGCGCGCGGCGAACTCCTGTGCGGTGTCAATACCGGCCTGCCCGGCTTCTCCAATCCCGACGCGCAAGGGACCTGGAGCGGCTTCGACGTCGATTTCTGCCGTGCACTTGCCGCGGCCATCTTCGACGATCCGAAGAAAGTGAAATTCGTGCCGCTCGATGCCAGTGAGCGCTTCAGGGAATTGAGAGACCGCAAGGTCGACGTGCTAGCCCGCAATTCGACGTGGAATCTCTCGCGTGAACTCGGCTTCGGCCTGCACTTCGCGGCGGTGTCATATTACGACGGGCAAGGCTTCATGGTCCGCCGGTCAAAGAACGCCGATACCGCGCTCGAACTCGACGGCAGCAAGATCTGCATGCAGACCGGGACGACGACGCAACGCAATCTCGCCGACTTCTTTCGCACCAACAACATGAAGTTTCAGGAGACGCGCTTCGACAAGCTCGAGGATGTCGTCAAGGCCTATGACAGCGGCCAGTGCGATGTCGTGACCAGCGACGTATCGCAACTTTACGCGCAGCGGCTCAAGCTCGCAAAGCCCGGCGAGCATGTCATTCTCGCCGATGTGATCTCGAAGGATCCGCTGGCGCCGGTGGTGCGGCACAAGGACGACGACTGGCTGTTGCTGGTGAAATGGACGTTCTTTGCGATGCTGAACGCCGAAGAACTCGGCATCACGTCGAAGAACATCGGCGAGGCAATGAAGTCGACCAAGCCCGACGTGATGCGTTTCGTCGGCACCGACGGAACCTACGGCGAGGACATGCGGCTGACGAAAGACTGGGCGGCGCGCATCATTCGCCATGTCGGCAACTACGGCGAAGTGTACGAGCGCAATCTCGGCAACGAATCGCCGCTCGGCATTCCTCGCGGCCTCAATCAGCTCTGGAACGCCGGCGGCATCCAGTACGCGCCGCCGATCCTCTAACCGGGACAGCGCCATGTCCGACCGCTACGCCCGCTATCAGCGCCTGCAGTTCGACTGGCCCGCGCCACGGGTGCTGCGGGTCCGCATGAACAATCCCGGCAAGCTCAACGCCGCGGACCAGATCATGCATGGCGAGCTTGGCGCGATCTGGCGCGACGTCGACGAGGATCCGGATGTCTCGGCGGTGCTGCTGACCGGCGTCGGCGATGCGTTCTCCGCCGGCGGCGACATGGCGATGATCGACACGATCATGAACGATTTCCAGGCGCGGGCGCGCAACTGGAAGGAAGCGAAAGACATCGTCTACAACATCATCAATTGCTCCAAGCCCGTGGTCAGCGCCATACGCGGGCCGGCGGTCGGCGCAGGCCTCGTGTGCGGCTTGCTGGCAGACATTTCGATCGTAGCGAAAAAAGCGCGAATCATCGACGGCCATACCAAACTCGGCGTTGCCGCCGGCGACCATGCGGCGATCGTCTGGCCCCTGCTCTGCGGGATGGCGAAGGCGAAATACTATCTGCTGCTTTGCGACACGCTCAGCGGCGAGGAAGCCGAACGAATCGGGCTCGTATCGCTCGCGGTCGAGGATTCCGAACTCGACGCCAAGGCGCTCGAGATTGCGACGCGGCTCGCGGACGGTCCCCCAAGCGCGATCCGCTGGACCAAGTATGCGCTCAACAACTGGCTGCGACAGATGGGCCCGTCGTTCGATGCGTCGCTGGCGCTGGAGTTCCTGGGGTTTACCGGGCCCGAAGTGCGCGAGGGCGTCGCTGCATTCAAGGAAAAGCGCAAACCGGACTTCCCGAAGGATTCTCCGGTTTGAGCCAAACGGGGCATTCCGGACAGCGCGAAGCGCTGATCCGGAATCTCGAGGTTGTCGGCCTCGGAGCGGATCACCTCGGGATTCCGGGTTTGCTCGCTTTGCTCGCGCCCCGGAATGACGTTGAGTTTTTCACCCCGCCTGCTGGATGATGCCGCCCTTGCGCAGTTCGGCGAGCTTCGCCTCGTTGTAGCCGAGCTTGCCCTTCAGCACTTCGTCGGTGTTCTGGCCCAGCAGCGGCGGCGCGCGATAATCCTTGATCGGAGTCTCGGAGAACGTCAGCGCGTTGCGGATCAACGACAGCTCGTCCCGCAGCGGATGCTTGACCTTCACCTCCATGCCGCGGTGCCTGACCTGCTCGTCGTCGAATACCTGCTTGAAGTCATTGATCGGGCCGGCTGGAACGCCAACCCGCTCCAGTTCATCCAGCCAGTATTTCGCGGGCCTGGTGATGAACAGATCTTCGAGGATTTTCATCAGTGCGTCGCGATGCACGACCCGATCGTTGTTCTTCACGAAGCGCGAGTCCTTGGCGAGCTCCGGATGGCCGAGCACACCGCAGCACTTTTCGAACTGCGAGTCGTTGCCGCAGACCAGCATGATGTCCTGATCGGCGCAGGTGAACACGCGCGCGGGCACGCCGCCATTGCCGGAGGTGCCGCGCCGCGGCGGGGTCTCGCCGTTGACGAGATAGATCTGCGCATAGTGCGTCAGCGAAGCGATCACCGTATCCATCAGACAGACGTCGATGTGCTGGCCGGCGCGGTCGTTGTCCGTGCGGTGACACAGCGCCGACAGAATGCCGATCGATGCATTCATGCCGGTCATCACGTCCGCAATGCTCGGACCGACCCTCCTCGGGCCGGCGCCGGGCTCACCCTCAGGCCGACCGGTGACACTCATAAGTCCTCCTGGCGCCTGGAAGTTTCCTCC
>CAZALA010000234.1:0-5026 GCA_964485725.1 uncultured Propionivibrio sp. | reverse complement strand
GGCAAGATTTTCGTCTTCGATGTCGAGCAAGTCATCCGCATCCGCACCGGCGAAACCGGTGAGGACGCGCTGTAAGGGAGCCCATAATGAGACACCTGTTTGCAACTCTGGCCTTGCTCGGCGCCCTCGTCGTGTCGGTTGTCGGCGTGACCCCGGCGGCGTGGGCGCAAGCTGCCCCCGCTGCGACGGCGAGCGCTCCTGCCGCTGCGGCCGCAGCGGCTCCCGACGCTGCCGCGCCGGCGGCACCGGCAGCGACCGTCAATAAGGGCGACAACGCCTGGGTGATGGTCAGCGCCGCCCTCGTCATCCTGATGTCGATCCCCGGCCTTGCGCTGTTCTAAGGCGGCCTCGTGCGCTCGAAGAACATGCTCTCGGTGCTGATGCAGGTCTTCGTCACTTTCTCGCTGATCAGCGTGCTCTGGGTCATTTACGGCTACTCGGTGGCGTTCACTGAAGGCGGGGCTTTCTTCGGCACGCTGAGTAAACTGTTTCTCGACGGCGTCACCGTCGATTCGATCGCGGCCACCTTCAGCAAGGGCGTCGGCATTTCGGAACTCGCCTACGTCGTTTTCCAGGGCGCTTTCGCGGCGATCACCTGCGGCCTCATCGTCGGTGCCTTCGCCGAGCGCGCGAAGTTTTCGGCGGTGCTCGTCTTCATGGTCCTGTGGTTCACCTTCTCCTACCTGCCGATGGCGCACATGGTCTGGTACTGGGCGGGTCCGGACGCCTACATCGACGCCGCGGCCGGTGAAGCCGCCGGCAAGACCGCGGGCTTCCTGTTCCAGAAAGGTGCGCTCGACTTCGCCGGCGGGACCGTCGTCCACATCAACGCGGCGGTGGCCGGCCTGATCGGCGCCGTCCTCATCGGCAAGCGCGTCGGTTACGGCCGCGAATCGATGGCCCCGCACAGCCTGACCTTCACGATGATCGGCGCGTCCCTGCTGTGGTTCGGCTGGTTCGGCTTCAACGCCGGCTCGGCGCTCGAAGCTTCCGGCGGCGCCGCTCTGGCGATGGTCAACACCTGGGTGGCGACGGCCTGCGCGGCGATGTCCTGGATGCTCGCCGAATGGATGATCAAGGACAAGCCGTCGATGCTCGGTGCCGCTTCCGGCGCTGTCGCGGGCTTGGTGGCGATCACCCCGGCCGCCGGCTTTGTCGGCATCAAGGGCGCCATCGTCATCGGTCTGTTGGCCGGCGTGATCTGCCTGTGGGGCGTCAATGGACTGAAGCGCCTGCTCGGTGCCGACGACTCGCTCGACGTCTTCGGGGTGCACGGCGTCGGCGGCATGCTCGGCGCCATCCTCACCGGCGTTTTCGCTGCGCCCTCGCTCGGCGGCACCGGCGTCTATGACTACGTCGCCAACAAGGTCGGCGACTACGACATGACCGCGCAAGTCATCGCCCAGCTCTGGGGTGTCGGCACGACGATCGTCTGGTCGGGCATCGTCTCGCTCGTCGCCTACAAGCTCGTCGATGTTTTCATCGGCCTGCGCGTTCCCGAAGAAGAAGAGCGCGAAGGCCTCGACATCAGCTCGCACGGCGAAACCGCTTACCACCACTAGCCTTTCTTCCTCCCCCTTCAGGCGCCCTTCGGGGCGCCTTTTTTATGCGGCGCGGCTTTCGCTCGCCCGGCAGCCGCGACCTTGCCGTCCTGCAGCTTGCGATCACAGCCGCTGGCGGGATCGAAGGCGCTGTGGCCAGCTCACGCGGCAACCCTAGCTGCGTGGGTCAACGATAATCTTTGCGTTGGCGCCGGCCTCGACGCGTTCATGAGCCTTGGCAATTTCCGACAACGGAAAGACTTCGACCTGTGGATGTTGCAGCGCGCCTCGTTCCAACAGAGGAGTGAGCACGTCGATGGCGGCCTGCCTCACCGCAAGGGGCAACTTGTAGACGATGAAGAAGCGCAGATTGGCGAAGCCCACAATCATCGACCTGAAGGGGACCTCGATCACGCCGGCCCCCGATCCATAAACGATGACATCGCCACCGAACTTCAGGAGTTCTCCATATTTGCCGACGTTTGCCGCCGCGTCGACTTCGATGATGGCGTCCGCGCCTTTCCCGCACGTGAGCTCACGGACCGAAGCGACCACGTCCTGGTCATTGCGATTGATGACCCACTCGGCACCGAGGCGGGAAGCGAGCTGGCATCTTTCCGTGCTACCGGCAACACCAATGACTCGCGCGCCGGAGCGCGCGGCAAGCTGGGTCGCATAGCCACCGACCGCGCCAGTGGCTCCGTAGACGAGTACCGTCTTCCCGAGCAGCCCGCCGCAAGCGTGCACCGCGTACCAGGCTGTCAATAGCGGAATACCGAGTGAGGCACCTGTTTCCGTTGACAGGTTTTCGGGGAGGGGCGCAACCTGGCTCTCCGCTATGGCGATCAGTTCTGCGGCTGTGCCGAACGGGCGCTGCCACTGTCCGTTGATCGTCCAGACTCGCTGTCCGACCAATTGCGCCGATACACCGTCCCCGACCGCTTCGATGACGCCAGCGCCATCGCTGTGCGGGATAACGCGCTGAAAGTCCATTGCCGGGCTGGTCAGCCCCAGACGGTTTTTGACATCCGACGGATTCACTCCCGAATGTGCGATGCGTACCAGGACTTCACCCGCTTGCGCGACCGGATCGGGCTGCTCGCCGTAGATCAGAACGTCGCGAGCGGGGCCTTTTGTCGAGTAGTAAGCAGCTTTCATGATCGTCGATCTCCAAGTGTGCGCGTTTTTTCGCGACAGTATGACCGATAGCGAGCGATCGGAACGCGCCGATATGCTCGTGCGCAAGTCCGGAGTGCGTTATCGTTATTCGATGCGTGTCGAGGAAGATGAAATGAGCGCTTTGCTCAAGCTCGTTGCCATCGCTTTTCTGGTCGCCGGACTTGCCGCCGCCCACGCCGCTAATCCGCCATTCTTCGAGGATTCCGAGGGGCATGAGCTCTTGCTGCTGGCAGCCGGCGAATTCATGATGGGCGGCGCGGAGCCGGCAGCGGCGGCTGTCGCCGCGTTCCCCGCAATGGAAGTGCCGGCCGCGGATCTTGCCGACGAGTATCCGCGCCACAAAGTCCGCATCACGAGGCCGTTCCTGCTGGCAAAGTACGAAGTGACGGTGGGGCAGTTCCGGCGTTTCGTCGAGGCGACCGGTTATCGCACCGAGGCCGAAACCGACGGCACCGGCGGCTGGGGCTATGACGTCGTCTCGAAAAAAAGCGAGGGGCGGCGAGCCGACTTCGATTGGCGCAATACCGGCTATCGGCAAACGGATCGCCATCCGGTGGTCAACGTCAGCCACAACGACGCGCTGGCCTACCTCAGCTGGCTCAGCGCCAGGGAAGGCAAGCATTATCGCCTGCCGACCGAAGCCGAGTGGGAATACGCGAACCGCGCCGGCGGGGTGACGCGTTATGCCGGCACCGACGATCCTGCCGATCTGCCCGGATTCGCCCGCGCGATCGATTTGTCACGGCACGCGGACTTCGGCCATGTGCAAAGTCTCATCATCGCAGCCGACGATCCCACCGCCTTTCCCGCGCCAGTCGGCAGCTACGCGCCCAACGCCTGGGGCATTCATGACATGCACGGCAACGTCTGGGAATGGGTCGCGGACTGGTACGGCGAAGACTACTACACCGTGTCGCCGGTCGATGATCCGCAGGGTCCGGATACCGGGGACACGCGGGTTCGCCGCGGCGGCGGCTGGAACAGCTTCCCGATCTGGTTGCGCTCGTCTTTCCGCAACATCAATACGCCAGAGAGTCGTTGCCTCAACTTGGGTTTTCGCGTCGCGCGCGAGCTCTAGGAGGCGCCGCCAGCGCGCTGCAAGACGATCGGCTAGCGCCGCGGCGCTTGCTAAGCCTGCACGCCCCCGGCTTCGATCGCTTCGGAAATTGCGAGCCACTTTTCCTCGTGCTCGGCGAGCGCCGCATCGACGCCTTGCAGTTCGCTGCCGATCTCGACGATCTCCTGCGTCGACAGCGGCGCAGCGGGCACCGAGAGGCGCGCTTCGAGCGCGTGCTTCTTCGCCTGCAAGTCGAGCATCAGCTGTTCGAGCTTGCCCTGGTCGCGCTTGAGCGACTTCACCCGGGCGCCGATCTTTGCCGGGTCGGGCGAGGCCGGCGCCGCAGTCACGACCGGTTTCGCTGTTTCTTTCGCCTCCTTCGCGTCTTTCAGCGAAGCCTTGAGTTCCTCGCGCGAGCGCTTTGCTTCGTCGAGCAGATAGCGCTGGTAATCGTCAAGGTCGCCGTCGAAGGGTTCGATGCCGCCGCGCGCGACGAGCCAGAACTCGTCGCAGACCGAGCGCAGGAGCGAGCGGTCGTGGCTCACCAGCATGACGGTTCCTTCGAACTCGTTGAGCGCCATCGCCAGCGCTTCGCGTGTGGCGAGATCGAGGTGGTTGGTCGGCTCGTCGAGGAGCAGGAGATTCGGGCGCTGCCAGACGATCATGCACAGGACGAGGCGCGCCTTCTCGCCGCCGCTCATCGTCCCGACCGCCTGCTTGACCATGTCGCCGGAAAAATTGAAAGTACCGAGGAAGTTTCTCAGGTCCTGTTCGCGACCGCCCTGGCCCGCCGGCAGGCCGGCGCGCGCAAGCCGCGTCAGGTGTTCGAGCGGGTTGTCCTGCGCGCGCAGGACGTCGAGCTCCTGCTGCGCGAAGTAGCCGATCGACAGCGCCTTGCCCTCGGTGATGCGGCCCGAAGTCGGCGCCAGAACGCGCGCGATCGTTTTCACGAGCGTCGATTTGCCCTGGCCGTTGGCGCCCAGAATGCCGATGCGCTGGCCCGCCATCACCGATTTATCGACCTTGCCGACGATCACCGTCGGCCCCGTTCCGGCCGGCGCGCCCGCCGGCGGCGGATAGCCGAAGCTCGCTTCCTGCATGGCCAGCATCGGGTTCGGCAGGTTCGCCGCTTCCTTGAACTCGAAAGTGAAGTCGGCCGAAGCGAGCACCGGCGCCAGCCGCTCCATGCGCTCGAGCGCCTTGACCCGGCTTTGCGCCTGCTTGGCCTTGCTGGCCTTGGCCTTGAAGC
>CAZALA010000233.1:0-5045 GCA_964485725.1 uncultured Propionivibrio sp. | reverse complement strand
AGCGCCTGATGGACTACGGCTTCCACGCGCCGACGGTGAGCTTCCCGGTCGCCGGTACGATGATGATCGAACCGACCGAGTCGGAAGGCAAAGCCGAACTCGATCGCTTCGTCGCAGCGATGATCGCGATTCGCGAAGAGATTGCCAAGGTCGAGAGCGGCGCCTGGCCGCGCGACAATAATCCGCTGAAGAACGCGCCGCATACGCAGGCCGATATCGTCGCCGCCGTGTGGACACGGCCCTACACGCGCGAAGAAGCGGTCTTCCCGCTGCCCTGGGTCGCCGCCAACAAGTTCTGGCCGACGGTGAATCGCATCGACGACGTCTATGGCGACCGCAACCTATTCTGCTCGTGCGGGTCAATGGAGGAGCAAAACTAAACCGCCTTCGACGCAGAGATCGCAGAGGCGCAGAGAGCGCAGAGTTTTCTGTAGCTTTTTCTCTGCGTCCTCTGCGCCTCCGCACTCGGCGTTGAAAGAGTTTGCTTTCTGAGGAGTGACCATGGCGAACACGATCAGCGATTTTTCGGCAGCGCGCCTGCAAGGGGACAGCGCGGGCGAAAGCGAGTCGCTCGCACCTTACCTCGGCAAGGTGCTGCTCATTGTCAACACCGCGAGCGCCTGCGGCTACACGCCGCAGTACGAGGGGCTCGAAGCGCTCTACCAGCGCTACGGGGAGCGCGGCTTTGTCGTTCTTGGCTTCCCTTGCAACCAGTTTGGCGCTCAGGAACCGGGGAGCGAGAGCGAAATCGCGGCTTTCTGCCAGCAAAACTATGGCGTGAGCTTTCCGATGTTCGCCAAGATCGAGGTCAACGGCGAGAATGCGCACCCGCTTTATAAACACTTGAAAGAAGCGGCGCCCGGCCTTCTTGGTAGCGAAGCGATCAAGTGGAACTTCACCAAGTTTCTCATCGATCGCAAGGGCGAAGTCGTCAGGCGCTACGCGCCGGCGACCAAGCCCGAAGCGATTGCCGCCGACATCGAAGCCTTGCTCTGACACCTGGCCGTCCATCGTCGACGCCAGCTTTTCCCCGCCGCGGCAACTGCGTGGCATAATGATCCTCGCATCAAGGCATAACAGGGACGGGCGAAAAGCCGGGCGGGTCGTCGAAAATCAAGAAGATCACCGCTGTCGGCATTGCGAAGGCGGGGAACACGATGGAATTCGTTTGCCATTATTCGGCACTTGGCATCGACGCGAACTCGAGCAGCAAGGAAATCGCCAGCGCTTACGCGGCGTCGCTGGCACGCTTGCGCAAATCCTTGGCCAACGGCAAACCGGTGCCGGTCGAGCGACTCGACGCCATGCGCAATGCCTATCGGATCCTCTCGAACGAGGCGTCGCGCCGCAGCTACGACGCTGAGCGAAGAAAGGCACTCGCGGGCGCTGCGACCGGAGAGCGCCAGCTTGCCCCCGTCGCTGCGCAGCCTGCAGCTGACGCAAAGGCGCAGGAAGTGCCGGTCGAGTTCAGGGGCAGTGGCGGCGAATATTTCCGCATCTGGCTCGTCAATATGGCGCTGACGCTGCTCACGCTCGGCTTCTATTCGGCCTGGGCGAAAGTGCGGCGCGAGAAGTATTTCCACCGCAACATGGTCGTCGACGGATCCGCCTTCGATTACCACGGCAGGCCGCGCGCAATCCTTCTTGGCCGTCTTGTGCTCGTGCTTTTCTTCGCGCTCGCAGCGATCGCCGAAAAGATCGGCAAGACGCCCAACCTCATCGTCTGGGCCATCGGCGCGATCGCTTTCCCATGGCTGCTCCTGCAGTCGATGCGCTTTCGCGCGCGCAACACGAGCTATCGCGGACTGCGCTTCGAGTTTGGCGGAACCTACCCGGGTGTCCTTTTTCTCTTCCTCGTTCACGGCATGCTCACGCTCGTGACGCTGGGCTTCTACTTTCCCGCCTTCCTGCGCAAGCAGAAGGCCTTTGTCGCGCGCCACCTGCGTTACGGCAACACGCCGCTCGCTTTTTCCGCTGGCGCCGGGGCTTTCTACCGCGGCCTCGCTTTCCCGCTGATCCTCTGGTGCCTGGTTCTGGGCGGCGCTGTCATCCTCGGCTTCACGACGTTGCGCGGCGCGAGCTACACGCGCGGCCTCCTCCTCATGCTGATGTACGGCCTGCCGGTGCTTGCCGGGCTGCTCGTGCTCATGCAGCTGATCATGATTCCCTACGCGCGCGTCGTCGGCAGCAATCTGCTGTGGAATCACCTGAGCGTCGGCGGCACGCGTTTTCGCAGCACGCAGAAGGTTCGTTCCTTCCTCTGGATCGTCGTCAGCAACTGGGCGCTGACGCTGCTCACCCTCGGCTTCTTCTGGCCACTGGGGCAGATCCGGCTGGCACGCTTTCGCGCGCGCAACCTCTTCGTCATCAACCCGGCGCAGCTCGCCGCCGCCACCGCCGCGTCGCGGCGCGATGCGCTGGCCGTCGGCAGCGAAACGATGGCCGCGCTCGATCTCGATATCGCGATCTGAATGGTCGAGGCCGACTACTTTGACGGCCGCAGCGCGATGCGCCGGCCGGTGCGCCTGAGCATCGCCGACGGCCGTCTTTTGATCAAGGGGCCCGGAGTCGCCTTCGACCTCGATCTTGACGGCGTCGATTTTGGCGAACCGAACGCCAACGCGCCGCGCTGCATCGAGTTTGCCAGCGGCGGGCGCTGCGAAGTCGCCGACGCGGCGGCCTGCGCCGCAATGCTGGCGAGTGCCGGTATGCGCGATTCGCCGGTCGTGCGCATGCAGGCAAAATGGCTGTGGGCGCTCGCGTCCTTTCTCTTCGTCATCATCGCCAGCACCGCCGCCTATTTATGGGGACTCCCGGCCGCCTCGCGCGAGCTCGCTGCGCGGGTGCCGCCGGCACTGGTGCAAACGATCTCCAAGCAGGCGCTGCGCCAACTCGACGAAAAACTGTTGCGGCCAAGCAGGCTTCCCGCCGGACGCCAGGAAGAAATCCGTGATCGCGCAACTGCTTTCCTGAGCGCGGCCGAAGTCCCCTGGCGCCTGCATTTTCGCGAGTCTGGCAGGCTTGGCAGCAATGCCTTTGCGCTGCCCGGCGGCGACATTGTCTTGCTCGATCGGCTCGTCGACGATCTCACCAGCGAAGAAATCAACGCGGTGCTCGCGCACGAAGTCGGACACCTCACGCATCGCCACGGCATGCAGCTATTGATCGAGAGGGCGACGATCGCCGTCGCGCTCGCGGCGTGGTTTGGCGACGTCTCGTCGGCGGCGGTCGGCGCGGCGAGCATGCTGCTCGAAGGCGCCTACTCGCGCGACGCCGAACGCGAAGCCGACGCCTACGCGGCACGCGTGCTGCTGCGTTGCTGCAGGAGCGTCGAACCGCTCGTCAGCAGCCTCGAAAAGCTCGAGCGCAAGAGTCCCGGCAACGGCGGCCTGCTCGCCACGCATCCGGAAACGCGCCAGCGCATCGCCATCCTGCGCGCGATGCAACCATGAAGCCCGAGTTCCGCAAGATCGAGAGCGGCTTCGTTCGCGGACTCGTCCTCCTGCTCTTTGGCGTGCTCGGGGCCTTGCCTGGCTGGGTCTCTGTGCTCAGCCGATCGCAGATCCGGATTGACGGCGCACCGGCAAGTCTCGCGTTGGCCTGCGGCTTCTGTGGGCTCGTCGTTCTCCTGTGCGCAACCGTAGACCGCAGCGACGGCGCCAACGCAGTCGGCGCGTATGCGCTGATCGGACGCTGGTACGCATGGCTCGGCGCCTTGTGTGCGGCGCTCTCGCTGGCCTTCACGCTGACGCGCACGTATTACGTCGACGACCTTGTCAGGCCCGACAAGCTCGTCGCGATCGTGCCGCTGGCCGCCGCCTTCGCCGTCCTCTTTGCCTACCTTTTGCTGCGAACACGCGGCCAAGCAGTCAAGCCTCAGGCGCGCAAGGGCAAGCGCAGCGCTCTCAAGGCAGGCCTTGCTTTCATCCTCTGTGCGCTTGCAATGGTGCTGCTTTATCAGCGCTACCTGGAAGGCGAGGAACGCGCTGCGCGGTACGCGCGTTCGGATGAGGCGGCGAGGCGGTCGGCACCGCCCTGGGTGCTCACGATGGATGCGCTGCGCGGGGGCATGAGCGTCGACGAATTAAAGGCGCTCGCGCGTACGACCGGCCATTCGCTCAAGTGCTACGGCAATCTGCGCTCCGAGGAGCGCATCCGCGCCGACGACCAGCACGCCTGCTGGACGATGATTGCCGAGGCCTGGGGTATCCCGGCGCTGATGACGAACTTTTCGTTCAGCGAGCGCGGCCTCAGAGCTCAGGTCATTCACTTTCCCGAATCGTCCTGGCCGCAAGTGCAGCGGCTGCTCGACGAGACGGCGCCGCGCCTCCCGCACAGCTTCGGGCTCGACGCGGCGAGCGGGAAAGCCATCTTGGGCTGGCGCATCGATTCCGGGCTCCTGAATTCGGCACCGCCGTCTTCTGGCGACAAATTCATCGTCACCTGGACGGCCAAGCGCGAACTCGCGATCGAGAATTGCCCTTATCAGGGCGCGGCGGCAAGAAGGAAGCCGAAGGGCCAGTGGCTTTCGATCGCGCAACTCTGGCCCGAGCTCGACTGTTCGAAGCTGCCCTAGCCAGACGCCGATTCACCAATGCCAACGCGGCCGCGCGGCCAATTCGGCTCGACACGCAGGCGACGGATTCCACTGCCATCGGTGATACGATTGGCGCCAGGATCCTCGCTTATCCCTAAGCTGCGGAAATGAGGGGCGGCCCGGCGCGCACCCAGCGCATGGTGCATTTTTCCTGGCAAACCTCGCGAGTTCGGCGGCGATGGCGGAGAGCGGGGTCGTGCAAGTTCATGCACAACGGTCAACGGGCGCGGGCAGACAATCAAGATGACGGCAGGCGACGAGCGACCGCCCCACCCGAGCTTTCGCGAAGCGCTGCTGTACTGGCTCAAGCTCGGCTTCATCAGCTTCGGCGGCCCCGCCGGGCAGATCGCGATGATGCACCACGAGCTCGTCGAGAAGCGCCGCTGGATCGGCGAGCGCCGTTTCCTGCACGCGCTCAACTACTGCATGCTGCTGCCGGGTCCGGAAG
>CAZALA010000232.1:0-5095 GCA_964485725.1 uncultured Propionivibrio sp. | reverse complement strand
CGCCGACTGCGCCGGGCTGCCCGAGGCGGCCGCCGCGCTGCCCGCAGGAACGCTCGAAGGCCTCAACGACTGGAAGCGCACGGGCTATGGCGGCCCCTGTCCGCCGATCGGCAGGCACCGTTATTTTCACAAGCTCTATGCGCTCGACGTCGTCCTGCCCGACCTGCAGCGGCCGAGCAAGCAGAAGCTCGAACAGGCGATGGCCGGCCACGTCATCAGCGAAACGCAGCTCGTCGGCACCTACCAGAAAGGACCATGAAGGCCATGGCGAAGACGATGAAAACCGCGATGAAGACCGTCCTTCTGACGCCCACTGAAAAAGTCCCCGCGCTCGGCATGGGGACCTGGCGCATGGGCGAGAGAAGCAGCGAGCGCAAGAACGAGATCGCCAGCCTGCAACGCGGCATCGAGCTTGGCATGAGCCTCATCGACACCGCCGAGATGTACGGCGAAGGCGCCGCCGAGAAAGTCGTCGGCGCCGCCATCGCCGGGCGGCGCGACGAGGTGTTTCTGGTGAGCAAGGTTTACCCGCACAACGCGACGACGCGCGGCACGATCGCTGCTTGCGAGCGCAGCCTAGCGCGCCTTGGCACCGAGGTGATCGACCTTTACCTCTTGCACTGGCGCGGCAACGTGGCTTTCAATGAGACGATCGCCGGCTTCGAAAGACTGCAGCGCGACGGCAAGATCCGGCACTGGGGCGTCAGCAACCTCGACCCGGGCGACATGGAAGAGCTTGTGCGCACGCCGGGCGGCGAGCGCGTCGCCGCCAATCAGGTCCTCTACAACCTGACGCGACGCGGCATCGAATGGGATCTCCTGCCCTGGTGCGAAGCGCATCGCGTCGCCGTCATGGCCTACTCGCCGGTCGAACAGGCCGAGCTCCTGCGCGACCCGCGCCTCGTCAAGCTGGCGCAGGAAATTGGCCGCTCGCCGGCGCAGCTCGCGCTCGCCTGGGTCCTCGCGCGCGACAAGGTCATTGCGATTCCGAAAGCCGGACAGGTCGCGCACGTCGAGGACAATTTCGGCGCGCTCGCGCAGCCGCTCGATGCCGCGACGCTGGCGCGAATCGACGGCATCTTCCCGCCGCCGCGCCGCGCCGAGCCGCTCGCCATGCTCTAAAGCCATATCGCCATAACAAGAGAACAAGACAGCTTCGGGGGACGCATGAAAATCTCGGAAAACCTGCCGCTCGATGGCGCTCGTCATCACGACGACGATCCCGACGAGACGGCCGACTGGCTCGCCAGCCTTGACGACGTCATCTCGCGCGACGGCCTGCCGCGCGCCGAATTTCTCGTCGACCGCCTGATCGAGTTCGGCCGCCGCGCCGGCGGCCGCTTCCACACGCTGCACACGACGCCTTACCGCAACACGATTCCGGTCGAAGCGCAGCCGCCCTACCCCGGCGACCTCGACCTCGAGGCGAGGATCACCGCGATCCACCGCTGGAACGCGCTCGTCATGGTCATGCGCGCGAACGACCGCCACCCCGAGCTCGGCGGTCATATCGCGACCTACGCGTCGATCGCCGACCTTTTCGAGGTCGGCTTCAACCATTTCTTCCGCGCCGCCGACACCGCCCAACCCACGCACCCGGGCGACCTCGTCTACTTTCAGCCGCACGCCGCCCCCGGCGTCTATGCGCGCGCCTTCCTCGAAGGCCGCCTTGGCGAAGACGCGCTCGAGCATTTCCGCCGCGAAGTTTCGGGCGGCGTCGGCCGCGGGCTCTCGTCCTACCCGCACCCGACGCTGATGCCGGGTTTCTGGCAGTTTCCGACCGGGTCGATGGGGCTCGGCCTGCTCTCGGCGATCTACCAGGCGCGCTTCCAGCGCTATCTGCAGCATCGCGAGCTCGTCGCGCCAAGCGCACGCAAGGTCTGGGTCTATGTCGGCGACGGCGAAATGGACGAGCCCGAATCGCTCGCCGGGATTTCACTCGCGGCGCGCGAACAGCTCGACAACCTGATCCTCGTCGTCAATTGCAACCTGCAGCGCCTCGATGGCCCGGTGCGCGGCAACGGCAACATCGTCCAGGAACTCGAAACGCTGTTCGCGGGCGCCGGCTGGAACGTCATCAAATGCCTCTGGGGCAGCAACTGGGACGTGCTCTTCGCACGCGACAAGGACGGCTGGATCTTGAAGCGCATGTCCGAAGCCGTCGACGGCGAATTCCAGAAGCTCTCGGCGACCGACGGCCATTACAACCGCGCCCACTTCTTCTCGCGCTACCCCGAGCTAGCCGCGCTCGTCGCCAACATGTCGGACAGGGACATCGACGCGCTGATGCGCGGCGGCCACGACCCGGTCAAGATCTACGCGGCCTACGCCGCCGCCGTCGCGCACCGCGGCCAGCCGACTGTCATCCTGGCGCAAACGACCAAGGGCTATGGCATGGGCGCCTCAGGCCAGGGGGCGAACACCTCGCACCAGACCAAGAAGCTCGCGAGCGAGGACTTGAAGCATTTTCGCGATCGCTTCGGCCTGCCGCTCTCGGACGCCGACCTCGACGCCGCGCGCTTCTACCACCCGGGCGAGGCGAGCGCCGAAGTGCGCTATCTCAAGACGCGGCGCAGCCGCCTCGGCGGCTACCTGCCGCAACGCCGGCAGCAAGCGAGCCCGCTTGCGCTCGCGACGAGCGGGCTCTATGACGCTTTCCACGCCGATTCGGGCGAGCGCAGCGTGTCGACGACGATGAGCTTCGTGCGCCTGCTCACCAAACTCATGCGTGACGAGGCGCTCGGCGCGCGCATCGTCCCCATCGTCTCCGACGAAGCGCGAACCTTCGGCATGCAGGACATGTTCCGCCAATTCGGCATCTATTCGCCGTGGGGACAGCGCTACACGCCGCAGGACTCGGACCAGCTCGCTTTCTACCGCGAGGACGTCAAAGGCCAGATCCTCGAGGAGGGCATTTCGGAAGCCGGGTCGCTCGGCTCGTGGATCGCCGCCGGCACCGCCTGGTCGCACAGCGACCGGCCGATGCTGCCCTTCTTCATTTTCTATTCGATGTTCGGTTTCCAGCGCGTCGCCGACCTCATCTGGAACGGCGCCGACTGCCAGGCGCGCGGCTTCCTGCTCGGCGCCACCGCCGGGCGCACGACGCTCTCCGGCGAAGGCCTGCAGCACGAAGACGGGCAAAGCCACGTCTATGCGGCGACGGTGCCGACCTGCCGCGCTTACGACCCGGCTTACGGCTACGAGGTCGCGGTGATCATCGAGGACGGCGTTCGCCGCATGATGGGCGAGGGCGAAAACGCTTTCTACTATCTCACGCTCTACAACGAAAATTATCCGCACCCCGCCCTGCCCGCGGGCGCCGAAGAAGGCATCCGGCGTGGCATTTACCGCCTGCGCGCCTCAACGCTCGAGGCAGCAGCGCCGCGCGTGCAGCTGATCGGCAGCGGCAGCATCCTCGGTGAAGTGATTCGCGCCGCCGAGCTCCTCGAGCGCGAATTTGGCGTCGCCGCCGACATCTGGAGCGCCACGAGCTACGGGCAGTTGCGCCGGGACGGCATTGCCTGCGACCGCTGGAATCTTCTCAACCCGAGCGCGCCGCCGCGCGTGCCCTATGTGCGCGAACAACTCGCCGCGAGCATGGGTCCCATTGTCGCCGCGAGCGACTTTGTCCGCGCCTACCCCGATCTCATTCGCGCCTGGGTGCCGCGCGCCTATCACGTCCTCGGCACCGACGGCTTTGGCCGCTCGGACACGCGCGCGGGCCTTCGCGACTTCTTCGAAATCGATTCGCGCTACATTGCCCTCGCCGCGCTTAAAGCCCTCGCCGACGACGGCGTCATCGACGCCCCGCGCCTCGCCGAGGCGCTCGCCCGCCTTTCGATCAACCCCGAAAAACCCTCGCCCCTCAGCGCATGATTGCGCCGCTTTTCGGGGCTGGCGGCGCAATGCCTTTAAGGCGAGCATTCGGAGAATGGATATAGGGTGCAATAAGCGCAGCGCATTGCACCGTTTATTGCATTGCACCGATCGGTGCAATAGCGCAGCGAATTCAGGCGAGCAGATCGAAACCGAAAAACTTAGCTGCGGCGATCGCCTGGCCGTGGTGCAGATGCCGGCCCGGGTGGATCGGATGGCCGGTCTTCTGAGCCAATGCCAGCAGCGCGGTAATCTCCGGTTTATTGATCACGTCGACGATGAGCGTCGTCGGCGGCAGCTTCGCCGGGTCGAAAGGCAGCGGGTCGCCGGCGCGCATGCCGAGCGGCGTCGCGTTGATCGCAATGTCATAGGGCGCCGAGTCGGCGCTGCCCACCTCGACCGCCGCCTGCGGCAGCGCTGCGCGAATGCGGGCGATGACACCGTCGCGCCGTGCAGCGTCGAGGTCCGCAATGACCAGGCGGGCGACGCCGGCCTGTACGAGCGCCATCGCAATCGCCGCACCGGCACCGCCGACGCCGGCAAGGAAGACGCTGCGGCCGGCCACTTCGTGGCCTTGTCGGCGCAAGCCATCGACGCAGCCGATGCCGTCGAACATGTCGCCTTCCCAGCGCCCGTCGCTGCGCCGGCGAACCGTATTCACCGCGCCGACGAGACGCGCGTCGGGCAAGAGCTCATCGACGAGTTCGCACATCGCGTTCTTGTGCGGCATCGTGACGACGAGGCCGTCGAAGTTGCGCGTCGCCTTGAGGCCCGCCCAAGCCGCCGCGAGGTCGCCCGCCGCCACGTGCAGCGGCACGAAGACGGCGTTGATTCCGCGCCGCGCGAAGAGCGCGTTGTACACCGCAGGCGAGCGCACGCTCGAGATCGGGTCGCCGATGATCGCGTAGAGCCGCGTTCCGCCGTCAATCTCTTCAGTCTTCATGGTTTTCTCCGCTCCCGGATGATCGGCTGCAGCGTGGGGATTGTGAAGAAGCGAAAAACAAAGATCAACTGTCGCGACCCGGGGCGGCAGTTTCGGGGAAGGCTCGGCATCGCGGCAAAGCACGGCAGCGCAGTGCGCGGCGCGCGTTGCTTGGGTTTTCCTGGGCGGAAAGCGGATATGAAAAAAGCCCTGATGGGGTCAGGGCTTTTTTCAAAATTCAGTGGTCGGGGCGAGAGGATTCGAACCTCCGACTCCTGCGTCCCGAACGCAGTACTC
>CAZALA010000231.1:0-5130 GCA_964485725.1 uncultured Propionivibrio sp. | reverse complement strand
GCGGCCGTACCGGTCACTACCTCGAGCCGGCGGCGGGCAAGGCGAACTGGAACATTCACGCGATGGCGCGAAACGGGCTGCGCGAAGAGTTGAGCCTCGCGCTGCCGCGCGTGCTGCGCAATCACGAGCGCGTGACGCGCGCCAATGTTCGCGTGGACGACAAGCATGCCTTCGATCTGAACCTGCAACCCGTCGACGAGGCCGGTCTGCCTGGCGGGCTGATCCTCGTCGTTTTCAGCGCAGTGCACGAGATCGCCGACGCCGCGAGCGCCGCCGCCCGGCGCCCGGCGCTGCGCGGCAGCCGCGCCGCCGAACTCGAGCGCGCGCTGCAGCAGGCGCGCGAGGAAGCGCAGGCGGTGCGCGAGGAGATGCAGACCTCACGCGAAGAGTTGAAATCGACGAACGAAGAGCTGCAGTCGACGAATGAAGAACTGCAATCGACGAACGAAGAGCTCACCACGTCAAAAGAGGAGATGCAGTCGCTGAACGAGGAGTTGCAGACGGTCAATGCCGAGCTGCAGGCCAAGGTCGACGAGCTCTCGGCGGCCAAAAACGACATGAAGAACCTGCTCAACAGCACCGACCTCGCCACGGTTTTCCTCGACAACGCGCTGCGCGTGCGCCGCTTCACCTTGCAGGCGACGCGCATCTTCAAGCTGATCCCGGGCGACGTCGGCAGGCCGCTCACCGACATCGCCAGCGACCTGCGCTACAGCGGCCTCGAGGCCGACGCGCGCGAGGTGCTGGCAACGCTCGCTTTCCGCGAACGGGAAGTCGAGACCAAGGACGGTCGCTGGTTCATGGTCAAGACCATGCCTTACCGGACGCTCTCCAACGTCATCGACGGGCTCGTCATCACGCTCTCGGACATCAGCGGCGCCAAGCGCCTCGAAGCGCAGCTGCGCGCGACGCAGGAGCAACCGCCTCGGCGCTAAAGGCGTAATCGGCGCTGACGGCGCAATGCCCTTCGGTTATTGCGCCCTATAGTCCATTCTCGAAGATCGAATATAGGGTGCAATAGCGCATGCGTATTGCACCGGTCCGTGCATTGCGCAGCGTATTGCACCGTTTACCGTATTGCACCGTTTACCGCATTGCATCGCTTCGAGCCGCGCGACGGCCGCCGACCTCATTCGGCGGCCGCTTCATCCTCGCCGAGCTGGCGCGCCGCCACGCCTTCCATCGTCATCCGGCGCAGGACGTCGATTTCACGCTCGAGGCGATCGGCGTATTGCCTGAACTCTGCCGCCGCATCGACGAGCTGAGCGTGCTGCCGGCGATCGGCCATGCGCCGCAGGAAATCGGCTTTTTCTTCCATCAGGCGGATCGCCGACCACAGCGCGTTCTCAAGGATGACTGTCTGTTCGGCCATCAGGCTTCTTGCCGTGAACGAGTGGCCGACGTGGCAGCGATAGCGCAGGGGGCTTTCCTCGCCGACCTGCCAGAGCGTTCCCTTGCACGTCGGACAGGTGTAATGGCTGCGCGTGCCGATCGTTTCGGCCCAGCGCAGGAGCGTCGACCCGCGGGCTTCCTGCTCGGCAATCTCGGACTCGATTTCGATCTCGGGCGGCGTGTCGATGCTCGTGACGCCCTCGTCCTTCGCCGCGCCGGCGGCGGCAACGAGATCGACGAGCAGCGCCGGAATTCTGTCGGCCGGGAGCGCGTGATCGACGCGCGCGTAGCGCAGCACGCTCGCCGGCATGCTCGGATATTCGGCATCGGCCGGGCTTTGCACGACCGTCGTGCCGCCGCGCTGCTTGATCGCCTGCGCGCCGACGGTGCCGTCGTCGAGCAGACCCGACAGGATTACGCCGATGACGCGTGGCCCGTGCGCGCGCGCCGCCGAACGGAAGAGCGCGTCGATCGCCGGCCGCTGCCGGTTTTCGCGCGGACCGCGGATGACGCGGATATGGTCGCGATTGACGAGCAGGTGGTGATCGGGCGGCGCGACGTAGATCTGCCCGCTGCGGATCGCGTCGCGATCGCCGGGATGGCGGGCGATAAGCGGCCCGGTGTCGGAGAGAATCTGTGGCAGGAAGCTCTCGTGCTCGGGCGAGAGGTGCTGGACGACAAAAATCGCCGCGTCAAGGTCGGCCGGCAGTTTGCCGATGATGGCGGTGAGCGCTTTCAGGCCACCTGCCGAACTGCCAATGACGATGAGTTTGGGGTCGGACATCGCTTGCGTCGCTGTCATCGCTGTCATGGAATCGCGAGGCCGCTTGCGGCTGTCGTCTTTGGCCTTGCTTCGGTGAGACTATCCTCATTGGCTAAAATTCAATAACATTGGGCCTTGCACGGAACCGCGCAAGCAGGCAGGGGGTCGATATTCAATGACTTGTCTTGCCGCATGTGGTCGATCGCCGGCACCCGCCCGGCGATCCCTGATCGGTCGGTTATCGCGATGAAGAATGACGACAAGCAACGCAGCCGCGCCGAGGATTTCCTCGCCGGGCGCGCCGAGCGCGGCGCGGATGACGCCGGCACCCCTGCCGACGCGCGGACGAGCCAGCGCAGCGCCGAGCATTTGCTGCACGAATTGCAGGTCCACCAGATCGAACTCCAGATGCAGAACGAAGAGCTCGTCGAAGCGCGCGACGAGCTCGCCGCGAGCCTCGAGCGTTACACCGATCTCTACGACTTCGCGCCGCTCGGCTATTTCACGGTCGCGCCCTCGGGCGCCGTGCTCAAGGTCAATATCGCCGGCGCGGCGCTGCTCGGCCGCGAAATTGAAGAAGTGCGCGGCGCCGACGTGCGCAGCTTCGTTGCCGCCGAGTCGCTGCCCTCTTTCAACATCTTTTTCGCGCAGGTGCTGACAAGCGCCGCCAAGCACAGCTGCGAACTCGCGCTGCGTGGCGCCGCCGGCACGATCAGTGCGCACGTCGAGGCGCTCGCCGACGCGCGCAAGGGCGAATGCCGGCTCGCCGTCGTCGACATCACCGAACATAAGCGCGGCCTCGCGATCCGCGAGAGCGAGCAGCGTTTTCAGGTGGCGCTTGCCAATTCGCCGATCACGGTTTTCGAGCAGGATCTCGACCTGCGCTACACCTGGATTCATAACGCGATGTGGGGCCTCTGCGCCGGCCAGGTGATCGGTCGCCGCAACAGCGATCTGATGGAAGGCGCGAGCGCCGGCTGGCTCGACGCGCTGCTGCGCGAGGTGATCGCCTCGGGGCACTCGAAGCGCGCCGAGGTGTCGATTGCCGGGACCGGTGAGGAGCGCATCTGCTGGGACATCTCGATCCATCCGCGCTTCAAGCCTTCCGGCGAGGTCAGCGGCGTCATTGGCGCGGCCACCGACGTCACCGAACGCAAGCACTTCGAGAGCGCCTTGCGTACGGCAAAGGAAGAGGCCGAACGCGCCGACAACGCGAAGTCGCGCTTTCTAGCCGCGGCGAGCCATGACCTGCGCCAGCCGCTCGGGGCGCTCGCGCTCTATGTCGATGTGCTCAAAGGCAAGGTGATCAGCGACGACGCGCTGCTCGTCGACCGCATCAAGGGCTGCGTCACGAGCATGAGCGCGCTCTTGAACGACCTGCTCGACGTCAGCAAGCTGACGGCGGGGGTGGTGCGACCGCAGCTCAGCAATTTTTCAATCGACGAAATGCTCTCCCGGCTCGTCGCCGTGCACGCGCCCGAAGCGCAACTCAAGGGGTTGCGCCTGCGCCTACGCCGCTGCCAGCTCACCGCCTACACCGACCCGGTGTGGTTCAATCGCATGATCGGCAACCTGATCGCCAACGCCGTCGATTACACGCAGCACGGCGGCGCGCTCGTCGCCTGCCGCCGGCACGCGGGCAGGATGTGGGTCGAGATTCGCGACACCGGCATCGGCATTCCGGGCGACCAGACGAGCGCGATTTTCGAAGAGTTCAGGCAGCTTGGCGGCACCTCGCGAACGCGCGGCAGCGGCCTCGGGCTGGCGATCGTCGCGCGCGCGGCGGCCCTCCTCGGCCTCGAGATCCGCGTGCGCTCAATCGTCGGACGCGGCTCGCTGTTCGCGGTCGAGCTGCCCTTGCCTCCCGCCGACAGCACGCCGGCCGTCCCCCCCGAAAAACACGAGGCGCACGCGGGGAAAGCCTTGCGCATCGCGCTCGTCGAAGACAATCCGGCGGTCCTGCAGGCGCTCTGCTACGTGCTCAAAAGCTCGGGGCATCGCGTCGTCGCGGCGACCTCGCGGGTGGGGCTCATCCGCAACCTCAGCGGCATCGTCCCCGACCTCGTCATTTCGGACTATCGGCTGCCCGACAACGAAACCGGGCTCGACGTCATCAGCACGGTGCGCCGGACTTTCGGCAAAGCGCTGCCGGCGATCATCATCACCGGCGACACCGACCCCGCGATCATGGCCGAAATGTCGCGCCACGGCATTTTGATCCAGCACAAGCCGATCGACGCCGAAACGCTGGAAATGTGCATCACGCAGGCGATGCGGTAACGGCGCAATTGCGCCGAACCGCATGGCCCCGCTCGGCGCCCCTATTCGACGGTCACCGATTTCGCGAGGTTGCGCGGCTTGTCGACGTCGGTGCCGCGCACGAGCGCGACGTGGTAGGCGAGGAGCTGCAAGGGCACGACGTGGAGCAGCGCCGAGAGCTGGCCGTAGTGTTCAGGCAGGCGCATGAGGTGCACGCCATCGCCGGCGACCATCTCGCTGTCGGCGTCGGCGAAGACGTAAAGCTCACCGCCCCGGGCGCGCACTTCCTGCAGGTTCGATTTGAGCTTTTCGAGCAGGCTGTCGTTCGGCGCCACCGCGATCACCGGCATGTTGTCGTCGACGAGCGCAAGCGGGCCGTGCTTGAGTTCGCCGGCGGGGTAGGCTTCGGCGTGGATGTAGGTGATTTCCTTGAGTTTCAGCGCGCCCTCGAGCGCGATCGGATAATGCCGGCCGCGACCGAGGAAGAGCGCGTCGTGCTTCATCGCGAACTGTTCGGCCCAGTCGCGGATCTGCGGCTCGAGTTCGAGCACCTTGCCGAGCGCGAGCGGCAGATGCCGTAGCGCCTGCAGTTCGCGGACCTCATCGTCGGCGGCAAGACGGCCCCTGAGTTTGGCGAAAATCAGCGTCAGCAGGTAGAGCGCGGCGAGCTGCGTCGTGAACGCCTTGGTCGAGGCGACGCCGATCTCGGGACCGGC
>CAZALA010000230.1:0-5150 GCA_964485725.1 uncultured Propionivibrio sp. | reverse complement strand
CGACTACCCCCCGGCTTTCCTGCGTTGCCCGGCGCTGCACGAAGGGGGTGAGAAAGGCAGCAGTGTCACCGCGCTCGGCGTACTCGAAGTGCTCGGCGCGTTCAGCGTCCTGCCTTTCCCATCCCCTTCGGCGCCGCCGAGCAGCGGGTCTTGCGCCGGGGGTCGTCGGCGAGGACTGTTTGAGTGCCGAACTTCTAGAAGTTCGGCGCGAGTTCCGCAGCCGCCCGGCGCAAGACCCGATGGGAGGGCATCGCGCCTTTCAGGCGCGACGGCGCCGCGGGGTCGCCTTCTTTCTCCCCCTTCTTTCTTGGCGATTCAAGAAAGAAGGGGCCGCGCGTCAGGCGCGGAAACCAGCGGATCAGTTACAGAGCACATGGACGTGAGCCGCGACCAAAGCACGTATACGTGAGCAGCCCCGAGCCCTTAAAGAGCGCAACCGTCAGCAGACCGAAGCCAAGCAAACCAACGCGCGCGGGCGATCAAACCCCCAGCCATTCTTTGCGCAGGCGGTTGCCGCGCGGCGCGAGCGAGAGTTTCGCCGTGGCCTCCGGTTCGTCGAGGCGAACGCTGAAAACCATGAGCTCGTCGCGGCGAAAGGCGTGGACGCGCACCACGTCGCCGGGCGCGCGCCGGGCGAGGGTGTCGTCGAGCGTTCCGCTCACGCGCAGCTCGTCGATGGCGACGATCACGTCGCCGGCGGCAAGCCCGGCTTTCTGCGCGGCGCTGCCGTCATAGACCGTGCTCAGGCGGATTTCGCCTTTCTCGCTTGTTGCCTTGACGCCGAGCGAAGGCGCCTTGGCGCGCTCCCAGTCGAGCCGCACGGCAAAGTGCGCAACGAGCTCGGCAAGCGGCAGTTCGCGCGTGCCGTGCACGTAATCGGCAAAGAAGCGCTGCAGCGGCAGGCCCGAGACTTCCTCGGCGACGCTTTCGATGCCGTCCTCGGCCACCCCAACGCCGGTCATGCCGTGCGCCTGCCAGAGCCTGCGCATGACGTCGTCGATCGTGACGCGGCCGCGCGTGCCGAGCCGCAGCGTGAGGTCGAGCGCGAGCGCGACGAGCGCGCCCTTGCCGTAATAGCTCACCACCGCGTTCGGCGTGTTCTCGTCCGGCTTGTAAAACTTGCTCCAGGCCGTGAAGCTCGAGTCGGCAAGGCTTTGCCGCAGGCGCCCCGGCGCCGCGTGCAGCGCGCTCACGGTTTTCGCGGCAAGTTCGCACCAGTCGGCCGGCGTGATCGTGCCGCTTCGGACGAGCGCAAGATTGTCGTAATACGAGGTGATGCCCTCGAAGGCCCAGAGCAGGCGCGTGTAGTTTTCGCGGCCGGGGTCGGCTGCGACGAAAGCGGCGGGCCTGATCCGCTTCACGTGCCAGGTGTGGAAGTATTCGTGGCTGCACAGGCCGAGGAAGCCGCGGTAGGCCTCGCTCATCACCGCCATGCCGCGGTACGGCAGGTCGTTGCGCGAGCAGACGAGCGCGGTCGAGGCGCGATGCTCGAGGCCGCCGTAGCCGCTGCCGATGGCGGTGACGAGAAAAGTGTAGCGGCGCACCGGCGCCGGCTCGCCGAAGAAGCGGATCTGCCATTCGCAGATGCGCTTGAGATCGGCGGCGAGGCGGTCGAGGTCGCAATCGTGGCGGCCGCTGATCGCCACTTCATGGCGAACGCCGCAGGCGACAAATTTGACGCGCGTGAAACGCCCCATTTCGACCGGATGATCGACGAGTTCATCGTAGCTGCCGGCGCGGTAGAGGCCGAAGCCGCCGCGCTTCGCGCAGCCTTTTTCACCCGACGCCGGCGCAAGCGCCGTCGCCACTTGCCAGTCGCAGCTTTCGTCACTGCGCGCGCGCGGCGGCTTGAGTTCGACGAGGCAAGGGCGATCCTCCTGTCCGGCGACGCGCAGGAAAACGCTGGTGCCGTTGAAGAAGGCGTGGCTTTCGTCGAGGTGAGCGCCGCGCACCGAAAGGTCGCAAGCGTAAATCGTGCAGCGCAGCGTCAGCGGCGCGCCGTGCGCAAGCGGCGCCGCCTGCCAGCTGTGCTTGTCGAGCTGCGTCAGCGCCACCGTCGCGCCAGCAGACTCGGCGCTGATCGCGATCACGTGGCGGGCAAAGTCGCGAATCAGGTAGCTGCCGGCAATCCACGCCGGCAAGGCGACGCGCTGCCCCGACGGGTCCGGTTCGGCGATCGTGCACACGACTTCGAAGTGGTGCGCGGCCGGGTTTGCCGGCACGATCGAATAGGCAATGGCGGGTGCTGTCATTCTTTTTCCAGAGAAGCGATAATCGGACTCGCGAACCGGAGGCGCTGCGCTGCATCGCCTCCGGGCCGCCCGGGTCGATCGATGAATCGGCATTGTGGCACCGTACGAGGGCGCTTTCGCAATTTTCCGGGTCGCGCCGCCCGCCTTTCAGCCGAAATGCAAGGAACACAATGCGCAAGAATCTGCCCGTCACGAACACTGAAACCCAGCTTCCCGAACGCGAGTTCATTTATTCGCGCACCGATTTGAAGGGCGTCATCACCGAAGCCAACGAGGCCTTCTGCGCGGTCAGCGGCTACACGCGCGAGGAAATGGTCGGGCAAGCGCACAATCTCGTCCGCCATCCGGACATGCCCGAAGCCGCTTTTGCCGACCTCTGGCGCGACCTCAAGGCGGGCATGCCCTGGCGCGGCATCGTCAAGAATCGGCGCAAGGACGGCGGCTTCTACTGGGTCGTCGCCAACGTCTCGCCGGTGCGCGACAACGGCGAGGTCGTCGGTTACCAGTCGGTGCGCAGCCGCCCGACCGCCGACGAGATCAGGAGCGCGAGCGAGGCCTACCGGCGCATCAATGACGGCGACCGGCGCATGGCGGTCGCGCACGGCCGCGCCGTTCGCCAGCGCCCGGCCTGGGTGCAGGCCTGTTCCTCCTTGCGCGCGCAGATGCTGCTGATGGGTTTTTTCGTTCTGGCGATGGGCCTCCTGGGCGCGCTCGAGCATCTCGCCGGCCAGCCATGGGCAGCGCCCCTCGGCAGCGCACTCGCGGTCGTCGCCGTGCTCTACGCCCTCTATTACCTTGCCTTCTTCGTCCCGCGCGTGCATCGCGACCTTGATGGGATCGGCGGCTGGATGACGCAGGTGCTCGCTTCGGGCAACCTCCGGAGCCGGCTTGTCATCGGCCGTTCCGATGCGATCGGGACGATCGCCAACCAGATCGATATTTTTGTCGCCTCGGTGCAGGCGACGGTGCAGGGCCTCGCCGACACGGCCAAGCAGGTCGAGAAAGTCACGCGCGAAGTCGACAGCGGCATGCGCGTCGTCCACGAGTCGGCCTTGAAGCAGAGCGAAGCGACGGGAGCGGCGGCCGCGGCGGTCGAGGAAGTCACCGTCTCGATCAGCGAAGTCGCCGAACACGCGCGTTCGACCAAGGACGTCGCGAGAAGCGCCGGCGAAGTCTCGCACGAGGGCGCGCGGCGTTCAGGCGAAGCCTGCGAGACGATCAACGCGCTCTCGGAAACGGTCAAGCGCTCGGCGCTGCAGGTTGAAACGCTGGGCAAGCGCTCCGCCGAAATCAGCCAGATCGCCGGCGTCATCAAGGAGATTGCGGACCAGACCAACCTCCTTGCCCTCAACGCGGCGATCGAAGCGGCGCGCGCCGGCGAACAGGGCAGGGGTTTTGCCGTCGTCGCCGCCGAGGTGAGGAAGCTTGCCGAGCGCACCGGCCGCGCCACGCAGGAGATTTCCAGCATGATCGAGCTGATCCAGAGCGACACGCGGCAGGCCGTCGACGGGATGCGCGCCGGCGCGGCGCAGGTCGAGGACGGCGTCGGCCTCGTGCACGCGGCGCAAACGGCGCTGCAGCGCATCAAGGACGAAATGGACGACACCATCCAGCGCGTCAACGAAATTTCGCACGCCTCTTCCGAACAGCAGGAAGCGATGACGCAGCTCGCGCAGAACGTCGAACAGGTGGCGACGATGACCGAGCAGAACGTCGCCGTCGTCAATCAGACCGAAGGCCTCGTGCATAAGCTCACGGCGATGGTCGACCGCATGAACAAGTCGGCGCGGCAGTTTTCGATCTAGACGATTTTGACGGCAGTTAGGCGCAAGTCGGGAACCCGCGGGCAAACCGCGGGTCTGTGGCATGGCAGTCTGCCAAGAAGAACCTGTCGCCGATGCGCGCCAGCGGCGGCTGTGATAGATTGCCGAAGCGCATATCAACGATCCATCGACCGGCTGCATGGCAGGACGGCTTTCTCCGCCCACGCGGTGACGGCATTTGCCAGCGGCCGCCTCCGACCCGACGAGAGGAAGGCGAATGAAGATACACGAGTATCAGGCAAAAGAGCTTTTGCAGCGCTTTGGGGTGGTCGTCCCGCGCGGTGTTTTCTGTGCCTCGGTCGACGCAGCCGTCGACGCGGCCAACTCGCTCGGCGGCGCGGTCTGGGTCGTCAAGGCGCAGATCCACGCCGGTGGCCGCGGCAAGGGCGGCGGCGTCAAGGTCGCGAAATCGCTCGAAGAGGTGCGCCAGTATGCCGAGCAAATTCTCGGCATGCAGCTCGTCACGCACCAGACCGGTCCCGAGGGGCAGAAAGTCAGGCGCCTGCTCGTCGAAGAAGGCGCCAGAATCGTCAAGGAATATTACGTCGCGGTGCTCACCGACCGGCGCACGCAGAAGATCGCGGTGATGGCCTCGTCCGAAGGCGGCATGGACATCGAGGAAGTCGCCGAGCGCTCGCCCGAGAAAATCCTCACCGTTTTCGTCGATCCCGCCGACGGCCTCACCGATGCGCAGGCGCGACACCTTGCCAGCGGCATCGGCATTCCGGCGGGCGAGGTAGCGCAGGCGGTCACGAGCTTGCAAGGCCTCTACCGCTGCTACATGGAGACCGATGCCTCGCTGGCCGAAATCAACCCGCTGATCCTCGAGGCCGGCGGGGCGATCAAGGCGCTCGACGCCAAGTTCAACTTCGACGCCAACGCGCTCTACCGGCACCCGGAGATCGTCGCTTACCGCGACCTCGACGAAGAAGACCCGAACGAGATCGAAGCCTCGAAGTTCGGCCTCGCCTACATCTCGCTCGACGGCAACATCGGCTGCCTCGTCAACGGCGCTGGCCTGGCGATGGCAACGATGGACATCGTCCAGTACGCGGGCGGCAAGCCGGCCAACTTC
>CAZALA010000229.1:0-5169 GCA_964485725.1 uncultured Propionivibrio sp. | reverse complement strand
ACCACAGTCGGTGCAGCAAGGGCAGTGTAGCGAGCGAATATTACGGCTTTGTTACTGCGCGCCGGCGCGACTCTGACAAGCTCAACGGCGATGGTTCACGGCGCACGCAGCGCGTAAGCGTGCCCTCGAGCTGCCGCGACCATCGCTTTGAGGTTCGCTTGCGGAGCGTAGGGCGGCACTTCGCAGCCCGATCCCAGGATGAAGCCGCCGCCTTCGCCAGCGTCCGCGATGGCGCTTGCACAGGCCGCTGCGACCTCGTCGGGCGTGCCTTGCAGCAGAACCGCCGTCGGATGGATATTGCCCATCAGGCAGACGCGGTCGCCGACTCGCACTTTTGCTTCAGCAAGGCTGACTGCCGTATCGATTTCGATGATCTGCGCGCCGGTGTCGGCCATGCGATCGAGAACGGGCGTCATATTGCCGCAAATGTGCAGGATGCTCGCCGCGCCATGGCGAAGGCATAGCGGATTGATCGCGTCGAAGAATTTCTTTTCGTAGGGGAAGGCCCATTTGCCGTACATCGACGGCGAGATCATGTTGATCGACGCCAGCGAATCTCCGGCCTGTACCAGGTTGGCGCCGACGCCGATCAATGCCGTGGAAAAGGCAATGAGCGCGTCGCTCGTGAGATTCATCAGGTAGCGGAAAGCCTCGAGCCGTTCTTCATCTTCTTCGGCTTCAGCCATCGACAGCTGGACGAGGAAGTTTTCGGTCCCCATCAGATGCGAAGCCAGCGAAAACGGACCGGTGCCCGGACCGCGCACGCAGACCCCGTCGCGTTTGAGTTTGCCCGCGAGGATCTCGGTGGCTTCGAGATAGACCGGCATGCGGCCGTCGACGTACGGATCGGGCGCCTTCAGCCGATACACGTCGAGGATATCTTCAATCGCTGGCTCTTTGAGCGTTGGCGTCGCGTCCTCGAAAAATTCGACTGTTGCGCCAAAGCCTTGAGCGATATAGTAATTGTCGGACTGCGGCACCACCGCATCTTGTCCGTAGATCTCCCAGGCCTTGTACTGCGCCTCGGCCATTTTCTTTCCGTTGCGGCAGTACTCGCCAACTGGCACGCCGCCGATTTTGGCGCCGTGGTTGCCCATGTAGGGCGCTACCGGGATGAGGTCGGGCAACTGCCCGCGGGCTGCACGGATGATCCGTTCCAACGATGTTAGCGACACTGGCAAAACCTCCTTGATATTGTGTTGAATCGCGAGCCGGCAATTTACCATTTTTGCCTGCGTTGGCGCGCGTGGCGAGGCGACGCAGCGCGCTCCTTTCGCTTTCGCGAAGCGCCGAAAGAATTCAGAAAGCGATCACCGGGGACTGCCTTTTTCGGACGAAAGCCCCTAGAATGGCCCAGCTTGCGCCGGCATGATCGGTTCATCCATGAGCGGGCGTGCAGCGGAGAAGCTTCGTATCTACAAGAAGAAATGGGGCAGTCAATGCCCGAAGTCGTCGGGCACCTCGGCGATCGGAAAGGGAATGGCAGGGAACATCAACGAGTCGGGCAGCAGAAAAACCTACTTCAATACCTTTAAACAAGACCGGCGCCAGTATGCGCGGCACACGGCTTTGTCCGATTGAATTAGCGGCAATCCCATGCAGTTTATTTCAAGGAGGATTTACATGAAGAAGCTTAGTTCGGTTTTGACTTCAGTCGTCGCAGGTCTCGCTCTCATCACGGCAGCGCCCAGCGTGTTCGCGCAGGCAGCCGCGGCGAAGAAGATGGTGGTCAACGTTGCCTCGACCTTCCCGCCCGATTCGCCTCAGGACAAGGGCCTGCAGAAGTTCAAGGCGCTCGTCAGCGAGCGCTCGAACGGCCGCATCGACGTGCTCATCCACGCCGCCAACGCCATGGGTGACGAGCGGCAAACCTTCGAGCTGCTTTCGACCGGTTCGGTCGAATACGGCGCCATCGGGTCGAACGACATTTCGACCTTCTTCCCGAAGTACGCGGTCGCCGAAGTCCCCTACATGTTCACCAACGTCGACCAGTTCTGGAAGTACTGGAACGGTGAGGCCGGCAAACAGGTCGGCGACATGATCGAAAAGGAAAAGGGCGTGCGCACGGTCGGCGTGATCCTGCGCGGTGCGCGCTACCTGACTGCCAACCGCCCGGTGAAGACGGTCGAGGACGTCAAGGGCCTGAAGATCCGGCTGCCGCCGGTCAAGGCCTGGACCAAGGCTTGGGAATCGCTCGGCGCGCTCCCCGTCACGGTCGCCTTCGGCGAAGTCTACATGGCGCTCAAGACCGGCGCCGTGGAAGCCCAGGAAAACCCGCCCGAGACGATTCTGAATTACAAGTTCTACGAGGCGCAGAAGTACCTGATCGCCACCAAGCACATCTATTCCGCCGCTCGTATCCAGACCTCGATGAAGTGGTTCAACACGCTCGCCAAACCCGATCAGGATCTCCTGACCAAGGCCATGGACGAAGGTGTCGCCTACGCCAACACGCTGACCAAGGACGGCGACGCGAACTACGTGAAGCAGCTCGTTGAAAAAGGCATGACGCTGATCGAAGTCGATACGGTTGCTTTCCAGAAGGCCGTCGCTCCCGCCGTCGAGGCTTTCGCAAAAGCCGAATGGGATGCCGCTTATTTCGCGAAGGTGCGTGCCATCAAATAACGGTCTCTTCTGCATTGAGGGCGACGCGCATGTCACAAGCGACGGCGTCGTCCTCAAGTTTCCCTCGGCTTAAAGGAATGTTTTGTGAAAAAGATCGCAGAGGCGGTAAACGCCGGTATGTTGGTGCTCTTGTTGCTGATGACCGTGGCTCAGATTCTGTTCCGTTCGGTTTTCGAAATTTCCGCGTCCTGGTCGGAAGAACTCATCCAGTACAGTTTTGCCTTCATCGTCTTCGTCGGCGCCATGTACGTGACGCAGGACGAGACGCACATCACCATCACGATAGGGCTTGACGCCGCTCCACCGTTATTGCGGCGCATCATGCGCATCGTCGGACGCTTGATCGTCCTGCCCTTCATGATTACCTTCGCCTACGGGGCCTTCGAAAATACCGCTTCGTATTGGAGCACCAGTCTGCCCACGGTCGATTGGATGACGATCGGCTACATGTACGCGGTTCTCCTCGTCTCCGGCGCCGTCATGAGCCTTTTCCTCGTAACAAACACGATCCAGGATATTCGAGGGAAATTCATCGTGGCTCCCGTATCCGGAGGTGCGCAATGATTTATATGCTGACCCTCGGCCTCATCGCCGTGCTGACGATCGGAATTCCGGTCGGCTTCGGCCTTGGCGCCGCCGCCCTGTATTCGAGTATTTTCGGTTCGTCCTCGCCGATCTTCGCGACCATCCTGTCGCAGAAGATGCTTTTCGGCCTGCAGAATTTTCTCCTGGTCGCCATTCCCCTGTTCATCCTCGCGGCCAAACTGATGAATACGGCGGGGATCACCAACAAGCTCTTCAGATTTGCCAATACGCTCGTCGGCTTCATGCCAGGCGGACTCGGGCACGCGAACATCATCGGCAGCCTCATCTTCGCGGGCATGTCGGGTGCGGCAGTTGCCGACGCCGCAGGCCTTGGACAGATCGAGCTCAAAGCCATGAAGGAGGCTGGCTACGACGACGACTTCTCGGTCGCGGTCACCGCCGCGTCCTCGACCATCGGACCGATCTTTCCGCCGAGCATCCCGATGGTCGTTTTCGCCTTCGTCTCGGGGGCCTCGGTCGGCCGCCTTTTCCTCGGCGGCGTTGTCCCGGCCTTCCTGATGTGCGCCACGATGATGCTGATGGTTCATTATTACGCCAAGAAGCGAAACTACCCGCGCGAACCGGTTCCAACGCTCAAGATCGCGGCGATGAGCTTCGTCGAGGCTTTCCTGCCTTTATTGACCCCGATCGTGCTTTTGGGCGGCATCTGGTCAGGATATTTCACGCCGACCGAAGCGGCCGCCGTTGCCGCCGTCTATGCCTTGGTGCTCGGCGTGATGGTCTATCGTGAACTGAGCCTCCGCGATGTGTCGCGTGTGTTCATCGAGACCGCTCGGGAATCGGCAATCATCGGCATTGTCGTCGCCACCTCGACTTTTTACGGCTGGATCCTGATGAAGTCCGGATTCACCGTTTATATCGGTGAGTGGATTATCGCCCTGACCACCGACGCGACTTACATCCTGATGCTGATCAACGTGTTCCTGCTGATCGTCGGTTGCTTCCTCGACTCGACGGTCGCCATCCTGATCATCACGCCGATCCTGATGCCGGTCGTCCTCAAGGTCGGTATCGACCCGACGCACTTTGGCGTCGTCATGGTGCTCAACCTGATGATCGGTCTGCTGACGCCGCCCTTCGGCATCGTGCTCTTCGTCATGCAGCAGGTCTCGGGATTGAAGTTTGATCGCATCGTCAAAGCCACTGCCCCGTTCTACATCCCGCTCTTTACCGTTCTTCTGATGATCACCTTCATCCCCGGGCTCGTCACCTGGCTGCCCAATCTGCTGATGGGTATGTCGAAGTAAGCGGGATTGCCGAGCATGGACACAAGGCGCTTTAATGACAAGCAGTGAAAGCGCCTGACAGACCCGGCAGTACGCCGGGTCTGAGCTGGTTGCATGCTGGGCGCGCCAGCGAAAAGGCCAATCCGAAGATTGGCCTTTTCGTTTGGAACCGTTGGTCGGGGCGACAAGATTTGAACTTGCGACCCCTTGTCCCCCAGACAAGTGCGCTACCAGGCTGCGCTACGCCCCGACAGCGCGAGATTGTACCGTATCTCGCACGGCGGTGGGTCAGATTCGGAGGATTTCCGCGATGTTCAAGAGCTCGCCGCGCAGCATTTCCGACGTCATGACGGGTGACTTCGCAGCCTCGCTCGCATCGTCGAGGCGATTGCGCGCGCCGCTGATCGTAAAGCCCTGGCTGTAAAGCAGTTCGCGGATTCGCCGCACGAGCAGAACTTCGTGATGCTGGTAATAGCGGCGGTTGCCGCGGCGCTTGACGGGCTTGAGCTGCGTGAACTCCTGCTCCCAGTAGCGCAGGACGTGCGGCTTCACGCCGCACAGCTCGCTGACCTCACCGATGGTGAAGTAACGTTTCGCCGGGATCGGCGGCAGTGGCTCTTTGCCGTTGTCTTTAGGACTGTGTTCCATTGTACGAGAGCTCGACTTCGCCCTTCAGCTTTTCTTGCTCCGCGTCACTCCAGAGCCCGTTCTT
>CAZALA010000228.1:0-5177 GCA_964485725.1 uncultured Propionivibrio sp. | reverse complement strand
GCGGCGTCACGTCGGCCATGATGCCGAAGTAGAAGACGAACATGTGGATGGCGATGAGCGGCACGATGAGCCCGCTTTGCGCGCCGAGTTCGACGACCACGGGCGCCATCAGCGTCGACACGATGATGTAGTTGGCCGTCGTCGGGACGCCCATGCCGAGGATCAGCGAGGCGGTGGCGACGAGCGCGAGCATCAGCAAAAGGTTGCCGGCCGAGAGCAGCTCGACGACTTCGGCAAGGACGAGGCCGATGCCGGTGAGCGTGACCGTGCCGACGATAATGCCGGCGGTCGAGGTCGCAATCGCGACGCCGATCATGTTGCGCGCGCCGGCGATGAGGCCGACCTTGAGGTCGGAAAAGCCCTGCTTCAAATCCTCGCCGACGCGGTCGTTGTCGCCGCGAAACCAGGCCGAAAGCGGTCGCTGCGTGACCAGGATGAAGATCAGGAACATCGTCGCCCAGAACGCCGAAAGCGCCGGCGAGAGTTCCTCGATCATCAGGTTCCAGATCAGCGCCGCGACCGGCAGCAGGAAGTGCAGGCCGCTCTTGATCGTCGGGCCCGGCTCGGGGAGCTTCAGGATCGGCGAGTTCGGGTCTTCCATATGCAGTTCGGGGAAGCGCGCCTCGTATTTCAGCAGCGCGATGTAGGCGGCGAGCATCAGCACGGTAATGACGAAAATCGACGCCTCTCCGGCGACGTCCTTGATCCAGCCAAGGCCGAAATAGAGGATGTTGGCAAGGATGACGACGCCGCTCACCGACATCACGAAAGCGATGATGCGGGAGAGGAGCGGCGGCAGGTTCTCGCGCGCGATGCCGCGGATATCGGCCTTGCAAGCTTCGAGGTGCACGATATAGAAGAGCGCAATGTACGACATCACGGCCGGCAAGGCCGCGTGCTTGATGATCTGCGTGTAGGGGATGCCGACGTATTCGACCATCAGAAAGGCCGCGGCGCCCATCACCGGCGGCATGATCTGGCCGTCGACCGAAGCGGCGGTTTCGACCGCGCCGGCGACGTGCGGCTTGTAGCCGACGCGCTTCATGAGCGGGATCGTGAAGGTGCCGACGGTGACGACGTTGGCGATCGAACTGCCCGAGATGAGGCCAGTCATCCCGGAGGCGACGACCGCCGCTTTCGCCGGGCCGCCGCGCATGTGGCCGAGCAGGGAGAGCGCCGACTTGATGAAGTAGTTGCCGGCGCCGCCCGTATCAAGGAGCGCGCCGAACACGACGTAGAGGAAGACGAAGCCGGAGGAGACGCCGAGCGCGACGCCGAAAACGCCTTCGGTCGACAGCCAGGTGTGCGTCATCGCCTTGTTGAACGAGGCGCCCTTGTGCGCGATCAGGTCGGGCATGTGCGGCCCGAGGAAAATGTAGGCGATGAAGATGATCGCCATGATCGACATCGGGACCCCGAGGACGCGGCGCGTCACTTCGAGCAGCAGGCAGATGCCCATGAAGGCGACGGCGAGGTCGAGCGCCGTCGGCTGGCCGGGACGCTGCGCGAGTTCGGCGTAGAAGAGAAAGAGGTAGGCGCCGCAGAAAGCGCCAAGCAAGGCGAGCGCCCAGTCCTGGATCGGAATGCGCGTGCGCGGCGAAGTCTTGAGCGGCGGGAAGAGCATGTAGCCGAGGAACATCGCGAAAGCGAGGTGGATCGAGCGCGACTGCGTGTCGTTGAGGACGAAGATGCCGAGTGAAAACGGCAGCGGCGAAGCGATCCAGAGCTGGAACAGCGACCAGGCCATGGCCGTGTACATGACGATCTTGGCAACCAGGCCTTCGGGCCGGCGACCGCCGGTATCCGACTCGGCCACCATCTGCCGGATTTCTTCGTCGGTCATTTCCGACTGTTTGACGACTTGTTCGCTCACTGCACGCTCCCCCGCTCTGAATTACAGAAATACAAAGACGGCTCCGTAGAGGAGCCGTCCCGAACCGCCGGACCGCAAAACCGGCCTGACTTTTTTACATCCAGCCCTTTTCCTTGTAGTACTTGACGGCGCCCGGATGCAGCGGGGCCGACATGCCGTTCTTGATCATGTCTTTCGGATCGAGGTTGGCGAGCGCCGGGTGCAGTTTCTTGAACTCTTCGAAGTTGTCGAAGACCGCCGAGACCATCGCATAAACGACGTTGTCAGGCACCTTGGCCGAGGTCACGAAGCTCGCGACGACGCCGAAGGTCTTGATCGGCTCGGGGTTGCCCGGGTAGGTGTTGGCCGGAATCGTCGCCGCCGCGAAGTACGGATACTCCTTGATCAGCTTGTCGACCGCAGGTCCCGTGACATTGACGAGCTTGGCGCCGCAGGTCGTCGTCGGGTCCTGAATGTTCGCCGCCGGCGAAGCGACGACGTAGGCAAAGCCGTCGATCTTGTTGTCGCACAGGGCAGCGCCGTGCTCGTCGGGCTTGAGTTCCGAGGTGAAGGAGAATTCGCTCGTCTTCATGCTCATCGCGTTCATCAGCATGTCGACGGTGGCGCGCGTTCCCGAACCGGGGTTGCAGACGTTGAAGCGCTTGCCCTTGAAGTCTTCGAACTTCTTGACGTTGGCTTCCTTGCGCGCGACGACCATCAGCGCTTCCGGGAAGACCGAGAAAACCGCGCGCAGATCGGTGTGCGGGCCGCCTTCCTTGAACTGGTTGAGCCCCTTGACGGCGTTGTATTCGACGTCGGACTGGGCGACGCCAAAGTCGAGTTCGCCGGCCTTGATCGTATTGATGTTATAGACCGAAGCGGCGGTGCTCTCGACCGAGCAGCGGATGCCGTGCTTGGCTCTTTCCTTGTTCATCAGACGGCAGATGGCGCCGCCGGCGACGTAGTAAACGCCGGTGACGCCGCCGGTGCCGATCGTCACGAACTTCTGTTGCGCCATGGCGCCCGGGCTCGCGATGCTTGCACCGAGCGCGAGCGCGGTTGCAATAAGGCCTATTCTTTTCATGGTTCAGATCTCCTGTAATGGTCAAAAACCAATGAGGCTTGTCGCCCCCGCTGTCGCTTCTTGTCGTTCTGGGGTGATGCGTCGATTCTGCCCGGACGTGACGGAATAACCGACCTGACGGACGTCTAGATTGCAGCAGACGGAAGATTAGCGCAAAAACGGCGGGCTGCCCATCCTGCGCGCGACAAAACGCGAAAATTGCCTGCGGCGCGAGCCGGGCAAGCGGCGGCGCGCACTGGCGGCGGCTTAGCGCGATTCCTTGATGATGCGGTCGAAAGCCGCTTGCAGCGGGCGGGCGTTGGGCGGATAGAGGCGCGAGAGCATCGCGAGTTGTTCGGCGGACACCTGCTGCGGCTCCTTCATGACCACCCAGAGCACGTCCTCGGTGCAGGGCGGGCTCGTCAATGAACCGATAAAAGTGAAGTAGCCGCGGTTCGCGGAGAAGAGCAGCCCCGGGTCGATCGTCTGGCCGGGCGGCGAGACTTCGCCGCCGCGGTCGAGCGGCAGGTAGTTGAGCGCCTGCTGGACGAAGCGATTCTCGCTGCCCGCTTCAAAAAGGACGCTGACCATCGCGAGCTTGCCGTCGTCGGCCTTGTGCAGCAGTTGCGCTTCCATCGCGAAGCTCTTGCCGGCGATCGTCGTTTCGGCCGGCCGGTGGAAGCTGGCCCGGACAAGCGCGTAATGCTTGCCGAGCAGCGAAAAGCCGCCGCCGTAGATGGTGAGCTCGAGCTCGCGCAGGCGGTCGCTGACGCGAAAAGCCGCCGGCCGATAAGAGAGTTCGACTGGCGCAAGATCGAGCGCGAAGCCGTTGCGCACGTCGATCGGCGACTGCCGGCGGCCGCTCGCGCAGCTCGCATATTCGCTCTTGAGCGCGCCCCAGTGCTCGGGCCCGCCCTCGCCGATGTAATCCCAGCGCACGCTCGCAGGCGGCGCCGCCGCTTTGCCGCCCGTGCCTTTGCCGCGCAGGCTCGACCGGGCCTTGGCACTCAACTCGTCGAGGTCGCGCTTCACTTCCTTTTCGACCAGGCTCTCGTTGAGCTTGCGCAGGTCGCCCGCCGCGGCGTCGACCTTGTCGACGAGCTTGTTCGCGTCCACGAGCGGCGCGCTCGCGCCCTTCGGCCGGCAGACCTCGCGCAGCAGCTTGTCGTCGGGCGTTCCCGAGCGTACCGGCATGTCGAAGGGGTTCCTGACTTCCTCCTGGCGCAGGAGTTCGCCCTCTTCCTTGTAATACGAGCGCTTGAGCGTCGCATGCGTGCGTTCGGCGCAATCGAAGCGGTTGACGACTTCGATGATGCGGTAGGCGACCGAGGTTTTCGGATCGACGATCGGCTTGTCGAGAACGATGCGGCCCTTGGCGACCGATTCGCCGTTGCCGCTGGCGACGATGCTGGCGCGGTCGATCTCGACGCGTTTGCCCTGCTCGTTCGCCACGACCTGCCAGGCCGCCGGCGCGGCGAGCGGCAGCGCGGCAAGGAAAAGCGCGACCAAGGCGCGCGGGCGAACGATGCTGAAAGAGAGGCTCATCATTGAATTGACGGAAGCGCGGGCGAATACTTTAGCCGTTTTTGGTGCATATCCGGCAACAGGCTTTGCCGCGTTGGTTTCCCCGCCTTGCCTATCAGGGCCAAATCCAGTAACTTGGAGGCACTCGTTGGGGGTGCCGCGCCGTTTTGGGCGCAGCTGAGAGAGTCCCCGTGAACCTGTACGGATAATGCCGTCGTAGGGAAGCGAAGAGTCGCCGCATCAATTCCGCCGTCTCCGTCTGACCCCCTTCGCAGCAGCGCCGTCTCCCGACGAGCCTTCAGCCATTGCGCAAGGAAAAGCCATGAACGCCAACGTCAAATTCACTGCCGCCGACGCGCACGTCGACGCCGCGGCCATCGCCCCGCTGCCGAACTCGCGCAAGATTTACGTCGAGGGTTCGCGCCCCGACATTCGCGTGCCGATGCGCGAGATCTCGCAGGCCGACACGCCGACGGGGATGGGGGGCGAGAAGAATCCGCCGATCTTCGTCTACGACTGCTCGGGGCCCTACTCGGACCCGCAGGCGAAAATCGACGTTCGCGAAGGCCTGCCGGCGCTGCGCGCCGAGCGGATCAGCGAGCGCGGCGACACCGAGACCCTGCCCGGCCTCTCGTCGGAACTCGGCCGCGCGCGCGCCGCCAACAAGGCCCTCCACGAGCTGCCCTGCCCCGCCCTGCACCGCGCGCCGCCGCGCGCGCAAGCCGGCAAGAAGCTCCG
>CAZALA010000227.1:0-5194 GCA_964485725.1 uncultured Propionivibrio sp. | reverse complement strand
CGGGATGATCGGGCCGATCGTCGCCGCCGACGCGCAAACCGCCGCGGCGAAAGTGCGGCTGCCGTAGCGCTTGGTCATTCCCGGGATCAGCGCGCCGCCGAGCGCGCTCGCGTCGGCGATCGCCGAGCCGCTGATGCCGGCGAAGATCATGCTCGCGAGAATGTTGACCTGTGCGAGTCCGCCATACACGTGCCCGACGAGCACTTCAGCGAAGCGCACGAGGCGGCCGAGGATGCCGGAAGTCCCCATCAGCTCGCCGGCTAGCACGAAGAAGGGAACGGCCATCAGCGGGAAGGAATCGACGCCCGAATACATGCGCTGCGGGATCATGCGCATGAGCTCGGGGTCGGAGACGACGAATCCCGCGATCCCGGCGATGCCGAGCCCGAAAGCGATTGGTGTTCCGATCAGCAGGAAGACGACGAAGACGCCAAGGAGAAGGAGGCTCATTTGCGCGCTTTAGAGGATGTCGACGCCGGCAGCTCGCGGCGGATCGATGGCGTTGGCGCAGGCTTGCAGGATGACGAGGAGCGCGCCGAGCGGAACGATCAGGTAGGGGATGCGCATCGGCAGCCCGAGCGCGGCCGAGCGCTGGTTGCCGACCGCGAGCGCGAGCTGCACGCCTTGCCAGGCGACGACGGCGGCAAAGACGACGATCGCGAGCGTCGAGACGTAGAAGAGAAAGCGCGCCGCGCGCGGCGGCAGCCGGTCGACGAGGATCGTCATCGCGATGTGGCCGCCGCGGCGAACGGCGACCGCGGCGCCCATGAAGCCCATCCAGATCATCAGGAACACCGTCATTTCCTCGACCCAGGGGAAAGGCTGGTTGAGGATGTAGCGCAGGACGATCTGGACGAGGACGAGGATCGTCATCGCGACCACCGCGGCCCGCGACAGCAGGTCGACGGCGACCTCTGCCGCGCGGGCGCTGACGAGCAGGAGCCGGCGCATCGCCGCGGCTTACTTGGACGCTTCGGCCGCTGCGGCGAGCACCGCCGTCACGTACTTGGGATCGATGCGCTTCTTGAGGATCTCGACGACCTGCGGCTGCGTGCTCTGCTTGAAGAGCTCGCGCTCCTTCTCGGTCGGGTAATAGACCGTGACGCCGGCGTCGCGCAGCATTGCCGGGCCGATCGCGTCGGAGACGAGGGCGACGCCGCGGCCCGCGGCCTGCGCGTCGCGCGCCGCGTGCAGCACTGCCTTCTGATGTTCGGCCGATAGCGAGCTGAACCACTTGTCGTTGACGAAGAGCATTTCCTGGTTGAAGAGGTGGGCGTCGGCGATGACGTATTTGACGACCTCGTTGAGCTTCATGTTGAGAATCTGCGTGTAGGGCAGCTCGAGGCCATCGACGACGCCCGACTTCATCGCCGAATAGACTTCGCCGAAAGCGACCGGCGTCGGCGAAGCGCCGAGCGAAGAGACCATCGCCTGATGGATCGGGTGCTCCATCGTGCGGATGCGCAAGCCCTTCAAGTCGGCGACGTTCTTGATCACCTTGTTCGTCGCGAAGTTGCGGAAGCCGCCGGGCGGCGCCGAAGCGAGGATGCGAACGCCGTTGGCCTTGCGGAACTCCTCGTAGAGCATCTGCCCGAACGGGCCGTCATAGACTTTCCACGCCGCTTCGAGGCTGGGGAAGAGGTAGGGGATGCCGAGCGCTTCGAAAGGCTGGTAGAAATTGACCGTCGTCCCTTCCGAAATGATCATCGTCTGGATCGTCCCGAGCTTGACGGCTTCCATGAGCTCGCGTTCCTTGCCAAGCTGGCCCGCCGGAAAGATGTTGACGGTGATGGCGCCGCGCGTGTCGGCTTCGAGCGTCGCCTTGAAAGCAACCGTCATCGCCGAGGCGGCGTTGGTCGTCGGTTGCTGGTTGTTGGTGTGCGCGATCTTGATGACCATTTGCGCGGCTGCCTGCGCAGCGCCGAAGACGCAGGCGGCGATGAGGGTGGCGCGCAGCACTTTCGATGCGGGAGCGGACATGTCTCTCTCCTTTGGGTCGATTCGCCGGGGTGTTCCCCCGTGGGAAGCAGCGTGCGACGGAGAGTGCGTCGGCCGGTTGTTCAGGTCGTAGCGCGCCCCCCCGATCAATCATTGCCCGAGCATGTTAGCGCGTACATTGCAACAAATCAACGTTTCGCTATTTCTCGGCGTTTGCAGTGTCTGCCGCAAAGGGGTCGCGACAATCTCGATTGGCGGAGAGTGGCTTGTTTGCGCTAACATTCGGCTTCGTCCTCTGCAAGGGGCGCGTCTCATCGCGCATCGGCAGCGCCTTCCCGATGCTTTTGTCACTGTCGCGATCCTCACGTCATGGCCAAGAACAAATCGTCCCAACCTGCCAGCGGCAGTAGCAGCGGCGGCACCAGCCGCCCGCGCCTGACCGACGTCGCGCGCGGCGCCGGGGTGTCGACGATGACGGTGGCACGCGCGCTGCGCGACCCCGCCAAGGTGGCGCCGGCGACGCTGCGCCGCGTCCAGCGCGTGCTGCGCGAGACCGGCTACACGCCCGACCTGATGGCGCGCGGGCTCGCTTCCCGCCGCTCGGGCCTCGTCGCGGTGATCATTCCGGTGCTCACCAATTCGCTGATCGCCGAAATCGTCCATGGCCTCACCAACGCGCTTGCCAAGGACGGGCTGCACGTCGTCCTCGGCGTCACCGACTTTCGCGCCAGCGAAGAGGAGGAAATGATCCGCGCATTTCTCTCGCGCCGGGTCGACGCGATCTATCTCTCGGGTGCCGTGCGCTCGCCGGAATCGCGCCGGCTGCTGCTGGCTTCGGGCATTCCGGTCGTCGAAGGCGTGAACCTCGGCGAGAACCCGATCGACATGGCCGTCGGCCACTCGAACATCGCCGCCGCCTACGAAGCGACTCGCCACCTGATCGAGCGCGGTTACGACCCGATCGGCTACATCAGCGCGCCAATCGGCGACAACGACCGCGCCCGCGATCGCCGGCGCGGCTTCGACGCGGCGCTGCTCGGCGCCGGTCGCACGCTCGATCCGGCGCTTTGCATCGAGACGGCGATCGATCTTGCCACCGGTGCGCAGGCGATGGCGACGCTGCTTTCACGCTCGCCGCGCGTGCGCGCGGTCTTCTGCTACACCGACGTGCTTGCCGTCGGCGCGCACTTCGAATGCCAGCGCCGCGGGCTCGCGATCCCGGGAGACGTGGCGATCGCAGGTTACGACGACCTCGAGATCGCGCGCGAGATCGTGCCGACGCTCACTTCCCTGCGCGTGCCGCGCTACGAGATCGGCGAGCGTGCCGGCGAAATGATTTGCCAGCGCCTCGCCGGCAAGGAAGTCGCCGAGAAGATCGTCAATACCGGCTTCGAACTGATCGTCCGCGACAGCACCTGAAGCCCGCCGCTCAGGCGAGGCGCGGCCAGGTCGCGCCGGTCGCCTTTACGTAGATCGAATAGAGCGAAGTCGTCGCGCAGACGAAAAGGCGATTTCTCATCGGGCCGCCGAAGCAGACGTTGCCGACGACTTCCGGCACCCTGATTCTGCCGATCAGCGTGCCGTCGGGCGCGTAGCAATAAACGCCATCGGCAGCACCCGCCCAGACGTTGCCTTGCGTGTCGAGGCGCAAGCCATCGAAGAATCCGGCCGGACACTGTGCGAAAACTTCGCCGCCGGCAAGCGTCCTGCCGTCGCCGCCGACGCTGAAGCGCCGGAGATGGCGCGGCCCGTCTTCGACGTGGCTGGCGCCGGTGTCGGCGACGTAGAGCAGGCGCTCGTCGGGCGAAAAGGCCAGGCCATTCGGCTGCACGAAGTCGCTCGAAACTTTCGTGAGTTCGCCGCTTTGCGCGTCGATGCGCCAGAGGTGGCTGCCGGCGGTTTCGCTCGGCGCGGTGTAGCCTTCGTAGTCCGAGTCGATGCCGTAGGTGGGATCGGTAAACCAGACGCTGCCGTCGGATTTCACGACGACATCGTTCGGCGAATTGAGCCGCCAGCCGGCACCGCCCGCGGCGAGGATGCTGCGACTGCCGTCGTGTTCGATGCGCGAGACGCAGCGCCCGCTGTGCTCGCAGGCGACGAGGCGGCCTTCGCGGTCGACGCTGTGGCCGTTGGCGTGGAAAGCCGGCGACTGGAAGACCGAGACCGAGCCGTCGGTCTCGTCCCAGCGCATGACGCGGTTGTTGGGAATGTCGGACCAGACGAGATACTTGCCCGCGGCAAGATACGCCGGCCCCTCGGCCCAGCGACAGCCGGTGTAGAGCTGCTCGAGGCGGGCGGTCGAGATGGCGAGGCGCGCAAAGCGCTGGTCGAGGATTTCAAAACTGTCGTTGATCATGCTTCCCCCTTTTGATGGTCGTTCGTGTCATTCGGCGCGCAGCGCTTCGACCGGGTCGAGCTGCGCCGCCCGGCGCGCCGGCAGCACGCCGGCGATGAGGCCGATCGCGATCGCCAGCACTTCGGCCAGAGCGACAAAGCTCACCGGCGTCTGCACCGGCAGTGCCGGCACGAGCAAGTGAATGAGCTGCGCGAGGCCGAAGCCAAGGACGAGTCCCGCGATGCCGCCGAGCGCCGAGAGTGCGACCGCCTCGCCCAGAAAGAGCCCGAGGATCGTCGTGCGCGGCGCGCCGAGGGCGACGAGGAGGCCGATCTCGCTCGTGCGTTCGCTGACCGCGATGGTCATGATGGTGACGATGCCGACGCCGCCGACGAGCAGTGAGATGCCGCCGAGCGCGCCGACCGCCAGCGTCAAAATGTTCAGGATGTTGGAGAGCGTGCGCAGCATGTCTTCCTGCGTCGTGATCGTGAAGTCCTCGCGGCCGTGCCGCGCCTTGAGCGTGGCGATGATCGAGTCGCTGACCGTCTTCGCCGGCACGCCTTCGGCGTAGGAGAGGTCGATCTTCATCATGCCGTCGCGGTTGTAAAGCTCGAGCGCGCGCGCGGTGGGAATGTAGGCGGCGTCGTCGAGGTCGATGCCGAGGAACTGCCCTTTCGCCTCGAGCACGCCGATGACGCGAAACTGCAGGTTGCCGATCGAAAGGCGCGTGCCGAGCGCATTCTCGCTGCCGAAGAGCTCGCTTTTCAACTTGGCGCCGAGGACGACGAAAGCGCGCGCGCTTTCCGATTCGTCGGGCGGCAGGAACTGTCCGCTCTTCACCTTGATGCTATAGACGCGAATCATGTCCGGCGTGACGCCGTTGATCGTCGTTCGCCGCAGCCTGCCGTTGCCTTTGACTTC
>CAZALA010000226.1:0-5198 GCA_964485725.1 uncultured Propionivibrio sp. | reverse complement strand
GCGATACCTTGCCAAGGTATAGGTCGAGAGTTCGAGACTCTTCTCCCGCTCCAGTTTTCAAGAGGAGCTTTGGCTTCTCAGTAGTAAAGCAGTAAAGTTAAGGCGCGGCGCGATAGCAAAGCGGTTATGCACCGGATTGCAAATCCGTGTAGGTCGGTTCGACTCCGGCTCGCGCCTCCAGCTCAATTGATGCGGGTCCCCGGTTTTCCGGGGACCCGTTTTCATTTGCTGCTGTCGCTTAGCGGTAGACCTGGATCTCCTGTGCGGCCACGTTGCCCGCGGCGTCGCTCGCCTCGACACGAATGGCATGCGCGCCTCGGGCCGCTTTCTTGGCGTTCCAGGTCGAGGACAGGCTGCCGGAGCTCGCCGTCGCCTTCAACGCGCCGTCGATGAAGAGCTTCATCGACGTGACCGCGATATTGTCGCTGCCGCTGGCCTGGATGCTGACGTTGCCGCTGACCGTCGAATTGGCGAGCGGCCTGCCGATGGTCACGGCCGGGGCGATCAGGTCGGCGCTGTTCGTGACCTTGACCGTCTGCGTGCGCGAAGCGTAATTGCCCGCCGCGTCGTAGGCGTAGGCGACGAGGTTCACGCTGCCGTCGGCGACCTGCGTGCTGTCCCAGCTGAAGCCGTAAGGCGAAGAGACGTCGGTGCCGAGCGGCGAGCCGTTGACGAGCAGCTCGACGCGGCTGACGCCGACGTCGTCGCTTGCCGAGACGTCGATCGGCACGAGGCCCTTGACGACGCTGCCGGAGGCCGGCGAAGCAATCGACACCGAAGGTGCAGTCGTGTCGCGGGCGACGGCAGTCGCGGCCGCGAGGACAGCGGCGGCAGCATTGACGCGGCCGCGGCCGAATTCGACGTCGAAGCCGGCGGCGCCGACATCGACGGCGGTCGAGAAGAGCAGCTGTTCGACCGAGCTTGCCGAGAGCGCCGGGTTGGCGGCCATGACGAGTGCGGCGACGCCGGCGGTGACCGGCGACGAGAACGAGGTGCCCGAAGCGGCGCTATAGCCGCCGCCCGAGTGCGTCGTCCAGATGCCAAGGCCGGGCGCCGCGATGTCGATGAAAGCGCCGTAGCTCGACCAGGACGTGCGCGCATCATTGCCGTCGGTCGCCGAAACGACGATTGTCGCGTCGCTGGCGGCATGGACCTCCTGCGTGCCGAGGTTGCCGGCGGCGGTGACGACGAGGCCGCCCTTGTTCTTCATGTACTGGGCGGCGCTTTGCACCGTCGAAAAGGCGCCGGCGGCTTCGAAGCTCAAGTTGGCGACGCGGGCGCCGCGGTCGGCGGCCCAGGTGATCGCCTGCGCCATCTTGCTGATGTAGCCCATGCCGGCGGTGTCGGTGACGCGCATCGGCATGATGCGCGCGCCGCCGGCGACCGAGGCGACGCCGATCACGTTGTTGCTGCTCGCTGCGGCGGCGCCGGCGACGAGCGTGCCGTGGCCATAGACGTCGCTGGTATCGGCGTTGTTATCGTAGAAGTTCCAGCCCGGGATGATCTTGCCGGCAAGGTCGGGGTGGCCGACATTGACGCCCGAGTCGAGGATGGCGATCGTGACGTTGCTGCCGGTGCTCGTATCCCAGGCAGCGGGCGCCTGGATGTGCGGCAGGTGCCAGGCGTAGCCGAAGTACTCGTCGTTGACCTGCAGCTGCGAAGGCAGCTGATAGTCGGGTTCGGCGAACTTGAGGTGCGGGTTGCGCGCGAGCAGGGCGGCGACCGCTTTCTCCGAGGCGTTCGGCGGCAGCTCGATGATATGCACGTTGGTGCCGCTGATGCGACCGGCCTTGCGGCCGCCATGCGGTTTCAGGATCTTCTCGAATTCGGCCTCGGACAGTCCGGCGCGCGGTTCGACGAGCAGGCGCCCCGGCGCCGACTTGAGTTCGCCCTTTCTTGCCGTCGGCGCTTCGGTCGGGGTGATGACCGGCGGCGCGGCGCTACTCGTCAGCGTCACTGCCATGAGCGCCGCCGCAATGGCGGTGTGGCGCAGAAGCGGGATGGGCGCGAGGCGCGCCGTGATGCGGTGATGTCGATTCATATGTGGCTCCTTGAGTGGGCGTATCGTTCTTCAGGTCGTGACGAAGGAGCGGCGGCGCAGAGCCATGGGTGCACGCCTGAGCGTGCTTCAGCAGAGTGCCCTCCTTTCTCGATTGTTTTTTCTTTGTCACCAGTTTAAACAGCAAGGTCGAATCGTTGCAAGCCACGCCGGGCGTGGCTTTCGGGACGGCAGATGGCATTTTGTGCGCAATGCGCACGGCATATTTGGCGTGTTTTCGACGGCCTGTTTGGGGCAAGTCGATTCGGCAACTTCGGCGTTCGTGTCGGCAAAAAGCGCGAAACCCGCGTCTTTAGTGCGCCGCAGGCGAATCGTCTTGCCTGCCTTCAGGCGCTCGTGGCCCGCTCGTGCGATGGCCCCGCGCGGCAGCCATCCGGGCGGGTTTGACCGGGATCTGCCGCTCTGCCACTTGTCGGACCGACGAAAGGGGAGGGCGGCGCTTGCCCTTCGCATGCACAATGGGCGGCCGCATCAAGCGGGCCGTCGTTGAAATTTCGCACCAGAAGTGGGGTTTACAGCAATGAACAGCAGCAGGAAGGGGGACGCGGGCGCCATGTGTGCGTCTCCTTTTGCAAGGCCGGCGCAGCCAGGCGGATTCACCCTCCTCGAGCTCCTCGTCGTCGTCGTCATCATCGGGCTGCTCGCCGCCTACGTCGGGCCGCGTTACTTCTCGCAGCTTGGCAAGTCCGAACGCACGACGGCCAAGGCCCAGATCGAGGGCCTGGCCAAGGCGCTCGACGCCTACCGCCTCGATACCGGGCATTACCCGCCGAGCGAGCCCGGCCTCGCCGCCTTGCTGACGCGCCCCGGCGACGAGCCGAAGTGGAACGGCCCCTATCTGCAGAAAACGGTGCCGGCCGATCCCTGGGGGCGGGCCTACGTCTATCGCTCGCCCGGTCAGGACGGCGACTTCGACCTCGTCTCCTACGCCAAGGACGGGCAGGCCGGCGGCGAGGGCGATGCGGCCGATGTCTCGTATCGTTAGCTTCGACAACCCCTCGATTACAGCGCAGCAGGACGATGGCAAGTAGCGACGGGACGGACGCGCGCGGGGCGACGGGCGGCCTCAGGCTGCGCGTCGAAGGCGCCGACGGCCGGCCACGAACGCTAGACTTCGGCGCCATTTCCGAAGCCGAAGCCGTGCGTCGTGCGAGTTCGCGCGGGCTGCGCGTGCTGGCCATCGAGGTCGCGGCGGGCGTCGCTTCCGCCGCGCCCGCGAAGGGCGGCGCGGCGGGGCGCTTTCCGCTCCTGCTGTTCAGCCAGGAGCTGCTCGCCCTGATCGACGCCGGGCTCAACCTCAACGAAGCGCTGAGCACGCTTTACGCCAAGGAGCGCGAGATACTCGCGCGCGCCGTGCTGGCGGCCGTGCTGCAGGGGCTCGCCGAAGGGCGCAATTTTTCCGACGTCCTCGCCGCGCAGCCGCGGCATTTTGCCGACGTCTATATTGCGACGGTGCGCGCCGCCGAGCGGACCGGCGACCTGGCGCAGGCGATGCGCCGCTACATCGCCTACCAGACGCAATTCGAGACGATCCGCAAGAAGCTCGTCGCGGCGGCGATTTATCCGGCGATGCTGCTTCTCGTCGGCGCCTTCGTGACCTTTTTCCTGCTCGGCTACGTCGTGCCCAAATTCGCCCTCGTCTATGAGTCGTCGGGGCGCGCGCTGCCGTGGCTGTCGATGCTGCTGCTCGACTTCGGCAAGCTGATCTACGGCCATGGCGTGATCGCGCTGGCGCTCTTCGTTGCGCTCCTGACTTCGCTCGCCTGGGCCCTCAGCCGGCCGCGCGGGCGCGCCTGGCTGCTCGGCCAGGTCCTGCGCCTGCCCGGGCTCAGTGAGCGCGCCGAGGAATTCCGGCTGGCGCGCTTCTACCGGGCGCTCAGCCTGCTGCTCGCCTCGGGTCTTGCGCTCTCGCGCGCGCTGACCCTCGTCGGCGGCCTGCTCAGCCCGGCGCAGCAGACGCGGCTGACGCAGTGCCGGCACGCCATCGAGCGCGGCCAGAATTTGTCTACGGCGCTGCTCGCCGCCGGCCTGGCGAGCCCGGTCGCCGAATCGCTGATCAAGGTCGGCGAACGCTCGGGGCAGATGGCCGAAATGCTCGAGCGCAGCGCGCGCTTTGCCGACGAGAACTTCGCGCGCTGGGTCGATTGGGCCTCGCGCCTGCTCGAGCCGGTGCTAATGACGGTGATCGGCGTCGTCGTCGGCGGCGTCGTCGTGCTCATGTATCTGCCGATCTTCGAGCTTGCCGGGAGCCTGCAGTGAGCGCGGCGCTTGGCCTTGCCGCGACGCCGCCGGCCGTGCTCAGTCGCGAGACGCTCGAACAGGCGCGCCGGCTCTCGGCCGACGCCGATCTGCCGGTGATCCTCGCCGTGCAGCAGGTCGTCGGCTGCTCGGCCGAAATGCTGATGGCCGCGCTCGGCGAGAGCTTCTCTTACGCGGTGCTGACGCCCGGGCAATTGCACGCGCTGCGCCCGGATTTCGAGCGGATCGCCTACCCCGAGTGCGTCGCGCACGGCGTCGTCAGCGGCCGCGACGCCGACGGCGGCGCCTGGCTCGTCCTCGCCGACCCCTTCGACGGCGCCGCCGAGGATTGGGCCTTGCGGCGCTGCGCGGCGGGCGGCACGACACCGCGCATCGCGCTCGTCCACCCGGACGCGCTGGCGGCCTATTTCGCCGAGCAGGAACGCCTGCTGCGCGCGATGGACGGTTTTGCCGCCGACCCGCTCGCCGGCGGCGACGCCGACACCGCCGCGGTGATTACGCTGGCGTCGATTGGCGAGGACGAGAGCAGCGTCGTCAAGCTCGTCAACTCGACGATCTACGACGCGCTCAAGCTCAAGGCCAGCGACATCCACCTCGAGTGCGACGCCGGCTGCCTGTTCGTCCGTTACCGCATCGACGGCGCGCTCGTCGCGGTCGCCCAGGTCCAGGGCCGCGACATGGCCGAGCAGGTCGTCTCGCGCATCAAGGTGATGGCCGAGCTCGACATCGCCGAGCGGCGCATCCCGCAGGACGGCCGCTTCAAGGTCCGCGTCAATGAGCGCGAGATCGACTTTCGCGTCTCGATCATGCCGAACATCTTCGGCGAGGACGCCGTGCTGCGCCTGCTCGACCGCCAGTCGCTGAGCGAGGAAGCGAGTGA
>CAZALA010000225.1:0-5217 GCA_964485725.1 uncultured Propionivibrio sp. | reverse complement strand
CGACGTGCAGGGCTCGCAGGAAGCGCTCGTGCAGGCGCTGCAGAAGCTCTCGACCGACGAAGTCAAGGTCAACGTCATCCATGCCGCGGTGGGCGCGATCAGCGAGTCCGACGTGCACCTCGCGCAGGCGTCGAAGGCCGTCATCATCGGCTTCAACACGCGTGCCGACGCCGGTGCGCGCAAGGCGGCCGAAAGCGTCGGCGTCGACATCCGCTACTACAACATCATTTACGACGCGGTCGACGTCGTGCGAGCCGCGCTCTCCGGCATGCTCTCGCCCGAGAAGCGCGAGGACGTGACCGGCCTCGTCGAGATCCGCCAGGTCTTCCGCGCCACCAAGATCGGAACGATCGCCGGCTGCTACGTGCTCGAAGGCCTCGTCAAGCGCACTTCGCGCGCGCGTCTCTTGCGTAACAACATCGTCATCTGGGAAGGCGAGTTCGAGTCGCTCAAGCGCTTCAAGGACGACGTCAAGGAAGTTCGCGCCGGTTTCGAGTGCGGGCTTTCGCTCAAGAACTACAACGCTTACGAAGAAGGCGACCAGCTCGAAGTCTTCGACGTCACCGAAGTCGCGCGTACGCTCTAGGCCATGCCGAACAAGAGCTTCTCGCGCAAGGACCGGGTCGCCGAGCAGATCCGGCGCGAACTCGCTGAACTCTTGCGCAGCGAGTTGAAAGACCCGCGCGTCGGCATGATCAGCATCACGGCGGTCGAAGTGACCGCCGATTACGCGCACGCGAAAGTCTTTTTCAGCACGCTCGCCGGCAGCGAAGCGGCAGCCTCGGTGCTCGAGGGCCTGCAGCAGGCCTCCGGTTTCCTGCGCCGCGAACTCGGCAAGCGCATCAGCATCCACACGACGCCGCAGTTGCATTTTGTTTTCGACGAGTCGCTCGAACGCGGCGCCGACCTCTCGAAGCTGATCCAGACGGCGGTCGCGATTTCGCAGGCGACGCCGCCCGACACACCGCCCGAAGAAGAGTCTTGACGCTGCACGCGCTGAGGCAGCAAACGGCGCCAAAAAAGAAATGGCAGCGCGTCGATGGCGTGCTGCTGCTCGACAAGAGCGGCGGGATGACTTCCAACTACGCGCTGCAAGGCGCGCGCCGGCTGTTCTCGGCGGCGAAGGCCGGGCACACCGGCACGCTCGACCCGATGGCCACCGGCCTCTTGCCGCTCTGCTTCGGCGAAGCGACGAAGTTCTCGGCCGACCTCCTCGAAGCCGACAAGACCTACGAAGCGCAACTCCTTTTCGGGGTCACGACCGACACCGGCGACGCCGATGGCAGCATCCTCGAGCGCCGCGAGCCGGTTTTCGGCGCGCTTGAACTCGAAGCCGCGCTGCGCGAGTTCGTCGGCACGATCCGTCAGATCCCGCCGATGTATTCGGCCTTGAAGCGCGAGGGCAGGCCGCTTTATGAGCTCGCCCGGCAAGGGATCAGCGTCGAGCGCGAAGCGCGCCTCGTCACCATTCACGCGCTCGATCTCATCGACTTCAGCTTGCCGAGTTGCCGCCTGCGCGTCCGCTGCAGCAAGGGCACCTATATCCGCACGCTTGCCGAAGACCTCGGCGGTCGGCTCGGCTGCGGCGCGCACCTCACGGCCTTGCGGCGGACCGCAGTTGGCCCGCTTGAGCTCGCGCAGGCGCTCTCGCTCGAGACGCTAGCCGCGCTTTCCGCGCCCGAGCGTGCCGCGCAGCTGCTGCCGCCCGACGCGCTGCTGCAGAGCCTGCCGAAGGTCGTTCTGGATGAGGCGGCGAGCTTGCGCTTCAGCCACGGAAATCCGGTCGCCGTTGCCGCGCTGCCGGGCAAGTGTCGGGTCTACGCCGGCGAGCGCCTGCTCGGCGTCGGTGAAGCCGACGCGACCGGTCAGCTCAAGCCGTGCCGGCTGGTCTGCGCATGAATTCCCGCGCAAGACTGCGCGCGCTGCGCCAGGGAGCGGCCCCAGCGACTTTGCGGCTCAGGCGCTGACTTTGGCCGGCGCGCTCGTCGCGCGCTTCTTCAGCACCGCCTCCGAAACCATGCTGCACACCGGTATCGCCTTGTTCTTCATTCTTTCGGCGAGCAGTATTGCCGCGTGCTTGCCGATCAATTGCGCTTCGATCGACATCGTCGTCAGTGGCGGTCGCCAGTTTCTTGACGCCTGAATATCGTCAAAGCCGACGACCGAGACGTCCGGGCCTGGCGCCAGCCCCAGTTCGTAGAGGCCCAGCGTTGCGCCAAAGGCGATCGGGTCGTTGAAGCAGATCAGCCCGCTGGGAGGCGAGGGCTGGGCGAGCAGCGTCTTGGCCGCCACGGCGCCGGCGTTGAAGCTGTGCTCGGAGAGAATGATCGGCATCGCATCGGCGTCGAGGCCGTTCGCGGTGACGGCTTCGCGGAAACCGAGGTAGCGCTGCTGATTGACCGACGGCGAGATGGCGCTGCCAATGAAGCCCAGCCGGCGATGGCCGAGCGCCAGCAGATGTTCGGTCGCCTGCCGCGTCCCCAGGCGATTGTTGGTGCCGGCAAAATCGAACTGCGCGCCCTCGATGCTGCGCATCACCTGGACGACCGGGATTCCCATGCGCACATAGGTGTCGAGCGTTTCCGGCGAGGTACCGGCGACGGCGCTGATGATCAGTCCGTCGACGCGCATTTCGAGCATGCGCAGGAGGATTTGCGACTGGCGTTCGAGCGATTCGACCGTATCGGCGATGAAGACGGTGATGCCGAGCGGCGTCAGAACTTCTTCAAGGCCGAACAGCAGGTCGGAATAGATCGGATTGGCGATTTCGGGAATGATCAGGACGACGGTATTGGCAAGCGACGAACGCAGATTGGCGGCGCTCCGGTTGTACACATAGCCGACTTCGGCCATCGCCCGCTCAACCTTGCGCCGGGTCTTGTCGGCGACGAGCGGACTGCTCCGGCAGACCAGCGACACCGTGGCGCGTGAGACGCCGGCAACTCTAGCGACGTCGAGCAAGGTAGTCACAGTTTCATCCTGTCCACTAATATCGATCTAATTCGCTTCCCCTGTCGGCCGTTTTTCCGCGGCTGCGGCGGTGTCCTGTCGCTCGCGATCGGCTTCTTTGCCGAGCGCGCCCCGGATGAGGCGGGGCTTCAAGCATCGGTGATTATAGTGGGTTTCTGTCGTTGTATCGATCCAAAACTCCGGTCAGCCGCTTTTGCGCTTCGATCAGGCGGGCTTTCGCCATCGGCATGCAGCGCCTGGCGCGGCCCTGCTTTCGCTCTGGCGCTCGCGCTCTGAACCGGCTATAATCCGCGCCTCGCTTCGCCAAGCGGTGAGATCTTATTAACCTGGCGCTGGCTCTATCAAACTGGGGCGGCGCTTTTTATGAAAGAGAGTTTGAAATGGCGATTACCGTTGCGCAAAAAGCGCAGATCATGGCCGATTATCAGCGCGCCGCCGGGGACTCGGGTTCTTCCGAAGTCCAGGTCGCGCTGCTCACCGCCCGTATCAACGACCTCACCGGTCACTTCAAAGAACACGTCAAGGACCACCATTCGCGTCGCGGCCTGCTGCGCATGGTGAGCCGCCGTCGCAAACTCCTCGACTACCTGAAGAGCACCGACGTCGATTCCTATCGTTCGCTGATTTCCCGTCTCGGCTTGCGCAAGTAAGCCTGCATCGGCCGCGATGCGGTTAAGCTTGCAGACGTTTTCCATCGATGACAGCGGCCAGTCCCATGCGGACTGCGCCGCTGTTGCGTTTTTGTATCCTGTGTCGCATTGCGTACCGGTGTCGTGGGTGCGCGCGTTGAATTATTGAGAAAGGTCAAAATGTTTACAATCGCCAAAAAAACGTTCACATACGGTGCCCATCAGGTCACCCTCGAGACCGGTGAAATCGGACGCCAGGCCGGCGCCGTGATCATGGTCAGCATGGACGACACGGTCGTCCTCGTTTCGGTCGTCGGCAACAAGTCGGTGAAACCCGGCCAGGACTTCTTCCCGCTCACCGTCGATTACATCGAAAAGACCTACGCCGCCGGCCGCATCCCGGGTGGTTTCTTCAAGCGCGAAGGCCGTCCTTCCGAAAAGGAAACGCTGACCTCGCGCCTGATCGACCGGCCGCTGCGCCCGCTCTTCCCGGAAGGCTTCTATAACGAAGTCCAGGTCGTTGCGATGGTCGTCTCGCTCAATCCCGAAGTCGACCCGGACATCCCGGCGATGATCGGCGCCTCGGCGGCGATGGCCGTTTCCGGCATTCCGTTCGACGGCCCGATCGGCGCTGCCCGCGTCGGTTACGCGAACGGCCAGTACCTGCTCAACCCGACCCTGACCGAACTCAAGACGAGCCAGTTGAACCTCGTCGTCGCCGGCACGCAAGCGGCGGTGCTGATGGTCGAATCCGAAGCCGACATCCTGCCCGAGGAAGTCATGCTCGGCGCCGTCGTCTATGGCCACGAGCAGATGCAGACGGTGATCACCGCGATCAACGAACTCGTCGAGGAAGCCGGCAAGCCCGAGTGGGAGTGGACCGCAGCGCCGAAGAACGAGGCGCTCGTCGCCAAGCTCAACGCGCTCGTCGAAGCCGACCTGCAGGACGCTTTCCGCATCACCAACAAGCAGGCGCGCACGCAGCGCATCAAGGAAATCTCGGCCAAGGCCGTTGAAGTCCTCGGCGCCGAAGACGGCGTCGACGCAGCGGCCGTCGGCAATCTCTTCTTCGACATCGAGTCGAAGATCGTTCGCGGCCGCATCCTCGCCGGCGAACCGCGCATCGACGGTCGCGATACGCGCACCGTGCGCCCGATCGCGATCCGCTCGAGCGTCTTGCCGCGCACGCACGGTTCGGCGCTGTTCACCCGCGGCGAAACGCAGGCGCTGGTCGTCGCGACGCTCGGCACCGGCCGCGACGAGCAGATCATCGACGCGCTCGCCGGCGAATACCGCGAGCGCTTCATGCTGCACTATAACTTCCCGCCTTACGCGACCGGTGAATGCGGCCGCGTCGGCACGCCCAAGCGCCGCGAAATCGGCCACGGGCGCCTCGCCAAGCGCGCGATGATCGCGGTCCTGCCGAAGCCCGAAGACTTCTCGTACACGATGCGCGTCGTCTCGGAAATCACCGAGTCGAACGGCTCGAGCTCGATGGCCTCGGTCTGCGGCTCGACGCTGGCGCTGATGGACGCTGGCGTTCCCCTGAAAGCGCACGTCGCCGGCATCGCCATGGGCCTGATCAAGGAAGGCAACCGCTTCGCCGTGCTGACCGACA
>CAZALA010000224.1:0-5282 GCA_964485725.1 uncultured Propionivibrio sp. | reverse complement strand
AATCCAGGACATCAAGCCGTCCGAGTCGATGCAGAAGGCGATGGAAATGCAGGCCTCTGCCGAACGCGAGCGCAAGGCCACCGTGACCCGCGCCGAAGGCGAAAAGCAGTCGATGATTCTGACCGCCGAAGCCCGCCTCGAGTCGGCCAAGCGCGACGCAGAGGCGCAGATCATGCTCGCCGACGCCTCGTCGCAGGCGATCACCAAAGTCACCGGCGCTTTCGGCGAGAACGAGCTGCCGATGCTTTACCTGCTCGGCGAGAAATACATCGCGAGCATGACCAAGCTCGCCGAATCGCCAAACGCCAAGATGATCCTGCTGCCTGCCGATCTGCAAAGCACCCTGCGCGGTCTTTTCCAGAAAGTGCCGAAAGCCTGAACGCATGCCAAGGCACATAAGGACAGACTGTTGTCGCCAACGAAAAACCTACTGAACGGTTATCTTGCCGCCGCCGCGACGCTCGTCATGTGGTCGGGCTTCTCGCTGGTCTCGCGACTCGGTGGCAAGAGCGTCCTCACCCCCTACGACATTTTCGCGCTACGCCTCGTCACCGCCTCGCTGCTCCTGCTGCCCTTCGTGCGCAGCATGCCGCGGGGCTGGTGGCACGATCGCCGGCTCTGGCAGCTGACCCTTCTGTGCAGCCTGATCTACTGTCCGCTCGCTTACCAGGGGCTCAAGTACGCGCCAGCCTCGCACGGCGCCATCCTGCTCTCGGGAATGCAGCCCTTCCTGATCAGCGCCGTCGTCTGGCTGCTCGCCGGCACGCGCCCGAGCCCGATCCGCAGCGTCGGCATCGCCTGCATCGCGGTCGGCATCGCGTGCGCGGCGGTGCCGTATTTCTCGAACTGGTCCGCGACGTCGGCCTTCGGCGACCTCTTGATCTTCCTGAGCTCGATTTCCTGGTCCTTCTACGCGGTCCTCGCGGTGCGCTGGGGCTATTCGGCGTGGACGCAGACGCGCGCGGTCGCCTTCATGTCCTTCGTCGTCTATCTGCCGATCTACCTGCTCTGGCTGCCGAAGGAAATTGCTGCGGCGCCGCTCTCGATGATCGTCATACAGGGTGCTTTCCAGGGCATCGTTGCGACGATCCTGGCGATGTTCGCCTACCTCAAGACGCTCGCGCTGATCGGTGCCGAACGCGCCGCGGCTTTTCTCGCGCTCGTCCCCATCGTCACCGGCGTCGCCGCCGTGCCGCTGCTCGACGAGCCGCTGACGCCCTGGCTCGCGGCCGGCACCGTTTTCGTTTCGCTCGGTTCCTACATCGCTTCGCGCTACGGATCGACGCCGCTGAAGACTGCGAACTGACGCAAAGTTTCCCGCAAGGCGCGCGCGCAAACGATAATGGGCGGCCGCGGCATCGCGCAGTCTGAAACGGAAATTGGCCATGACTCACGAACAAGAACACTTTATCGCCGGCAAGGATGCTTCGCTCGAATCGTCGATCGCGGCGATGCAGGCCAAGCTCGCGCGCATCGGCTTTACGGTCGAGGAGCGTTCGTGGCTCAAGCCCGTCGACGGCGCCTGGTCGGTCCATGTCGTCGACCGCGACTGCCCGCTCCTCTTTACCAACGGCAAGGGCGCCTCGAAGCTCGCTGCGCTGGCGAGCGCGCTCGGCGAATTCTTCGAACGCCTCTCGTGCAACTACTTCTGGTCGCACTACTATCTCGGCGAGAAGTTCGCCGCGCACGCTTACACGCACCATCCGCTCGAGCGCTGGTTCCCGATCGGCGAGAGCGACGAGTGGCCGGCGCAGCTGCTGACGCCCGAACTGCAGCGCTTCTACAATCCGGATGCGGCAATTTCCGCGCGCATGCTCGTCGAACACAACTCGGGCAACTTCGAACGCGGCATCTGCGCGCTTCCCTTCACCTGCCTCGCCGACGGCTCACGCGTCTTTTTCCCGATCAACATCATCGGCAACCTGTACGTCAGCAACGGCATGTCGGCGGGCAATACCGCCGAAGAAGCGCGCGCGCAGGCGCTCTCCGAAATCGTCGAGCGCCACGTCAAGTTCCGCATCATCGCCGAAGGCCTCTGCCTGCCCGACGTCCCCGAGGCGGTGATTTCGCGCTACCCGAAGATCGAGGCGGGGATCGCCGCGCTGCGCGCGGCCGGCTTTGGCATCCTCGTCAAGGACGCTTCGCTCGGCGGCCAGTTTCCGGTGATCAACGTCACCCTGCTCAACCCCGAGGACCACGGCTGCTTCTCGAGCTTCGGCGCGCATCCGCGCTTTGCCGTGGCGCTCGAACGCGCGCTCACCGAACTCCTGCAGGGGCGCGCGCTCGACGCGCTCGCGGGCTTTCCGGAACCGGGCTTCGACCTCGACGAGATCGGCAGCTCGCCGAACCTTGAAATTCACTTCGTCGATTCAAGCGGCATCGTCAGCTGGAATTTCCTCGGCGATGCCGACGCTGCCGATTTCGAGTTTTGCGACTGGAATTTTTCCACGACGACTTCCGAAGACGCCAACTGGCTGATCGACATGATCCAGCGCGAAGGCCACGACATCTATCTTGCCGAATACACGCATCTTGGCGTCTATGCCTGCCGCATCATCGTCCCCGGCATGTCGGAAATCTATCCCGTCGACGACCTCGAGTTCGAGAACAACAGCGCCGGCAACGACTTGCGCGAAGCCATCCTTTTCCTGCCCGAACTTGACGATGACGAGTGTGCAAGCCTGCTCGACACGCTCAACGAATCAGGGATCGCCGACGAGCGTCCGGTCGCCGCGCTGATCGGCCTTGCGCCCGACTCAGGGTCGCTGTGGGAGGACCTGCGCGTTGGCGAACTCAAAGCCCTGCTCGCGCTTGCGACCGGTAACGGCCAGGCGACCCGCGAGGGCTGCGAGTGGATCGACCACTTCGCGCAAATCGACCCGGTGCGCCGCCGCGTTTACCGCTGCGTCGAGACCCTGCTCAAGCTCGGGGACACGAGCGAGGGCGGCGATGCCGAGGCGTATCGCGACGCGCTCGCGAAACTTTACGGCGACGCCGCGCTCGCCACCGCCGAAGCGCTGCTCGACCGCGACGAGCGCTTCTTCGGCCTCACCGCGCCGGGGCTTGCGCTCGACGGCTGCCGGCTGCACCAGCGGCTGCTCGCTGCCTATGCCAAGGTGCACGCGCAGCATGGCGATGGCGCGCTGCACTGAAGAGGGCGAACCGCGGCGAACGATGACGGGTCCAAGAATTTTGCCCCGGCGGTGGAGGTCATGATGAAGCGCATCCCTGTCCTCTTGCTTTTCTTCTGCTGCGCGAGCGTCCTCGCGGAAAATGCGCTGGCGGCGCCTCCCCGGCAGGACGCCAGCCTCGCATCGTTGGCGAGCAGCGCGCAAATGGAAAAGGATTTGCAGCGCCTCGACTGGCGGCAGTTCCGCTCAGTCGTCGAGGCGATCCCCAAGCTCAAGGCCGACGTCGAAGCCTATGGCCCGGCCGGGTGGGAATTTGTCCGCGCCAACTACAGAAGCTATCGCTGGAAGAAGAACATCGACCGGCTCGACGCCTCGCAGAAGGAAGAGCTCGCCGCGCTGATCGAAAAGGCGAAGGCAATTCCACACACTCCTCACCCTCCTCCCACTGCTCAGGGCAAAACCGCGCGCCAATGACTTACGAAGACTACCTCGACGAAGTGACGACCCTCCTTACCGAGATCTACACCCTCGCCGACGAGCGGGCGATCGCCACGGTCATGCGCGCGCAGGAAGACGGTTTTTTCAGCGCTCACGACGACGATGCGGCGCTGCGCACGCAGGAGCGCGCCGAAGCCGACGCGCGCACCGTCTTCAAGCGCTACAAAGCGCCCAAGGATGAGTCGAAGCGGTGATTCCGGGAAGGCGCGCCGCGGCCCCTTCTTCGAAGAAAGAATATAGGGTGCAATAGCGAAAGCGTATTGCACCGGTCCGTGCATAGCGGAGCGCATTGCACCGTTTACCGTATTGCACCGTTTACCGCATTGCACCGTGGCGCCTCACCCCGCAGGCGGCACTTTCGCGAGCAGCGAGAGCAGCGCTTCCCGGTCGAGGCCGGGCAGCAGCAAGAGGCCCGCGCGCAGGAGTTCGCTTTTCTTCACCTTGATGCCTTCGCCGGCGAGCCGCTGCTTGAGGGCGACGAGCACTTCGTACTCGTTTGCCGGCAGGGTGTAGCGTTCGCGCACGACGGCAGGCTGCCGCAACTTCTTGTCGAGCGGTCGCGAAAAGGCTTTCGAGAGGCGCTTGCGTGCCGGCGCCTGGACGGGCGCGACGGCAGGCGGCGTTTTATCGGTGACGGCTGCGACAAGCGTCGCCGCGGCCAAGGGCTTTTCGGCCACCGGCGCGCTGGCCGGTGCGACTTTAGTGCGCACCTGCGCCACCGGCGCTGTCGCGCCGGCGGGCTTTTTCTGGCGAACGGCCACGCCGCTTCCCGGCAGAGCTTTCAGCGAACCGCCGCTTGCGCCGCGGCGAGCCGGGCGATCGGCACGCGGAAAGGCGAGCAGCTCACGTAATCGAGGCCAAGCGTGTGGAAGAACTCGACCGAAGCCGGATCGCCGCCGTGTTCCCCGCAAACGCCGAGCTTGATCCCCGGCCGCGCCGAATGGCCTTTCTCGACCGCCATCTTGACGAGCAGCCCGACGCCTTCCTGGTCGATCGACTGGAAGGGATCGTGTTCGTACATTCCCTCCTTCAGATAGAAAGGCAGGAACTTGCCGATGTCGTCGCGCGAGAAGCCCATCGTCATCTGCGTCAGATCGTTGGTGCCGAAAGAGAAGAACTCGGCCTGCTTGGCGATCGCGTCGGCGACGAGCGCGCCGCGCGGCGTTTCGATCATCGTGCCGAGCAGGTAGTCGATCGTCGCATTGCGCTCGGCGAAAACGGCCGCCACGGTGGCGCGAATGACTTTCGCCTGCGCGTCGAATTCGCGCACGGTGCCGACGAGCGGGATCATGATCTCGACCTTCGGGGCGGCGCCCGTCTCCTTCTTGACGGTGCACGCCGCGGTCATGATCGCGGCCACCTGCATGCGGTAGACGTCGGGCCACTCGATGCCCAGGCGGCAGCCACGGGTCCCGAGCATCGGGTTGACCTCGTGCAGCTGCTGCACGCGGGCGATGGTGGAGGTGGCCTCCGGGTCCGGGCGGCCGGTGGCCTTGGCCACGGCCACGCGCTCGGACAGCTCGATCAGGCTCGGCAGGAACTCGTGGAGCGGCGGGTCGAGGAGCCGGATCGTCACCGGCAGGCCGGCCATGGCCCGGAAGATGCCCTCGAAGTCGCGCTCCTGGAAGACGCGCAGCTTGGCCAGGTGCGAGA
>CAZALA010000223.1:0-5298 GCA_964485725.1 uncultured Propionivibrio sp. | reverse complement strand
CGCCGACGCAGGCGATCACCGCGTCGGGCTGGCGTCCGCAGTGCTCGAGCATCTGCGTGATCGCTTCCTGGCCGATCACGGCCTGAAAGTCGCGCACCATCATCGGATACGGATGCGGACCGGCGACCGTGCCGATGATGTAGAAGGTCGTCGAGATGTTGGTGACCCAGTCGCGCATCGCTTCATTGAGCGCATCCTTGAGCGTCTTCGAACCGCTCTCGACCGGCACCACCGTCGCGCCCAGGAGCTTCATGCGATAGACGTTGGCCGACTGCCGCCGGATGTCTTCCGAGCCCATGTAGACGACGCATTCCATGCCGTAGCGCGCGGCCACCGTCGCCGTCGCGACGCCGTGCTGGCCGGCGCCGGTCTCGGCGATGACGCGTTTCTTGCCCATGCGCCGCGCCAGCATCGCCTGGCCGATGCAGTTGTTCACCTTGTGCGCGCCGGTGTGATTCAAGTCCTCGCGCTTCAGATAGATCTGCGCGCCGCCAAGCATTTCCGACCAGCGCCTGGCGTGATAGATCGGGCTCGGGCGGCCGACGTAGTGCTTTAAGTCATACGCGAATTCGGCGGCAAAGAGCGGATCGCGCTGCGCCGCGGCGTAGGCTTCCTTAAGCTCGTCGAGCGCCGGGATCAGCGTCTCGGCGACGAAGACGCCGCCGTAGCGGCCAAAATGGCCGAGGGCATCGGGCAAGTCATAAGTGGACAAGTCGTGTGCGGGCGAGTCAGAACGGGGGGCAACCATGATTTCTCCTTGAGGCAGAACGGAACGAACAGACGAAGTGCGAGCACAGCGTCTGCCTCAGGCATGGTCAGCGTAAAAGCGCCTCCAGCAGGTTCGGGTGCGGCCACCACAGCTCTTGCGCATCGACTTTCCTGTTCCAAGGTCCTGCTGCGGGCGGCGCAGGTGCATGCCGCCCCGATGATGATCGGGCTGCCGGGCTTGAAGCTTCAGTCGCTCGGCAGCAAGCTTGCCGCGCGCACCGCGGCGACGAACGCGCGCATTTTTTCGGCGTCCTTGATGCCGCGGGCGCTTTCGACCCCCGACGAGACATCGACGGCGGCCGGTCGCACGCGTGCGATAGCGTCCCCAACGTTGGCAGCGTCAAGGCCGCCCGACAGCACCACCGGCATTGCGAGCTGCGCCGGCGACGGCATCAGCGTCCAGTCGAAAACCTTGCCGCCCCCGCCATAGCCTTCGACAAAGGCATCGAAGACGATCCCCCGTGCCGACGGGAAGCGAGCGACGTATTGTAGCAAATCCACTCCGGGCTGGACGCGCACCGCCTTGAGATAAGGCCGGTCGAACTGCCGGCAATACGCTTCGTCCTCGTCGCCGTGAAACTGCAGCAGATTGAGCGGCACCGCCGCCAGCGTCTGCCTGACTTCGGCGGCGTCGGCATTGACGAAGAGGCCGACGACGCTGACGAAGGGCGGCACCATGCGCGCAAGCGCGCCGGCGGTCGCAAGATCGACGCCACGCGGGCTGGGCGCATAGAAGACAAGGCCGATCGCATCGGCGCCCGCGGCGACTGCCGCCATCACGTCGCCGGCACGCGTCAGGCCACAGATCTTGATACGCGGTTTTTGCATCACAAGCCTCCTTGCAGGGTAGCCCTTAGACCGGATTTCTTCGCTTCGAGTCCATGGAGTTTTCCATCGCTGCAAAAAATCCACCGCAAAGGCGCCAAGGCGCAAAGCTTACGCAAAGGAAATCCTTTGAGAAACCTTGCTCTTGTTCATTGCATCCTTGCGGCGGGCCGGCACACCAAAAGTCCACCGCAAAAGCGCAAAGGCGCAAAGCTTACGCAAAGGATTTCCTTTGCGAAACCTTTCTTTCATTCTTTGCGTCTTTGGGGTGGGTTTTGACTTTATCCCCCCGGCAGAAACGAGTCATGGTTCGTCGGCAGGCCCCAGTGGGCATCGTAAGAGACGTCGACAAGATAGAGACCGGCGGCGGCGAAGGTGGGCGGCGCGAGGCTGCGCTGGCGCGCGGCGAGAAGGCTGCGCATCCACTCGGCGTCGCCCTCGCCGCGACCGACATGGACGAGGCTGCCGACGATATTGCGCACCATGTGGTGGAGAAATGCGCCGGCTTCCAGATCGAAAACGATCATCTGGCCCGAACGCCGCACGTCGAGCCGACGCAGTTCCTTCACCGGCGATTTCGCCTGGCAGTCGGCGGCGCGAAACGATGAAAAATCGTGCTCGCCGATGAGCACCGCCGCGGCCGCCTGCATGCGCTCGACCTCGAGCGGCTGGTGATACCAGCCGGCGCGGTCGTGCCACAGTCCCGGGCGCTGGCCACGGTTGATCAGAAGGTAGCGGTAGGCGCGACCGCGGGCGGAAAAGCGCGCATGAAAATCGTCGCCGACCGGATGCGCCCAGCGCACCGCGACGCCCGGCGGCAGGAAGCTGTTCACGCCGCGCACCCAGGCGGTGAGCGGACGCTTGACCGAGATGTCGAAATGCGCGGTCTGGCCCGTCGCATGCACGCCGGCGTCGGTGCGCCCGGCGGCGGTGACGGCGACCGGCACCCCGGCAATTTCGCCGAGCGCGCGGCTGACGGCGTCCTGCACCGTGTTTCCCCCGGGCTGCGTCTGCCAGCCCTGGAAGCTCGTTCCCTCGTACTCGAGGCCGATGGCGATTCTCATGACCAGCGCAGGATGCAAGCCAGCAGGAGCACCGCGACGCCGAGCGTCAGCGCGTAGTCGGCCGCGCGCAGCGGCACTGCATTGACCATGATCGCTTCCTCGTTGGCAGCTTGCGGCGCGTCAAGCAGGCTGCGCCAGTCGCGCGGCCGCGGCAGCGCTTCGACGTAGCGCAGCACGAGGAGCAGGCGAACGACGCTGCGCTCGGCGTCGAGCCCGAGATAGCGCAGCGGTCTCATCGCCGCGTGCAGCGCGCTGACGAGGTCGGGCAGCGGCATCGCCTCAAGGAAAGTCGCGACGGCGATCAACACGAGGAGCAGGCGGCCCAAGTGGGTGAGCGCTTCGGCAAGCCCTTCCCGCGTCGGCGCGAACCCGCCGTCCCACAGCGGCTCGCCGGCGATTCCCCAGGCGAAGATCGCAAACAGCGAGAGCAAGAGCCAGCGCGAGCGCCAGACGAGCTTCGCGGCACGGCGCCAGACGCGCTTGCCGAGCGCCGGCAGCAGCACGAAAAAGGCGGCAAGCAGGCCGCCGCTCATGTATTGCACGGCGAGCAGGAACTGCAGCCAGATGACGAGGCGCACGGTCGGATGCATGACGCTATGATCTCATGCTGTCGGGGGCTGCGAGCGATCGGATGGGCGCACGGCGATTCATTGCGACAAAGCCGTGGCACTCGCCACGGCTTTGTCGGGATCGAAAAAACTTTCGTTTCCAGGCTGGCTCGGCTCGCTTGCCTGCCCTGCTACTCGCCGATCTTGGCAAGAATGGCGTGCGCCTTTTCGCGCTGCGTCGCTTCGCCGTCCTTGAGCACTTCCTGCAGCAACTCGCGAGCGCCCTCGAAGTCGCCCATTTCCTCGTAAGCCTTGGCAAGGTCAAGCTTGGTCGCGACTTCTTCGTTGAGGCTGATGTCAAATTCCGACATCCCGTCGAAAGTCGAGGGAATCTCCGGATTGAGCAAGGTCTCGGACTGGCTCGCCAGAAAGTCGGGATTGACCGAGGTCGACACGTGATGCTTGTCCTCGCCACTTTCGGTGATGCTGGCAAGCGGCGCCGGCGCGACGGCGGGAATCGAAAGCTCGGGCGCCTGCAGGTCGAGGTCGATCGCCGAAAGGTCAAAGCTCGACGGTTCGGCCATCGACGGTCCGAGGATTGTCGATTCGGTGAGCTTGACATCGAACTCGACGCCGTCGTCGTCCGCCGCTGCGCGAGGCTCGGCCTCGGCGACGAGCGCTTGCGTTCGGGCAGGATAAATCCCGGTGTCGGCAAGGAGCGGGCTGATCAGCGTCACCGACGCGCTGGCGTCCTCGGCCTCTTCGCTCGCTGCGCGGCCAAGCGCTGCGGCCGGCACGGCGACGGCGGCGGCTGCAGCCGCCACGACGAGCGGCGCGGCGGGCGCAACCGGCTCGGGAGCTTCGGCAGCCTCTGCCCGCGCCGACGGCTGCGCCGCGCTCTCGGGCACGGCAACGCGATCGGCATCGGGGAAGGCGAAGTTGAGGCCAATCGCGGTGGTCACGTGCTCTTTATCGCTTTGCGTCGCAGCGGGCGCCGCCTCGGCATCGCCGAGATCAAAGTCGATCGTATGGCTGTCGCCTGGCGTCGCCGGCACGTCCGGCGCTGCTGACGCTTGTTTCGCTTCGCTCGCGTCCGGGGCAGCCATCGCAGGCAATTCGCCGACCGCTTCATTGCTCGCGATCTTGCTGTCAATGGCGACAGGCGATGCTTTTGCCTCGTCGATCCCGAGGTCGAAATCGAGACTCGTCAGATCGGCCGCGAGCGGCGAAGCTGCCGGCGTCTCGGCGACGGGTGGGGCCGCAAACGCCTCGGCCGCCGGCGCCTTGGTCACTTGCTCGTTGTCTGCGGATTCGTGGTCCGGCAGCACGACCGTATCGCGAATCGCCGCCGGCGCAGCGGCGAGCGCCGCTGCCGCGTCGGCTTCGGGCGCCTGAGCCTGCGCGTATTCGCTGAACAGCGGATTGGCAGGATCGAGCTTGAGGCCCATGATCGCCGCTTTTTCCCACTCGGCACCCACGCCGCCGGTCTCGCTGTAAAGCTCGGTCGCGAGCGCCTCGAATTGCGCGAGGTCTTTTCGGTTGGCGTAAATTTCAAGCAGCTTGAGATGGATCGCGTAACGCTTCGGATCCTTCTGTTTGGCTTCGACGAGAATCTCTTCGGCCTGCGCGTCGCGGCCGTAAGCCATATAGACGTCGGCTTCGGCGACCGGATCGACTTCATCGGTGTCGATGCTGCCCGGACCCGCCTGGCTGAAATCGGTCTGCACCGGCGTATGCGAGGTGTCGACGCTCTGTCCGCCCGTGTTGCGGAAAACCGAATTGCCCGAAAGGCTCACGCTCGGCGTCGACAAGGTGCTGTTGAGATCGAGCGGCAGTTCGGTGTCGTTCGACCTGCGGCGGCGCAGGAAGAGGTAGCCAGCGAGCAGCGCCACGAGACCGCCACCGGCCAGCGCGAGCGGGTTGTCGAGGATCTGGCTGACGAGATCGGGTTCTTCGGGCGGCGGCGCGACGACGACCTTGGGCTTGGCGGGCGCCGGCTGGGCAGCGGGCTTGCCTTCGACCTTGGGCGCTTCAGGTGGCGTCGGCGCCGGCGACTGCACCGGCTTGGCATCGGCGGATGTCGGGGCCGGCAG
>CAZALA010000222.1:3778-5314 GCA_964485725.1 uncultured Propionivibrio sp. | reverse complement strand
GCCGGTGCCAACCACTACTACTCCGGGCCAGACCAGCGCGGCACGCTGCGCGAGGCCGTTGGCATCTGCACGGACTGGCTGCACAGGCACGAGTTCTCGAAATGAGTGTCAGCGGCCCGCTTGACGGCATCAGGGTGATCGAGGTCGGCACGCTGATCTCCGGGCCGTTCGCGGGTCGACTGCTCGGCGACATGGGTGCGGAGGTCATCAAGATCGAACCGCCGGGAGCGCCGGACCCGCTGCGCACGTGGGGCCAGGCCGAACTCGACGGCCACCACTTCTTCTGGACGGTGCACGCGCGCAACAAGAAAGCGGTCACGCTGAATCTGCGAATGGAAGCTGGCCGTGCCCTATTCCTAGATCTCGTCGAGCGCTCCGACATCATCGTGGAGAACTTCCGGCCCGGCACCCTGGAGAAGTGGAACCTGGGCTACGACGTGCTGCGCGAACGCAACAAGGGCATCATCCTGGTGCGGGTGTCCGGCTACGGCCAGACCGGCCCGGACGCCGGTAAGGCCGGGTACGCCGAAGTCGAAATTTTCTCCGACACGTGGTGGCAAAAGCCCGGCGAAGAGGTGCTCGACACCTGCATAGAACGACACATGAGTGTTGTCTGAACAGCCTGGAGAAGAAACATGATGCAAAATAAAGTAGCGGTCGTCACCGGCGCCTCGCGCGGCATCGGCAACGCGATCGCCGCCAGGCTGGCGAGCGAGGCTTACGCGATTGTCGCCGTCGGCACCTCGGATGCGGCGAGCGTCGCCGCCAACATGAACAAGGTCGAGCAATTCGGCGGCCCGGTGCTTTACGTCCAGGCCGACGTCGCGACGAGCGCGGGGCGCGACAAGATCATCGCGATCACGATGGCGACCTTCGGCCGCATCGACGTTCTCGTCAACAACGCCGGCGTCGCGCCCAAGGTGCGCATGGACATCCTCGAGACGACCGAAGAGAGTCTCGACCGCGTTCTTGGCATCAACCTGAAATCGACTTTCTTCCTCTCGCAGGCGGTCGCCAGGATCATGCGCGAGGAAGTTGCCAAGGACGCGACGCGCTCGCCGAAGATCATCAACATCTCGTCGATCTCCGCCTATACCTCTTCGACGATGCGCGCCGAGTATTGCATTTCGAAAGCGGCGATCAGCATGGTCACGCTGCTCTTCGCCGACCGCCTCGCCGACGACGGTATCAACGTTTACGAGATCCGCCCCGGTGTCATCGCCACCGACATGACGGCCGTCGTCAAGGACAAATACGACGCACTGATCGCCGGCGGACTCACGCCGATCAAGCGCTGGGGCCAGCCCGAAGACGTCGCCAACGCCGTCTCGGTGCTCTGCTCGGGTCTGCTCAACTTCTCGACCGGCGAAGTGCTCAACGTCGATGGCGGTTTCCACATCCGGCGCCTTTGAGCGAATAAAAAGCTAACCGCTTTCAACACAGAGAACACAGAGAGAACGGAGAACACGGAGAAAAGACTCGAGAGCGAATTTCTTTCGAATTTTCTCTGTGTTCTCTGTGTCTCCGTGCTCTCTG
>CAZALA010000222.1:0-3678 GCA_964485725.1 uncultured Propionivibrio sp. | reverse complement strand
GAGAGCGAATTTCTTTCGAATTTTCTCTGTGTTCTCTGTGTCTCCGTGCTCTCTGTGTTGAAAGAGGTTAAGCCGTTTTAACGACCTTACTGGACAGCGAAGATGACGACGCAAATTCCGCAGCACCTGCTCGACGAGCTGACCGACGTTCCCTTGCCGCGCGAAGTGAAGATCGCTGAGACGAGCGAGTTTCACGAAGTCGGCGGCGTCAGGATTCCGGTCTATCGCGCGCCGGCGGTCGTTCTCGGCAGCGGCGCGGCCGGCTTGCGCGCGGCCGTTGAACTCAAGCGCCAGGGCGTCGATGTCCTCGTCGTCACGCGCAAGCTGTTCTGGGGAACTTCGGCCTTCTCGGGCTCCGACAAGCAGACGCTGCACACGGCCTGCACCAAGCACCACGGCGACGACTTCACGAAAATGGCGCAGGCGCTGGGCTCGGGCGGCGCGATGGACGCCGACGTCGCCTACGTCGAAGCGGTCGGCTCGATCGACGCTTTCTCGGGCCTGAAATTTCTCGGCCTGCCGCTGCCCGAAGACGCCTACGGCGCGGTGCTGCGCTACCAGACCGACCACGACGAGTTCGGCCGCGCGACGAGCTGCGGCCCGCGCACTTCACGCCTGATGGTCAAGGTCCTCGCCGAGGAAGCGATCCGCCTCGGCATTGCCTTCCTCGACCACTGCACCGGTTTTTCGCTGCTCAAGGACGGTGAGGGCGCGAAGGAAAAGACCGCCGGCCTGCTCGTCCTCAACCGCACGCAGCACGCCAACGATTATGGGCTTTCGCTCATTCTCTCGCCGAACGTCGTGCTCGCGAGCGGCGGACCGGGCGAGCTCTTCCGCGACAGCGTCTATCCGAAAAACTGCTTTGGCTCGCTCGGCCTCGCGCTCGAAGCCGGCCTCGTCCTCTCCAATCTGACCGAGTTGCAATTTGGCATCGGCACGCGGCGCACCGAGTTTCCGTGGAATCTCTCGGGAACGTATGTGCAGGTGATGCCCTACGTGTACTCGACCGACGAGGCGAACGGGAAGGGCGAGGAATACAACTTCCTCGCCGACTACTACCGGACGACGCAGGAGCTCGTCTCGAACGTTTTTCGCAAGGGCTACCAGTGGCCTTTCCACGCGCAGCGGACGCTCAACTACGGGTCGAGCCTCGTCGACCTGGCGATCTATCACGAGACCAAGAAGGGTCGCACGGTCTGGCTCGACTTCCTGCGCAATCCCTTGCCGGTGCCGGGCGACCAGCCGTTCTCGCTCGAGCGGCTCGACGCTGACGTGCGCGCCTACCTCGAGAACAACGGCGCGCTGCTCGCGACGCCGATCGAGCGCCTGCAGCGCATGAACCCGCTCGCGATCGAACTCTACAAGCAGTACAAGCACGACATCACGCGCGAGCCGCTCGCCTTCAACGTCAACCACCAGCACATGAACGGCGGCGTCGAAGTTGACATCCACGCTCGCAGCAGTCTCAACGGTTGTTACGCCGTCGGCGAGATTGCCGGCACGCACGGCGTCACGCGGCCGGGCGGCGCGGCGCTCAACGCCGGCCAGGTCTTTGCGCAGCGTTGCGCTTCGCACCTGCACGCACGGCTGAAAAGAGAGCCGCCGCAGGAGAGCGCGCCGGCGGCTTTCGACGCCGCGCTCAAGCGTTCGCTCGCCTGGCTTGAGCGCAACTTCGGCAACGCCTCGGGAATCGACCTCGCCGCGCTCGCGAGCGAGACGCAAAACCGCATGAGCGACTGCGCCGGTTTCATCTGCCGCGCCGACGAGGTGCCGGCGGCGCTTGCCGCGGCACGCCAGCTCAACGAGCGCATTCACGCGGTCGGCGTCAACATCGGCGACGCCAAGCATCTGTCGGAAGGCGTGCTGCGCGTGCAGACCGCCTGGCTCGCCGAGGCCGTGCTCGCCGCGCTCGACTCCTACATCAAGGCCGGTGGCGGCAGCCGCGGCGCGCGCATGCTGTGCGCTGCGCACGGCAACCAGACGCCCGATTCGCGCGGCGGCGCGCTCGACGCTTATCGCTTCATCGCGGAAAACGGGGCGCAGCGCCAGGAGAAGATACTCGTCCGCTACGATCGTGCCAAAGGCATCGAGGTCTTCACCCGGCCGCTGCGCGGCATCGAAGATACCGGCAAGATCTTCTTCGAGAAGAACTGGGGCGCCTTCCTCACCGGCGAGATCTACCCGCCCGACGCCTAGGGCCGGCGGCGCCTGCTCCTGGCGCTAGGCGGTTTGCGGCCTGTTCGTCAGGTAGCCGAGGACGACTTCGGTCATATGGCGCAGGCGCGCCTTTCTTGCCTGCGGGCTGACGAGGTCGCAGTTGAAGACGACCGAGAGCGTCGAGTTGTTCGAGAGGTAGAAGTAGGAGAGCGCGGCGATCGAGATGTAAAGCTGCAGCGGGTCGACGCCGCCGCGAAAAAGCTTTTGCTGCTCGCCGCGCGCCATGATTTCGCCGAGCGTTGCGATCAGCTTCGAGTTGTAGAACCCGATCTCTTTCGACTTTTTGATGTGGTCGGCGTGATAGAGGTTCTCGGTGTTGAGCAGGCGCAGGAATTCCGGGTGCCTGGTGTAGTAGTCCCAGGTGAATTTGATCAGCGAGCTTATCGCTTCGATCGGCTTCAAGGCGAGTAAATCGAGCGTCGCTTCGGCGTCGCGTATCGTCTTGTACGCGTCCACCATGACCGCGACGAAGAGGTCTTCCTTGCTCTGGAAGTAGTAGTAGAGCATGCGCTTGTTCGAACCCGAGCGCGCCGCGATGCTCTCGACGCGCGCGCCGGCAAAGCCGTTCTCGGCGAACTCATCGATTGCCGCGGCAAGGATCAGGTTGCGCGTTCGTTCCTTGTTGCGTGGCGGCAGCGCTTTGGTCTCGGGCATGGCTTCATGACAAAAGAACGAGTCGGAGCATGGTAACACGGGCAGGCTCGCCGGGCCTTGTCGTGGCGCCGGCCGGTGCCGGCATTCCGCGTATAATTCGCGGTTAATCCACTTTTGACCGCTCGCCGCCATGCAGGAAAAATACCAGCCCGAAGAGATCGAAATCGCCGCCCAGGCGCACTGGAACAAGACCCAGGCCGCGCGCGCGATCGAGGACCTGAGCAAGCCGAAGTACTACTGCCTGTCGATGTTCCCCTACCCGTCGGGCAAGTTGCACATGGGCCACGTGCGCAACTACACGATCGGCGACGTGCTCTCGCGCTTCCACCGCATGCTGGGCTTTAACGTCATGCAGCCGATGGGCTGGGACGCCTTCGGCATGCCGGCCGAGAACGCGGCGATCCAGAACAAGGTGCCGCCGGCGCAGTGGACCTACGCCAACATCGAATACATGAAGGGGCAGTTGAACCGCCTCGGCTTTGCCATCGACTGGGAACGCGAGCTCGCCACCTGCAAGCCCGACTACTACCGCTGGGAACAGTGGCTGTTCACCCGCCTCTATGAAAAAGGCCTGATCTACAAGCGCCTCGGGACCGTGAACTGGGACCCGGTGGACCAGACCGTGCTGGCCAACGAGCAGGTCATCGACGGCCGCGGCTGGCGCTCCGGCGCGCTGGTCGAGAAGCGCGAGATCCCGGGTTACTACCTGGCCATCACCAAGTACGCGGACGAACTGCTCTCGGCGCTCGACACGCTACCGGGCTGGCCGGAGCGCAGCAAGACCATGCAGGCCAACTGGATAGGCAA
>CAZALA010000221.1:0-5319 GCA_964485725.1 uncultured Propionivibrio sp. | reverse complement strand
TTTCCGAAGCATCGGACAATTTCAAGGCCTACGGCGTACCGGGTCATCGTCACCTTCCGGAAATCCGGCAAGGGCTCGCGAAGGTCGCCGGGTCAGCCGTGGGGCTGACTTTCGTCCCGCACCTGACGCCGATCATCCGCGGCATTCACGCGACGCTTTACGCGCAGATCAGGGGCGAGGCCGATTTCCAGTCGCTCTATGAAAAGCGCTACGCCGACGAAGCCTTTGTCGACGTCATGCCTTCGCCTTCGCACCCGGAGACGCGCTCGGTGCGCGCGGCGAACCTGTGCCGCATCGCCATCCACCGACCACAGGGCGGCGACACGCTCGTCATCCTCTCGGTCATCGACAACCTCGTCAAGGGCGCCGCCGGCCAGGCGGTGCAGAACATGAACATCATGTTCGGGCTGCCCGAGACCGACGGACTATGGCAACTCCCCGTGCTTCCCTGAGGAAGCGGCTGCGCCAGCGCTTCGGCATCAGCGCGCCCAAGCTCGCGATCAAGACGCACGTCGCCTGGTACTGGCGGGCGCTCGCGATCATTGGCGTGCTTTCGATTTCGTTCGCGCTGGCAGCGTGGCTCTACGATGCGGGCCGGCAGATCACCGGCCTGCACAGCGATGATTCGGTCCGTGAAATTCAGTCGCTGCGCAATTACGTCATGGAACTCGACGCCGAAGTGACCAAGTTGCGCAGCCTTGCAGGTTCGGGCGAAAGCAGCCTGCAGATCGAACGTTCGACGCAGCGGCAGCTGTCGCGACAGGTCAAATCGCTCGAGCTCGAGAACGCGGCGCTCAAGCAGGACCTCGCCTTCTTCGAAGGCCTGATGCCCTCGTCGGCGCTCGGCGACGAGGGCAGCGTGAAAATCGATCATCTGCGCATCGAGCCCGAAGGCAGCCCGAACTCGTACCGATACCGCATGCTCATCACCCACAATGGCGGCCGCCAGATGAAGGAATTGAAGGGCTCATTGCAGCTTTGGATCAAGGTCCAGCGCGGCGGCAAAGATGCTATGATCTCCTTGCCTTCGGAAACGGACCCCAATCCTCAGAACTTTCGTTTCGAAGTGAAGCGCTTTCACCGTCTGGAAGGGGTTTTTTCGGTCCCCGCCGGCAACGTGGTGAAGAGCGTCGAGGCGCGACTGCTGCAGGATGGCTCGGTCCGCGCGAAGCAGTCCGTAACGCTCTAGAGGAGAACTCCCATGTTTGGTGCGAAAAAAGGCAGCACGCCGCAAAGCAGCATCGACAGCCTGATCGGCGTCGGGACGCGGATCGAGGGAAATGTGATCTTCTCCGGCGGCCTGCGGGTGGATGGCGAAGTGCGCGGCAATATCAGAAGCGAAGGCGGTCAGGACGGCACGCTTGTGATCAGCGAAAAGGCCAGCGTGGAAGGCGAGATTTCGGTCGGCCACGTGGTCATCAATGGCACGGTGATCGGCCCGGTTTCGGCCAGCGAATCGCTTGAACTCCTGCCTTCGGCCCGTGTCACAGGGGACGTCGAGTATCATCAGATCGAGATGCAGCAGGGCGCGGTCATTCAGGGGCGCCTCGTGCATCAGGTCAGTGCCAAGACGGTCGAACTGAAGCTGGCTTCCAGCAACTGAAGCAGGCTTCGAGCAGTTGAGAGTGGCCGCAATATTTACTTCAAGTATTTAAAGGACAACCAAAATGAATACAGCTGCGGATACACCGTTGCCGTTTGTTTTTACCGACAGCGCCGCGAGCAAGGTCAGGGATTTGATCGAGGAAGAAGGCAACCCGGATCTGAAGCTGCGCGTTTTCGTGACGGGCGGCGGTTGCTCGGGCTTCCAGTATGGCTTCACCTTTGATGAAGTGGCCAACGAGGACGATACCTCGCTGCAGAAGAACGGGGTCACGCTGCTCGTCGATCCGATGAGCTATCAGTATCTGGTCGGTGCCGAGATCGATTACACCGAAGGCCTCGAGGGTTCGCAGTTCGTGATCAAGAACCCGAACGCGTCCTCGACCTGCGGTTGCGGATCTTCGTTCTCTGCCTGATTGCCGGGCTGTTGGCGGGAAGCTGGCCGGTTTCATCCGGCCAGTTTTTTGCAAACCGCTCATGAACCGACAGGCCGGCTGACCCGTTTCGGGCCATCTTCCGGATATCTATTCGAGTGCGAGGCCCGTGGCTTGCCTGGCAAGCGCGAGTTGCGCCCGCGGCACTTCGATCGCCGCCTTGAACCGGCTCACTTGCGCCGCGACGAGTGGTATGGCCGTCGGCAGATTGACGGCGAGCGGGTTGACCTGCTGCGAGTTGACGCGGAATTCATAGTGCAGGTGCGGTCCGGTCGCAAGCCCCGTCTGACCGGTGTAAGCGATCGTCTGGCCCTGGCTGACGTGGGCGCCGGGCCGGATGCCGGGCGCAAAGGCGTTCAAATGACCGTAGGCGGTCGAATAAACGCCCTGGTGCTTGAGCACGACGAGCTTCCCGTAGCCGCTTTGCGTGCCGGCAAACTGGACGACGCCGTCGGCGACCGAGCGCACCTTGGTGCCGACCGGTGCACCATAATCGACGCCCTTGTGCGCGCGCATGCTTTGCAGGACGGGATGCAGGCGGGCCATCGAAAAACCTGAGGTGACGCGCGAGAATTCAAGCGGCGAGCGCAGGAAAGCCTTGCGCAGGGGTTTGCCGTCGGCCGTGTAGTAAGCGCCGGTTTCTTCCGCCTTGAACCAGTAGGCCGTGTACAGCTTCTGGTTGTTGGTAAATTCGGCGCTCAGGATGCGGCCTGTGCGTACCGGTTGGCCGCGATCATTGAGCGTTTCATAGACGAGGGCGAAGCGGTCGCCCTTGCGCAGGTCGCGGTAAAAGTCGATGTCGCCGCTGAAAATTTCGGCGAGCTGGCTCGCGATGGCATCCGGGATGCCGGCGGCGTCGGTCGCGGCGAAGAGCGAACTGCGAATCTCGCCCGACTTGACGCTGATCTGCGGCACGAGATCGAGCGCGCGCTCGCTTGCGGAAAAGCTCTCGCCCCGGCGTTCGACGACGAGGCTTGCGTCCTTGCCGTTGAGCGGGAAATAGAGGGCGAGCAATTGACCGTGTTCGCCGGTCTTGGCGGTGACGACCTTGCCCGGACGCAGCTGCCTCGCGATGGCGGCGGTCTGTGCGTTCTGCTGGATGAAGGCGAGCGACTGCGCATCCGAGATGCCGAGTCGAGTCGTCAGGCTGGCCAGCGTATCCGAGCGCAGGATGCGCTCTTCGCGCAGAAAGCTGCTGCCCTCGCTGCCGCCTTCTTGCGCCAGGATGGCAGTCGGTGTCGCGAGTTGCTCGAGGACCGTTTGCAGCGGCGCGCGACCCTCGTCTCCCGGCGGTGCCAGCGCAAAGGCGGCGACCATGCCGAGGAGCGTGAACGCGCCGACGCCGAGTGCCGCCCAGCGATGGCGATTCAATCGTTCGATCGGCGAGGGGGAATGCGCTAGAATCCTGATCTTTTGTGAGTCCATGGAACGGTTGCCGTAAAAACTCCCGGCAGTCTAACAAAGACTTTGCAAAAACCGAAACGAAGAATACAGAGGCGATGCATGAAGGCTGTGGAAGAAAGTCTGGCGCTGATCAAGCGCGGCTCCGACGAGTTGCTGATCGAGGCCGAACTCGTCGAAAAGCTCAAGAGCGGCCGCCCGCTGCGCATCAAGGCGGGCTTCGATCCGACCGCGCCCGACCTGCATCTCGGTCATACGGTGCTGATCAACAAGTTGCGCCACTTCCAGGACCTCGGGCATCACGTGATGTTCCTGATCGGCGACTTTACCGGAATGATCGGCGACCCCACCGGCAAGAATACGACGCGCCCGCCCCTGTCGCGCGAGCAGATCATGGCCAACGCGGTGACGTATCAGGAACAGGTGTTCAAGATCCTCGATCCGCAGAAGACCGAGATCTGCTTCAATTCGACCTGGATCGAGCCGCTCGGCGCTTCCGGAATGATCCGCCTTGCCGCCTTGCATACGGTCGCCCGCATGCTCGAACGCGACGATTTCTCCAAGCGTTATCGCGGCGGCCAGCCGATCGCGATTCACGAATTCCTTTATCCGCTCTGCCAGGGCTACGACTCGGTGGCGATGAAGGCCGACGTCGAACTCGGCGGCACCGACCAGAAGTTCAATCTGCTCGTCGGCCGTGAATTGCAGAAACACTATGGTCAGCCGCCGCAGTGCATCCTGATGATGCCGCTCCTCGAGGGGCTCGACGGCGTCAACAAGATGTCCAAGTCGCTCGGCAACTACGTCGGGATCAACGAGCCGCCACGCGAGATCTTCGGCAAGCTGATGTCGGTTTCGGACGAGCTGATGTGGCGCTACTTCGAATTGCTCTCTTTCCGCGACAGCGCGAGCGTCGCGGGTCTCAAGCGCGAGGTGCTCTCCGGGCGGAACCCGCGCGACATCAAAGTCGCGCTGGCGCAGGAGATCGTCGAACGCTTCCACGGCGCGCAGGCAGCGGCCGACGCGCTCGCCGACTTCGATGCACGTTTCCGGCAGGGCGCGATTCCCGACGATCTGCCGACGGTGATCCTTGAGAGCGCCGGCGCGGCGCTCGGCATTGCGCAGATTCTCAAACTCGCGGGTCTGACGGCGAGTACTTCGGAAGCGCTGCGCATGATTGATCAGGGCGGCGTCAAGATCGATGGCGAGAAAATCGAGGACAAGAGCCTGTCTTTTGCCGCCGGAACGGCCTTTGTAGTGCAGGTCGGGAAGCGAAAATTTGCTCGCATGGAAATTCGTTAAGTCCTAAAAACAGAGGCTTACGAGCAGAGCGAGCAAATACTTTCGTAATACTGCGATGCGGGGCTTGACGGCCTTTTTTGGCTCTGTATAATTCGCATCTTTCGTTGCTGATGCAGCGGAGAAAAAAAAGTTTAGAATCAAAGGGTTATGTTGTTTTAGGCGGTGCCGAAGGGTTTTCGAAAGTATTTTGCGAAAAGCTTGACGCAGTAAAAAACGCCTGTATAATACGCCCCTTCGCTGCTGATGCAGCGCTGAAAATCAAGTAAGTTACTGATTTTCAAGCTCTTTAAAAACCAGACAATCGATAGGTGTGGGTTCTTGGTCTTAGGTATATCTGCCTTGGCAGATACGCAAAAAGATGAAGTAACTCGCACGATGAAGTAAAAGTCTGTGGTCCTTTAGGGGATTGCAGGACGTCAAGCGAGAGTTTAAACAGAGATTAAACTGAAGAGTTTGATCCTGGCTCAGATTGAACGCTGGCGGCATGCCTTACACATGCAAGTCGAACGGCAGCACGGGGGCAACCCTGGTGGCGAGTGGCGAACGGGTGAGTAATGCATCGGAACGTGCCCTGAAGTGG
>CAZALA010000220.1:0-5335 GCA_964485725.1 uncultured Propionivibrio sp. | reverse complement strand
TCGCCACGCCATCCATGGGCGCGCGCAGCACGGTGTGGTCCAGGTTGCGCTGAGCGTCGTCCAGCTTGGCTTTCGCCTGCGCGTAGGGCGGAAACTGCTCCAGCGGCAGTTCGGGATTGCCGAGCAGTTGCGTCCTGGCATTGGAGAGCTGCTGCTTGATGAACTGCACTTGTGCGCTCGCGGTCACCATCGCATTGGCCGCGTTGTCGAGGTCGAGCTGCGACCCGAAATTGTTCTTCACCAGTTGCTGTTTGCGCTCGACGTCGCGCTGTTTCAGATCGACGCCCTGCTGGGCGAGATCAAGCATCTGGCCGTAGATCTTCACGTTCGCGACCAGATTGTCGTAACTCGTTTTCGCCTGGGCGAGCTGCGCCTTAGCCTCGTCTACTGCGAGGCGAAACGGCACGGCGTCGATCTCGAACAGCTCGTCGCCCTGCTTCACTGTCTGGCCTTCCCTAACCAGCACCTTGATGATCTTGCCCGAAATGTCGGGTGTAATCAGCACCTTCTGGGCGCCCACATAGGCATCATCGGTACCGACATAACGTCCGCCGTGCAGATAAAACGTCAGTCCGCCGAGTGCGGCAGCAATGGGCAGCACCACCAACAGAAGAGAACGCCGATAACGGCGCAGACCCGCCATCATACGGCGGCGCGGTTCGGCAGCGATCTTCCTGGTCGGCTTGCCTTCGGGCGCGGCCTTCTGCTCAGGTGCGAATTTGATAACCTGGTCAGCCATAGTGCGGCTCCTTGCGTACCTGCTCGGCGCCGGCATTTTGAATTGCGTTTCGCACGTTTTCCTTGATCGCTTCCAGTTGTGTCAAAAGACGGTGGGCGTCTGCCGGGAGAATGCCGTCGAGCGCGGTGGCCGTGAGTTCGGATCGCAAACCGCTCAATTTGCCAAGCAACTGACGCCCGGCCTTCAGAAGATAAAGCCGGTTGATGCGACGGTCGTTTGCGTCCCCGCGCCGCTCGATCCAATTGTTCTCGCATAGCTTGTCAACCAGCCGCGTCAAGGTGATCGGCTGCATCTCCATCTGCTCGGCAAGTTCCGCCTGGCTCATGCCCTCGTTCCGTTCCACCTTGGCCAGGACCGCCCATTGCGCCCGGGTGATACCAAAGCGCGCCGCTTCCTTGTCTGCATAAACGCGAAGCACGCGCTGCAACTCGGCCAAGGTGAATAGGAAATTCTGGTCTACAGAACCGCGGCTCATAAGCTCGACCTCCAATAAGTAGCCGATATTATAAGCTAGCTCATATGTAGGGGTCAAGGGCCGGCGCCATACAAAATGCCAGGATGTCCAGGCTGGATGAGAGCCAATGGGCTCAAGAGCGATAGTGCGCTGGCGATGACAGACGTCTGCTCAGCAGGAATTTTGTCGATCATTCCCGGCTCGCGATGGGCGCTCTGGCCGTCAGGTGCTCGGCCAAGACTGGATTCGCCGCTGTCGGAGCCGGCCTGAGGTCAAGCACCTGTTTGCGCGTAAGCAGGAGGATTGATACGCGGTCCTACCGCGATCGGCAAAGGGAACGATGGCCAATCCAACCTTGCAAGGCGTCGCCTCGCGACGAATTGCCGCAAACCAATGGAAGATCCCTGACCACGAGCGATCGATCCCCATCGGCCCACCTACGCAACGCTCGCCGTAGGCATAACTGACTACGTCTTTACTTTGCCTTCAAGATACTGCCTCGCGTCTGCCACCGTGACGATCGACTCTGCGACCTCGTCGGGAATCTCGCAGCCGAAGGCCTCTTCGAAGGCTATGATGAGCTCAATTGTGTCAAGGCTATCGGCACCCAGATCCTCGATAAACCGCGCCGAGTCGGTGATCTTTTCCGGCGCAACATTCAAATGCCGGCCAACTATTTTTCTGATCTGATGGCTAAGGCTATCCACGGCTGGCGTCCTCGATCCGGCACCATCGAACATTGCCGCGCATTCCAAAAACGCGTCAAGAGACGAAGCGGTTCCCTGTAGCCGCCACAAATGAAAGCCGCGGTGAAGCCCACGGGACATTGATCGACGCTGAAGTGGGCCACGCGCCTCGGATCCGCCGCCACTGCGATGTCGACGACCAATGCCAACTGATGAGAACGTTTAGCCGCACCACGGAGCCGGATCATAGGGAAGGCAAGAGATCGATCATGGACGCGTTGCTCTGGGCGGTTCGAGAATAACCTCTTTCAAGTGGTCGTCGCTAACGATCAAGACGAGGAAATGCAGCTTGCCATCCTTGTTCAGAAGACTTGCGCCAATCGCTTTTCCGTCTGCGGCTTTCTCCGCGATAAGCACGGCGACCGACAATTTTTGCCGAACGTCCTTCAGGGCGACGAAATTATTCCGATCAGTGGCATCGAGATTCTCCAGGGACAGGACGGTTTCACTGCCCGCAACCTCTCCGGTTTTCACGTCGATTGCATTTTCCCAGATCTGAGATTTCCTGGTCGTCCTCACCCTGTAAACGGCCGACCCTGACGAGCTATCGAAGGTCACATCCGCAGCCCTTGATCCGGCGTGCAGTTCCTCCGCGATCGCAATTGCCCGCCGTAAGGGCACTTTGGCTGCGCGGAAGAGTTCGAGTTCACGTATAGCCGCATCATTGCCGGTATCCTCGTTGTCGGCTTGAGCCGCAGCTTGATCCTGGAAGAGAACCGGCGTGACGTCGGACCAAACGATCGCCCGCGACGGCGAGAGCGCCACGAGCGGCAGGAGAGGGATGAGATACAGAATTGTCTTTGACATCAGCCATTTCTGCGGTGATCGAGTCCTGACCCAATCAAGCCAATTGCTTCCGCATGGGCTCGCTCCATTGCGGCATCTTGTATGCAAGCCTATCATAAGCTTGCTTCTTTAAGCAAAATGGCCTAATGATGACTGGGGATCGCCTGAACTGCCGAGCCTTGGATGCGGCGCTCGCTTCGTCCATCGTGCCATGAAAAATAGGGGGAAGCGGTGAGGAACGCGCCCATGAACCAGAAAGCTGAACTCAGCCCGGCATCAATTTTTGCGCTAATTGGCGCCGGGCTGGCCTTCACGATTGCCATCGCGATCCTTGGTCTTGCTTGTATTTTGTTTGTATGAAGGCTCCCGTTCCCCCATCTCTAACTTCGCGCAACAATTTAGCCCGCGGCGTGGTTTGCGCAAGAGCCGAAACTGCGGGGAGACGAGCAATGGTTGGGGTCGAAGAGATTGGCGATGAAGGGCGTTGCACAACAATCGAACGCATTTTGAAATCCGAATCCCAAGTCGGCATGACCAAGGCGATGGTCGAAGCAGGAAGCGATGCCGCGGTCTCTGCGGATCATCTTTTCCCATGATAGCTCGGTGGTGCTGGGTGGTTACATGACGCCAACTATGCTTGCCGGGCACCAGGGCCACCCGATCGCCGCGTCGATCGAAGGGGGCGAGCAGGCCTTCCCGGTCGTCCTGGCGCACGGCGGAGGGCAGACGCGTCGGGCCTGGAAAGCTGTTTCAAAACTGCTGGCAAGTCATGGATTTCGCGCAATCGCAGTCGACATGCGCGGTCATGGCGACAGTTCCTGGGCCAAGGACGGGGCCTATGATATCCGGGATTTTGCGAGCGACCTTGTGGCCATTGCGAAAGCCAGCGCTCGAAAGCCAGCCCTGATTGGCGCCTCGCTTGGAGGGCTGGCAGGCATTATCGCCGAGGGCGAGCTTAGCCCTCACAGCTTTGCATCGCTCACGCTTGTCGACATCACCCCGCAGATGGAGTCGGCAGGTGTGGCCCGGGTGGTCGGATTTATGGCCGCCCATGCGCGCGAAGGTTTTGCCTCGCCCGAGGAGGCTGCGCAGATCATTTCTGAATATTTGCCGCACCGGCCAAGCCGAAAGGCTTCGCCGGGGCTTCAGCGATATCTTCGTCTGGGGGAAAACGGGAGGTACTACTGGCATTGGGATCCCGCGTTCATCGAAGGCGTGATGCAGTCCCGAATAACAGACGTCGAAGTAATCGATCGTCGGCGTGCGGCCTTGAGCGCCGCAGCTTCGCGATTGCGCTTGCCGGTGCACCTGATCCGGGGAGGGTCAAGCGATCTGGTCTCGCCCGAGGCCGTGGCGCATTTCAGGAGCCTCGTTCCACACGCCGCCTATAGCGACATCGCGGACGCCACACATATGGTGGTCGGAGATCAGAATGACGCCTTTGGCCAGGCCATCGTTGAATTTCTGATCCGCCGGCATGGTCCTGAGGTGACCTCGTGAGTTCAGAACAGAATAAGCCTTGCGATCTCGAGCAATTGCTGGTCGCGCCCTTCCATCGCTGGCTGGGCCTCAATCTGGTTGCCCTTACCCGGGATGAACTCGTGCTCGAAATGCCTTGGCGTGACGAGATCGTGTCCAATCGCAAGATCGCTTCCGCGCATGGCGACATTCTTTCCGCGTTGATTGACCTGACGGGGCTGTACACAATCCTCGCATTTGGAGGGACGGCGCGTGCGACGATCGACCTGCACGTGGACTTCCACCGACCTGCAACGCCCGGCCAGCTGCGCGCAATTGGCCGTCCTGTCAAAATGGGGCGCCAGATGAGTGTCGCCGAAACACGAATCGTCCGCGCCGACGGCACCTCCTGGCGAGTGGAAGAGGCGCTTATGTTGGCGGCTAGGCTGGCTGCGCTGCGCAGTTGTTTGATCTTGGCCAGGATGCCGTTCGCTTTGCGTCAGAGCCACCAAGCTGATCGCGCGTCAGAAGCTCGCGCGTCAGAAGCTCCGGTGCCAACGCAACTTACTCCTCAGGTACTTGGGTCGGGATCCCGGCTCCAAGTCCTACGAGATCGCTCGACTCGCCCAGGCTGGACAACTATGTGCCTGGCCTCAGCGGCAAGAGCTGAGGCACGCGGAAAGTTATGCGGCGCGGTCGCGTCGCAAGAAATTGAACGATACTCATCGAGAATAAAAGGGAGACCAAAATGACTGCCGTTACCGATAAACTTGCCGCCGCGTCCGTTGTGCTCACCCTGTTCGCGGTCTCGACGTCCGCCGCGCTCGGGCAGAAGAGGTACGATACCGGCGCCACCGACACCGAGATCAAGATCGGCAACATCATGCCCTATAGCGGCCCTGCATCAGCTTATGGCGTGATCGGCAAGACCGAAGAAGCCTACTTCAAGATGATCAACGACCGGGGCGGCATCAACGGTCGTAAGATCAATTTCGTCACCTATGACGACGGCTATTCGCCGCCGAAGGCGGTCGAGCAAGTCCGCAAGCTCGTCGAAAGCGACGAGGTGCTGCTCGTATTCAATCCGCTCGGCACACCCTCGAACACCGCGATCCAAAAGTACCTTAATTCCAAGAAGATCCCGCAACTGTT
>CAZALA010000219.1:0-5347 GCA_964485725.1 uncultured Propionivibrio sp. | reverse complement strand
TTTTGAAAATCTCGCCACGGGCGCGCTCTTGCTCGGCGCCGTCGGCACGCTGCAATTCGAGGTGGTCGCGCAGCGCCTGCAGACCGAATACAAGGTCGATGCGATCTTCGAAGGCGCCGACATTCACACGGCGCGCTGGCTCACCTTCCCCGACGATCTGACGCGCCGCAACTTCGAACGCGAGCAGCAGCACCGCATGGCAAAAGACGTCGACGGCAACCTCGTCTACCTCGCGAGCACGCGCTACAACCTCGACGTGACGCGTGAAAAGTGGAGCAAGGTCGGTTTCCACGACACCCGCGAGCACGGCCAGAAAATGGCCTGAACCGCCGCCCCGCCGCCCGTCCGGGCTTCGATCCATCGTCCACTGCATTGCCACTCATGCGCCAGATCTATTTTTTCGACATCGACAACACGCTGCGCGACCCCTCGACCAACGAGATCCCGGACTCGGCGGTGCAGGCGATCGCCGCGCTCAAGCGCGCCGGCCACACGATCGTCGTCGCCACCGGACGCAGCTACGGCCACGCCGAACATTTCGCCGAGCAGATTTCTCCCGATTACGTGATCACCCAGAACGGCGCGCGCATCCTCAAGGACGGCAAGGCCGTGCTTTCGATTCCGCTCGCGCGTGCGCCGCTCGTCGCGCTCTTCGAGTGGATCGACACCCAGGGCCATGCCTACGGCGTCAACCACGGCAACTCGGGTTTCATCAGCGGCAAGGCGCCCTGCGTGCTCGACGCCTTGCACAGCGTCACGATGCCGTTTCAGAGCGAGGACCGCTTCTATCTGCGCGAAGACGTTTATCAGGCCTGGCTGTTCTTCGACGAGCGCCTTGACGCGACGCTCTTCCCGCAAATCCTCACGCGCTACCCGGCTTTCGGGCTGGTGCGCTGGCACCGCAGCGCCGTCGACGTGATGCCGCGCCAAGTCAACAAGTGGACGGGCTGTCAATGGGTGATGGCGCAAACGGGCTTCACGGCGCAGCAGGCGATCGCCTTTGGCGACGGCCTCAACGACATCGAAATGCTGCGCGGCGTTGGCCTCGGCATCGCCATGGACAACGGCCATCCCGAGCTCAAGGCGGTCGCCAACCGCATCGCGCCGGCGCTGCACCTCGATGGCATCGCGCTGATGCTCGAAGAGCTGCGGTCGCGCACGCGACACGGCGATTAACCGGCGCGGTGCGAGCCGATCAGGCGACGGCGCGGAAGATGTTGGCCTGCTCGTGCAGCCACTCCGAGAAAACCTGCAGCGAGCTCGATCCCACCCTGTTCTCGGGATAGACGAGATAGTAGTTGCGCTGGCTGCGCAGGATGCGCGGGCAAGGCGTGACGAGGTCGCCCGAGCTCAACTCGCCGAGCACGAAGAAGCGCGGCACGAGCGCGACGCCGAGCCCGGCCTTGGCGGCAGCGACGAGCATCGAAAAGAGTTCGTAGCGCGGACCGCCCATGGCGTTGAAATTGGCAAGGCCGGAAAATTCGAACCAGTCGCGCCAGGCATCGGGACGCGCCGACTGGTGCAGGAGCGGCAATTTTTCGAGCTCCTCCGGCTCGATCTGCTTGCGACCCTGCAAAATCGAGGCGCTGCAGACCGGAACCATGTCCTCGCCGAACAGGTATTCGGTGACGGCACCGGGCCAGACCGGGTCGCCGTAATGAATCGCCGCGTCGAAAGGCGTATCGGTAAACAGGAAGGGTTCGGCGCGCGTCGTCAGATCGAGCGTAATCCCCGGGTGAACGGCGTGAAAACTCGTCAGTCGCGGAATCAGCCAGCGCGTCGCGAAGGTGGGAATGACGGCAAGCTCGAGGACGCCGCCGGCGCCCCGGTGCGCCATCACCGAAAGCGTATCGTGTTCGATGCGCTTCAAGTTCTCCCTGACCTGCTTGGCGTAAAGCTGGCCGGCTTCGGAGAGGGTGACGCGCTTCTTGATGCGGTTGAAGAGCTGAACGCCGAGCTGCGACTCGAGCGAGGAGATCTGGCGGCAAACGGCGCTCTGCGTCAGCACGAGTTCTTCGGCCGCGCGCGTGAAGCTCTGGTGGCGCGCAGCCGTCTCAAATGCGATCAGAAGTTCGGTCCCTGGTATCTTTCTTCGCATGATGTTCGTTCTTGATTTGCACCAGCGGTTGACTATACCTTATCGTCCGCTTTTGCAAAAACTCAACAGCGCGGCGGCGCTCGCGGCAATGCAACAGGCGCGAAGGGGCCGATTCCTGCCCTGCCCGCACCAAGTCGGTCGGGGCCGTCTCGCACAGCGGCCGGCGCAGAGCCCTCGGCCATCTCGCAGCGCAGGCCCGGCGGCGAGGCCGAACGAGGCGGTCAGCGCAAAAATAGATTGCGTTCGCGAACTGGATCGTTCTAAGATTGGATCGATCTATTTCCCTTGTCCATTGCACACAATCGAGGAGCCCACGCGCATGAACGCATCCACCGCCAAGCCGCCGCGCAAAAAGGTCGTCGGCATCACCGAACCGGGTTACGCCGACCACAGCGTCGAAAGGAATCTGCTCGAGCCGCTCGGCGCCGAAGTTCGCATCCTGCGCTGGGGAGGCGATCGCCAGGCGCTGCTCGCGATGCTCAAGGAGGTCGATATCGCGATGATTCGCGACACGCCGCTGATGGACGCCGAGGCGATCGCCTGCATGCCGGAAAATGGCGGCATCGTCCGGTACGGCGTCGGCGTCGACAACATCGACCTCGAGGCAGCGAAAAAACGCGGCATCAAGGTCGCGAACGTCCCTGATTACGGCGCCGAAATCGAGGTCAGCGACCACGCCGCAGCGCTCACGCTGGCGCTGGTGCGCCGCGTCGTCACGCGTGACCGGCAGGTGAAGGCCGGGCAATGGAATATCGCGCAGAAAGAGCCGATCTACCGCATTGCCGGATCGACGCTGGGCCTCGTCGGTTTCGGCAAGATCGCGCGCGCCTACCTTGCGCGCATGCGCGCCTTCGGCGTCGCCGACGTGCTTGTTTTCGACCCCTACATCAGCGACGATTTCGCGCGCGAGTTCAAGGTCAGGCGTGCCAGTTTCGACGAGATCTGCGGCGCTGCGCAGATCATCTCGCTGCACGCGCCGGCGACTGCGGAAACGCGCAATATCGTCAACGCGCGCACGCTCGCTTTGATGAACACGAGAACCTGCCTGATCAACAGCTCGCGCGGCGGACTCGTCGACGTCCTGGCGCTCGCCGAAGCCCTGCAGGCGAGGCGAATTTTCGGCGCCGCGCTTGACGTCCTCGACGTCGAGCCGATCGCCGCCAGTTGCCCGCTGCGCGAATTCGACAACGTGATTCTCACCGACCATACCGGCTGGTACTCGGAAGCGAGCGTGAGAACGCTGCAAGAGAAGGCCGCGCAAGCCGCGAGCGAAATGCTCACCGCCGGTTTTCCCACGCAATGGGTGAATCGCTGGTAGCGGCGACTGCGCCAGTTGGCGCCGGCGCAGGCGAGATTCTCGCGCTGCGCTCGCACTTGAACTAAGCGCTTGACCACGGCGGTGCCAGGGGCTAGCTTTGCGCCCCTTCTATGGATCGATCTAATTATCAGTTTCACACGGTGCAGTTTATTTTTTCAGTTCTAAGGGAGAAGCAGGTCATGAAAGTGCTGTCATTCAACAAAATAGCGAAAACCATCGCGACCGCAGTGGTGCTGTGTTGCGCAAGCCTGTCGCAGGCGCAGGACGTGTCGGGCAAGCTTGGCCACTCGCTGCCGGCGGAGCACCCGCAAGCGGTGGCGATGCTGAAGTTCAGCGAACTCGTCGGCCAATACACGCAAAACCGCGTCAAGTTGCAGGTCTTCCACGGCGCTTCGCTCGGCAGCGACGACAAGATGCTGCAGGCGACGCAATCGGGGACGCAGGAAGTCTATTACGGCGCTTTCGCGGCGATCGCCGGATCGGTCAAGGAGCTTGGCGTTTTCGACTTCCCCTTCCTGTTCGAGAACATGAAGGAAGTCGACACCGTGATGAACGGCAAGATGGGCCAGAAGGTCTTCGACAAGATGGCGCCGCTCGGCCTTGTCGGCCTCGGCTGGACAGAAGCCGGTTTTCGCAACCTGACGAACAGCAAGCACCCGGTGAAAACCGCCGACGCGATCAGCGGCCTGAAGATTCGCGTCATGCCGAACAAGGTTGCGCTCGACAGCTGGAAAGCGCTCGGCGCCAACCCGACGCCGATGGCCTTCTCGGAGATTTTCACGGCGCTTGAAATCAAGGCGATCGACGCGCAGGAAAACCCGCTGATCCTGATCTACACGAACAAGTTCCACGAAGTGAACAAGTTCATCACGGTCACCAACCACGTCTATACGCCTTGCGCAATCGTCGTGAACAAGAAGTTCTGGGACAAGGTCAAGCCGGAAGACCAGGCCTCGATGAAGAAGGCGGCGACCGAAGCGCTGAAGCTGCACCGCAACCTCATGGACGCGGCGAACAAGGACGTCGTCGCCAAGCTGCAGGCCGCCGGCGCGCTCGTCGAAGTGATGCCGCCCGCTGAAGTCGCCAAGCTGCGCGAAAAAACCAAACCCGTCATCGACACCTACACGAAGCAGATCGGCGAAGACTTCGTCAAGGAGTTCTACGGCGAAATCGAGAAAGTTCGTTCGGGCAAGTAACTTGGTCGCTTGACCGGGGCTGCGCAGGCGCGGCCCCAGAGCTGCCCTTGGTGAAGACGCTTCCCGGGGCAGCTTTTTTTAACTCACGCATTGGCAACAGGGAATCCCTATGAATCACTTGCGCTTGATGATCGGCGCCTTTTACCGGCTGCTCGACGTCATCATGGTGGCGAGCCTGGCCTTGATGCTGGTCCTCGTGTTTACCAACGTCGTCTTACGCATGGGCTTTAACACCGGCATCGACTTTGCCGAAGAGCTGCCGCGTTTCGCCTTCGTCTGGCTGGCCTTTGTCGGCGGCGTCGTCGGCATGTACCGGCGCACCCACCTTGGCGTCGACATGGTCGTCGCCGCGCTGCCGGTATTCGGGCGCAAGGTCTGCTGGGCGATCAGCCAGGTGATCATGGCGATCTGCAGCGGCTACATTTTCTACGGCACTTATCTGCAGCACGACGTGATCCGGCTCAACTCCTCGCCGGTGATGCAGATCAGCATGCTCTGGGTCTATGGCATCAGCTACCTGACCGGCGTCGCGATCATGGTGATCTGCCTCTCCAACCTCGTTCGCCTGGCCTTGGGTGAGGTCGATGAGCGCGAACTCATCGACGTCCAGGAAGAGGGGCTTGCCGAAGCGCACGAAGCCGAAATGGAAATTGAGCACCAGCGCGAACAGCAACGCGAACACCAGAACAAGCACGCCGGAGAAAAAGCATGACCGTCCTCGTCTTTATCACTTCG
>CAZALA010000218.1:0-5362 GCA_964485725.1 uncultured Propionivibrio sp. | reverse complement strand
CCGCTCGAAGAGATCAACCGCGGTTTCGAGCTGATGCAGCGCGACGAATCGATCCGCGCCGTCGTCCTCTACTGATGGGAGCGCCCGAGCTTGTCAGCGAGCACGCCTGCTTTGGCGGCGTGCAGCGCTTCTACCGGCACGACTCGCGCGAGATCGGCCTGCCCATGCGCTTTTCGCTCTATCTGCCGCCGCAGGCGGCGACTGCACCGGTGCCGGTGCTCATCTATCTTGCCGGACTTACCTGCAGCGAAGAGACCTTCGCGATCAAGGCCGGCGCGCAGCGCGTCGCCGCCGTCCTCGGCCTCGCGCTGATCGCTCCCGACACGAGTCCGCGCGGCGCCGGCGTTCCGGGTGAGAGCACCGAATGGGACCTTGGCGTCGGCGCAAGCTTCTACCTCGACGCGAGCGAAGCGCCGTGGGCGCCGCACTACCGCATGGAGAGCTACGTCAGCGGCGAGTTGCTTGCCGTCGCGGCCCAGGGCAACGCAATCGACCTCGGCCGGGTCGGCATTTGCGGCCACTCGATGGGCGGTCACGGCGCGCTCACCCTCGCCCTGCGCCATCCCGATGTCTTCCGGTCGGTCTCGGCGCTCGCGCCGATCTGCGCGCCAAGTCAGTGCCCCTGGGGCGAGAAGGCGTTTGCCGCCTACCTCGGCCGGGATAAGGGCCGCTGGCGCGAGCACGACGCGAGCGCGCTGATGGGCGAGCGCGCAAGGCCGCTGTCCGCCGCGCCTATCCTGGTCGATCAGGGTCTCGCCGACCCGTTCCTCGCCACGCAACTGCACCCGCATCTGTTCGAGCAAGCCTGCGCCCAAGCGCAGCAGCCACTGACGCTGCGCCGGCACGCCGGCTATGATCACGGGTACTACTTCGTGTCGACCTTCATCGCCGAGCACCTCGCGCACCACGCGCAGATACTCGGCTAGTGACTTCTTCAGCGCTATCCGCGCCGCTTGGCGATCATTCCCCAGGCAAAGAGAAGAATGACGGCACCGACGACGGCGCCGATGAGGCCGGCGCCCTCGCCAGGCGCATACCAGCCGAGCGCCTGCCCGAGATAGCTTGCGACGATGGCCCCGACGATGCCGAGGATGGTCGTCAGGATAAAGCCGGAGGGCTCGTTATTGCCGGGCATGAGGAACTTGGCGATGACGCCGGCGACAAATCCCACAACGATGGTCCAGATGATACCCATGGCAACTCCTGTAAAAGGCGAGGCGACGGCCGAATGGCGACACCAGGACCCGTTGGACAGTTGTTTCGAGAAATGAGCGCGGCATGCGGCGATTTTTTCGCCGCCGCCGTGTCCGACCCCACCCCTGAAGGAGAATGAAATGAGCCGTGGAATGCCCTCGATGGTTGCGCTGCTGGGACTGCTCGCTGCGGCGGGCTATCAGAACCGCGACAAGCTTGGCGAGATGTTCGGCAACCTCAAGCACGGCGCGCGCGGCGAACCCGCCGCGGCGGACGCCGAACGCGCGCCAGGCGGCGTGGTCGGCAACCTGGGCGGCCTGGGCGGCCTCGCCGGCGGGATCGGCGGCTTGCTGAGCGGTGGGCTGCGCGATCTCGTCGATCGCTTTACGCAAAGCGGCCAAGGCGAGGTCGCCAACTCGTGGGTCAGCCGTGGTCCCAACCAGCCGCTTGGCCCCGACCAGCTCGAGCAGGCGATCGGCCCCGACGTGCTAAGCACGCTGACGCAGCAAACAGGCCTGTCACGGGAAGAGCTGCTCGCAAGACTGACCCGGCAATTGCCCGAAGCCGTGGACAAGCTGACGCCGGAGGGTCGCCTGCCGACCGAGGACGAAGCGGCGCGACTCGTCTAGCCCAGGGGCGGCGGTCGCCCGGGGTAGCAGGGATTTGCAGGCTCGTCTGCGGGGCGAGCGATCGCTGTGGGTGTGTTTATCTCGCGCCGATGCGTCCGTTCAGCCAGGCGCCGATGTCCCGGATTTCCTCGAGACAGACCGAGTGCGGTATCGGGTAGTCGTGCCACTCCGATGCGTAGCCGCTCTGCGACAGGAAGTCGCGGGCGCGCAGGCCAAGTTCGGGCGCGACGACTTCGTCCTCAGTGCCGTGGGCGGCAAAAATCGGTATTTGAAGGTTGGCCGCGGCGGCTTCGCGCGCAACGAGTTCCGCCGCCGGCAAGTAGGTCGAGAGCGCGATGAGTCCGGCGAGCGGCTGCGGATGCGTGAGCCCCGCCGTATAGGCGACGGCGCCGCCTTGCGAGAAACCGGCAAGGAAGATTCTGTCGCTGGCAATGCCGCGCTGTTCTTCCCGTTCGATCAGATCGCGGATCGCCTGCCGCGATTTCATCAGGCCGCTGATATCGACCTCGCGGCTGTTCTTGTCGAGGCTGACGATGTCGTACCAGGCCGGCATCACGTAGCCGCCATTGCAGGTCACCGGAAGCGACGGCGCATTGGGAAAGACGAAGCGGACCCGGGCGTTCGCATTGAGCCCGAGTTCCGGAACGACGGGAACAAAATCCGAGCCGTCGGCGCCGAGGCCGTGCAGCCAGATGACCGACCATTCACATCGCTCGTGCGTCGGCACTTCAATGGTTTCGAGCAGTTGGGTCATGGGGCGGGGCAAGGGTTGGTGAGAGTTTTCGCATCCTACGCGGTCGGCCAACTAAAACAAGTCGCGGCGGCGGCGAAAGTCTTCATTTCCGGCTGCCGGGCGCGCGGCGGCTGCGCCGGGTCTGATAAACTTCGTCCGGCGACCTCCTGTCGTCGCGGGACAAGGCGGGCAAGCGGCAAGCCTTGGTCGATCAATCCTCCCGCTTTCCGCGGCGCTCGGATGTGCTTCGGATGCGCTTCGAACAGTTCACATGATACGTTTCGCTTCGCTCGGCAGCGGCAGCAGTGGCAATTGCCTGATCGTCGATGCCGGCGACACCAAGATTCTCGTCGACTGCGGCTTTGCGACGCGAACGGTCGTGGCCAGGCTCGCGCGCCTCGGGGTCGCCCCCGAGCAACTTTCCGCCATCGTCGTCACGCACGAGCACAGCGATCACATCGGCGGCGTTTTCAAGTTGGCGTGCCGCTACGGCTTGCCCGTTTATCTGACGCACGGCACGCATCTCGATGCGGCGCGGCGCGGCGCTGCCGCGCAGATGCGCGTGATCGACAGCCATCAGAGCTTCGCCATCGGCAGCCTTGAGGTGCAGCCTTTCCCGGTGCCGCACGACGCGCGCGAACCGGTGCAATACCTTTTCTCCGATGGGCAATGGCGGCTCGGCGTCCTCACCGACATCGGCTCGATCACCGCGCACGTCGCCGAGGTCCTGCAGTGCTGCGACGCGCTCGTGCTCGAGTGCAATCACGACCCGGACCTGCTCGCCGCTTCGTCGTATCCGCAGCATTTGAAGCGCCGCATCGCCGGAAGCTTCGGCCACCTTGCCAACCACCAGGCGGCCTCGCTGATCGCGCGCATCGATACCACCCGGCTGCAGCACATCGTCGCGGCGCACCTGAGCCGCGAGAACAACCGGCCGCAGCTCGTCGCCAAGGCGCTGGCGGCGGCACTTGACTGCGGCGAGGACTGGATAGGCCTGGCCGATCAGGACAACGGTTTTGGTTGGCGCGCCTGCGCATAAGGCGCAGCGGCTGGCTTTTTTTCGGGCACAAAAAAAGCCGGCGGATGCCGGCTTTTTCAATGGCCGAAAGCTTACTTCTTTGCGGGTTCGGCCGGTGCGGCGGCGGCAGGAGCGGCCGGGGCGGCAGCGTCGGCGGGCTTGGCGGCGTCAACCGGGGCTGCGGCAGGCGCAGCGGCGGCGGGTGCCGGATCGGCGGGCTTGGCCGCTTCAGCCGGGGCAGCGGCAGCGGGAGCGGCGACTGGCGCGGGAGCGGGAGCAGCAGCTTCTTTTTTGCCACAGGCAGTCAGGGTAAGAGCGATCAGCGCAGCGACGAGAAGCGAGTTTTTCATTTGAAATCCTTATCGAGAAATAGAGACGACAACAGCTACGTCAAAACAGAACAGCGGCCCGACCGGTTCGATCAAGCCGCGGGCATTATATCACCTTATGAGATCACATCCTGTCAGGCGACATCGAAAGACGATGTCAATGCCATTCAAAGACCCAGCGTCGTCGTCCCGATCGCCTCGCCGCACTCGCCGATGAGGTCCTCGAAGCGCTGGCTGTAGGGCTTGCACTGAAGGACGTTGTCGATGATCGTCTTGCAGCGTGGCTGGTCTTCGTGGAAGCGCACGAGCGCGTGCCGGCCGTCGCTGATCAGCAGCGCATCGGTAAGTTCGGCGAGTGCCGGCGGGCAGGCGAAGACCTGCATCGCCTCGCCATGCGTCTCGAGCAGTTTCCACAGGCGCGGGCGCTCGCTGCGCAGCGCATCGACATCGCGGACGACAATGCGCAGGCGCTGCTCGCCCTCGCCGGCAAGAAAGCGCTGGAGAATGGCAACGTTATCCGAGCGTTCGTAACGCGCGAGATCCTCGTCGAGAATCGAGAGCGATTTTTCGGCCAGCGCGAGGACGCGCGAGAGCGCAGCGTCGTGCTCGCCCCAGTTCGTGATCAGCGTGGAGGCCGTGGCGGTTGCGGCGGATTGGGATGGTTCGGTCATGGGCTGGCTCGCGGATAAAGAATCGGCGACACGATTGTCGCCGATTGTCAGCCCCCGATGCAAAGCGCCGCTCGTGCCCCCGGGTCGTCGAGGGCGCGAGCGCTTAGCGACTAGCGATCGCTGTAGGTGCGCCGGTTGCCGCCGTTCGCTGCGGCGGGACGACCGCTCTTGGCGCCGTGCGCCGGGCGCGGTCCGTCGTGCCAGCTGGTGGCGGGCTTGGCCGTGCGCGTGTCGCTGCGTCCCGCGGGCTGCGCCTGGCCCTGGCCGGCGCTGCGCGAATGGCTGTCGCGGCCTTTCCACGCCGGGCGTGACGGGCTCGACTTGGCATGGCTCGGCTTGCCGCCAGGGCGGCCGGCGCCCGGGGCGCGGCGCGTCGGTTCGTGACCGACGACGACTTCGACCGGAATCTGCTGCTGCGTGAAGCGCTCGATCTTGCGCACGTTGAACTGCTCGGCGTGGTTGACGAGCGAAATCGCCAGGCCGTTACGTCCGGCGCGGCCGGTGCGGCCGATGCGGTGGACGTAGTCTTCGGCGAACTTCGGCAGGTCGAAATTGAAGACGTGCGTGATCGTCGGCACGTCGATGCCGCGCGCGGCGACATCGGTGGCAACCAGAATCTGCAACTGGCCGCGGCGCAGGGCGTCGAGCGTGCGGTTGCGCGCGCCCTGATGCATGTCGCCGTGCAGCGCGGCGGCGTTGAAACCGGCGATGCAGAGGCGGTCCGAAATCGTGTCGGCGTCGCGCTTGGTCGCCGTGAACACGAGCGCCTGGCCGATCGAAACGTCGCG
>CAZALA010000217.1:0-5521 GCA_964485725.1 uncultured Propionivibrio sp. | reverse complement strand
TGCCACGGGTGCCGGCGTCGCGGGTGCCGCCGGCGCGGCGGGCGCCGCCGGTGCCGGCACGGGCGGCTCGTCCTTCGGCGTAAACGTCCAGCGCAGCCAGGGCGAAGAGAGGTTCCAGTCGCGGTTGGCGAGCGCGCTCACCTGGAAGGTCTTGGGCATCTGCGAAAGATCGAGGCGCATGCGCAGCGCCGCAACATAGCTCTGCTCGAAGCGCACCTCGTTCTTGTCGAAGACCTGCCAGTTGCGCAGCCGCGAGAGCACGCGCAACGCCTCGTCGAGCGAGCCGAAGCTCTGATGCAGGGCGCCCGTGGACAGCCGATACTGGCGAGTCAGCGCGTGGTAGGAGAGCTGAAAGGTCTTGCTGCGCCGCACCAGCTGCTCGTCGAACCAGTACCAGCGGCCACGCGTCAGCTCGAAATCGGCGGTGAAGTAAAGGACAACGCCCTTGTTGATCGCCTCTTCGAGGCGCGAATTGAAGTCGAGCGCGATCTCCGCGGTGACCCCGTAAGCTTCTTCGCCGGCAACGAGCTGCGCGCTCGTCACGCTGATCGCCCCGGCCTGCGCCAGCGCGCTGGCGAAGCAGAGGAGAAGTCCGCAGAGCCAGGCGCTAAGGCGCTTTTTGCAGCAAGGCATAATAGAAACCGTCGTGGTCTGCGCGCGGCAGGAGCTCCTCGTCGAGCAGGCGGACGACGCCCTTCGCGCGCACGCAGAAAGCGTCGATCTGCGCCGCGTTCTCCTCGGCGAAAACCGAGCAGGTCGCGTAGAGCAGCTTGCCGCCCTCTTTCAGGAGCGGCCACAAGGCGTCGAGGATGACCGCCTGCTGGCGGGCGAAGCGCCGGATATCGCTTTCGCGCCGCAGCAGCTTGATGTCGGGATGGCGCCGGACGACGCCCGACCCGGTGCAGGGAACGTCGGCAAGAATGGCGTCGAAGGGCTTGCCGTCCCACCAGGTGGCAACCGCGCTGCAATCGGCGACGATGACTTTTGCCGAAAGCTCAAGGCGCTTCAGGTTTTCTTCGATGCGCCGCGTCCGCGCCGCGTCGATGTCGAGCGCGCAGAGCTCGATGTCGGCAAGTTCGAGCAGATGCGAAGTCTTGCCGCCCGGGGCCGCGCAGGCGTCGAGGACGCGCGCGCCGGGCGCGGGCGCGAGGAGCTCGGCGGCGCGTTGCGCGCCGGCGTCCTGCACCGAGACGAGCCCCTCGGCAAAACCGGGCAGGGCGTCGACGGGGAGCGCCTTTTGCAGGAGCAGCGCCGAGCGGCCAAGCGCTCTGGCGCCAAGGCCGGCTGCTTCCAGCCTCGCGAGATAGTCCTCTGGCCGGCCGCGCCGCTGATTGACGCGCAGCGTCAGCGGCGGCGGCGCGTTGCCGGTGGCAACGATTTCGCGCCAGTTGTCGGGATGGCTGCGGCGCAGGCGCTTGAGCCACCACGCCGGGTGCTGGTGCAGCGCCTCGTCGTCCTGGCTAAGCGCGGCAAGAAGGCTCTCGCGCTGGCGCAGGAAGTTGCGCAGCACGCCGTTGACGAGTCCCTTGAAAACGCCGCCCGCCGCTTCACCGGCTGCGGCCACCGCCTGGTCGACGACCATCGCCGCCGCGTCGGGACGCGTTTCCAGGCGATAAATCGCCGAGAGCAGCAGCGCATGCGTCTCGGCGTGCGTCAGCGGTTTGGCGAGGAGTTGTGCGAGCAGGAAAGCGCCGCGACCGTGCTGGCGCAAGACGCCGTAGGCGATGTCCTGCGCCGCCGCGCGCGCGCCCGGAGCCTCGTCCTTGAGCAGCGCCAAAGCCTCGCCCAGGCTCTTGCCGGCATGGACGCGGGCGAGCACGCGGGCAGCGAGAAGCAGGCTCCAGCCCATCGAATCGGCGGGCAGGGGCGGCGCCGAGGCGGCCGCGGCGGACCCGACGCGACGGATGCAGACGCCTTTCGCACTGGCCGAAGAGGGAGGAGGGACAGTCGATGCGGGCGGTAGGGGCAAGTCAGCGCTTCGTCGTAAGCCGGAGTTGGCCGAGTGTAGCACGCTGGTGGCAGGATCGGCTTTTGCCGCTCATAATGATGCCATGGTATCCGTCTCGCTCAAGCGCTACGCCTGGCTCTCGATCTTCACTGCCCTGAGCACGATCGCTCTGAAAACGCTCGCCTGGAAAATCACCGGCTCGGTGGGCCTGCTTTCGGATGCGCTCGAGTCGCTCGTGAACCTCGCCGGTGCGGTGATGGCGCTCGCCATGCTCTCGATCGCCGAGCAGCCGGCCGACGACCTGCACGCTTACGGGCACGGCAAGGCCGAATATTTCGCGGCCGGTTTCGAAGGCATGCTGATCCTGCTCGCGGCGATCGGCATCGGCGTCGCTGCGATCGAGCGCTGGCGCAATCTCGTCGAACTCGAACAGGTCGGCTGGGGCCTCGCGGTGTCGCTAATCGCCTCGATTGCCAACCTGATCGTCGCGCGCATGCTGCTCGAAGCCGGCAAGATGCACCGCTCGCTGACGCTCGAGGCCGACGCGCGCCATCTTTTCTCCGACGTGTGGACTTCCGCCGGGGTCATCGTCGGCGTCGGCGCGGTCGCGCTCACGGGCTGGCTCTGGCTCGACCCGCTGCTCGCCCTGATCGTCGCCGCCAACATCGTGTGGACCGGCTGGCAGCTCGTGCAACGCTCGGCGCGGGGCCTCATGGACGTCGCCCTGCCGGCGCCCGACCACGAGCGCGTGCTCGCCGTGCTGGCGCGCTATCGCGAGCTCGGCATCGAGCATCACGCGCTGCGTACGCGCGAATCGGGTTCGCGTCGCTTCGTCGAAATGCACGTCCTCGTTCCCGGCGAGTGGACGATCCAGAAAGGCCATGATCTTGCCGAGCAGCTCGAGCGCGACATCCGCAACGCGCTGCCGCAGTGCACGGTGCTCACCCACCTCGAGCCGATGAACGACCCGGCGTCGCACGAGGACATCGCGCTTGACCGCTGAAGGGCTCCGGCAGGCAGGCCGCCCCGGCGCCTGGCGCAGGACACTCGGCGCGCGCGCGCGGGCGCTTCTGGCGCTGCTCGCCGGCCTGTGCTTTGTCGCAGCTCCGGCGTTCGCGTGGAACTTCGCCGGGCACCGCCTCGTGGCCAGCATCGCCTGGAGCCAGATGCAGCCAGGCGCGCGCCAGCAGGCTCAGCTCCTGCTCATCGCACACCCAGACTACGAACGCTGGCTTCGCCGTGTCCCGCCGGCGAGCCTCGACCCGGCCGGTGAGCTCTTCATCGCCGCCTCGACCTGGCCCGACGAGATCCGCAAGGATGCGCGCTTCTATGATCCGGGCGAAGCGCCAACGCCCCTCCTGCCGGGTTTTCCCGGGATGGAAAGACACCGCGACTGGCACTACCTCAACCGCCCGCTTGGCGAAACCGGGGCGACGCCGGCAGTGCGCGGCGAACTCGACCGGCAGCTCGTCGCCCTCGCGGCGGCGCTCGACCTGCGTCGGTCCGGCGCCTCGGCCGAGCAGAAGAGCTACGCGCTGCCCTGGCTCATCCACCTCGTCGGCGACGCGCACCAGCCGCTGCACGCGAGCCTGCGCCAGGAGGCGGGAGATGAAGCCGACGAGCGGCTGATCGTGATCAACCCGTTCAAGGCATCGGACGCGCGCCGGCAGCGGTCGACGCTGCACGCTTTCTGGGACGATTTGCCGGGCCCCGCGGCCTTGCGTGGCGAAAAGCTCGAGGCGCGCAAGCAGGCGCTGCTCGCCGCTTATGCGCCGCCGGCGCCGGCGACGAGCGCGGAGTGGCTCGCCGAGAGCTGGCAGCTCGCCCGCGACCACGCTTACCCGCGCGGGGCGGCGAACCCGATCACGATCGAGGCGCAGTTTTACGAGAACAGCGTCGACATCGCCAACCGGCGCGTCAGCGCCGCCGGTTACCGCCTCGCTGCGCTGCTCAACGGCCTGCTGCAGCCAAGGTGAACGCCAAGGCGCGGACTCAGGGCCGGCCGCGGCTCGCCATCTCGCGCAGCAGCGCGACGCGCTCTGCGGTGCTCGGGTGCGTGCTGAACAGGTTGGCGATCGTTCCGCCGGCAAGCGGATTCAGGATCATCATCTGCGCCGTCGCCGGATGCGCCTCGGCCGTCGGCATCGGGATCGCGCGCGCGTAGGCGTCGATCTTGGTCAGCGCGTCGGCGAGCGCCGCCGGCTCGCCGCTCAGCTCGGCGCCGCCGCGGTCGGCTTCAAATTCGCGGGCGCGCGAAATCGCCATCTGGATCAGCCCGGCCGCAAGTGGCGCGAGCAGCATGATCGCGATGCTGGCGATCGGGTTGCTGGGGCGGCCTTCAGCGTCGCGGCCGCCGAAGAACATCGCGAAATTGGCGAGCGCCGAAATCGCGCCGGCCATCGTCGCCGATATCGTCGAGATCAGAATGTCGCGATGCGCGACGTGCGCGAGCTCGTGCGCCATCACCGCGCGCAGTTCGCGCGCCGACAAAAGCTCAAGGATGCCGGTCGTCGCCGCCACCGCCGCATGCTCGGGATTGCGCCCGGTGGCAAAGGCGTTGGGCTGCGCTTCGTCGATCAGGAAGACGCGCGGCATCGGCAGCCGCGCGCGCTCGGCGAGGTCGGCGATCATCGCGTAGAACTGCGGCGCCGACGCGGCATCGACTTCGCGCGCCTTGTACATCCTGAGCACCATCGCGTCCGAGAACCAGTAAGCAAAGACGTTCATTGCGCCGCCGAAAAGGAGCGCCAGGAGCATTCCCGACGAACCGCCGATGCTCGCGCCGACGAGGCCGAAGAGCGCCATGATTGCTGCCATCAGCATCGAAGTTTTCAGGAAATTGCCCAACATGACTTGCTCGCCTCCTTGCGCCGGTCAGGATGCCGCAAGAAGCGCGGCATCACGAGCGCAAGATGGGGGAAAGCGCGCCGATTTCAAGCAGCCGGGTCAAAAGCGCTGCCGGCGCGCAGCGGGTGACCCGCGAGAAACTGCGCCGCCGGCAAGCGCCGGCCGCCGCTTTTCTGCAGTTCCGTGAGACGCAGCGCGCCTTCGCCGCAAGCGACGGTGATCGACGCCTTGTCGAGGCCGATGATGCTGCCCGGGGCAGCGGCAGCACCCTCGTGAGCGTACTCGACGACTTCGGCGCGCCAGACTTTAAGCGCCTCGGCGCCGAGGCGAGCGCTCGCACCGGGAAAGGGATCGAAGGCGCGGATCTGCCGGTCGAGCTGGGCGGCGGGCAAGCGCCAGTCAAGCGGTGCTTCGCTTTTGGCAATTTTTTCGGCGTAGGTGACGCCCTCGGCGGGCTGCGGGCAGCGCGGCAGCGGCAGGCGCGCGAGCGCGTCGACGACAAGCTCGGCGCCCAGGTCGGCAAGCTTGTCGTGCAGGCTCGCGGCGGTCTCGCCGGGCGCGATGGCGACGCTGCTGGCAGCGAGCACGTCGCCGGTGTCGAGGCCCGCGTCCATCTGCATCAGGCAGTCGCCGGTCTTTTCGTCGCCGGCGCGCAGCGCGCGCTGGATCGGCGCGGCGCCGCGCCAGCGCGGCAACAGCGAGGCGTGAATATTGATGCAGCCCAAG
>CAZALA010000216.1:0-5534 GCA_964485725.1 uncultured Propionivibrio sp. | reverse complement strand
GATTTCGCGAACGACGAAATCGACGGTTCCGGCGACGCACTGCGCGCTCGAGCTGATCGCCAGGATGTTTTTCGTTCCGACCGAACCGTCGGCGTTGCGGTAGCTCTCCAAGGTGTAGCCTTCGAGCGGCGCCGGCGTTGGCGGCACCGCGGTCGCGAGCGGCATCGTCGCGAGCGCCGGCGCCGCGGGCATGCGCACGAGCGATTCCTCGATCCACGAGCCGCGTGCGATGGCGCGCTCGGCGGTGCCGATGACTTCCCCGTAACGCCTGATCGGCGCCCCTGGCGCGATGTCGCAGAGCGCGACCTTGTGCCCTTGCGGGACGTGCTCGCGCAAGGCGAGGCCGTCGTCGAAAACGGCGCCGGCGGGCAGGCCGCCGGCATTGACGATGATCGCGACGTTGTCGTCGGGGTGCAGCGCAATGCGCAGCGGCTTGGCGTTTGCAGTCATCGATTATTCCTTGAAGGTCTCTGCGCGTTTGCGGCTGATCGAGGGCAGGAGGACGACGATCAGGCCGACCGCGGCGAGCGCGAGCAGCGTTGCGCTGATCGGCCGCGTGACAAAGACCCAGTAGTCGCCCGAGGACATCAGGAGCGCCCGGCGCAGGTATTCTTCCATCATCGGGCCGAGAATGAAACCGAGCAGCATCGGCGCCGGTTCGCAGTCGAGCTTGCCGAAGAGATAACCGACGAAGCCGAAGAGCGCCATCAGGAAAACGTCCCACTCGGCGTTGTTGATGCTGATCACGCCGATCGCGCAGAAGACGAGGATGACGGGATACATCAGGTGGTAGGGCGCGCTGATCATTTTCACCCAGAGGCCGATCAACGGCAGGTTCAGGACGATCAGGAAGAAGTTGCCGATCCACATCGAAACGATCAGCCCCCAGAACAGCGCCGGCTGTTCGGCGAGCACCGAAGGCCCGGGCTGGATGCTGTGGATCATCATCGCGCCGATCATGATCGCCATCGTCGGGTTCGACGGAATGCCGAGCGTCAGCATCGGGATGAAGGAGGTCTGCGCGCCGGCGTTGTTCGCCGACTCGGGGCCGGCGACGCCCTCGATCGCGCCTTCACCGAAAGGCACGGGGTTTTTCGAGAGCTTCTTTTCGACCGCATACGCGGCGAACGACGAGAGCACGGCGCCGCCGCCGGGCAGGATGCCGAGGAAGGAACCGATCGCGGTGCCGCGCATGATCGGCGCGAGGATCTGCTTGAAATCGGTCCACGACAGGCGCAGGCGCGAGACGTGCTTCAACATCACTTCGCGCGTCGCCTCGTTCTCGAGGTTGCGGACGATTTCGCCGAGGCCGTACATGCCCATCGCGAGCACGACGAAACCGATGCCGTCGGCGAGCCAGGGCGCGTCGAAGGTGTAGCGCTCGGCGCCGGGGTTGACGTCGGTGCCGGCGATGCCGGGCGGCAGGCCGAGCAGAATCATCGGGATGGCGTGCAGGATCGAGCCGTGCGCCAGGACGATCGAGACGATGAGGCCCATGACGAGCAGGGAGAAGTAATCGGCCGGGCCGAACTGCATGGCCATTTCGGCGAGCGGCGGCGCGAACAGCGCGATCAGGAAAGTGGCGATCGTTCCGGCGATGAAGGAGCCGATCGCGGCGGTGGCGAGCGCCTTGCCGGCCTCGCCCTTCTTCGCCATCGCGTAACCGTCGAGCGCGGTGATTACCGAGGATGATTCGCCCGGCAGGTTGACGAGGATCGCCGTCGTCGAGCCGCCGTACTGCGCGCCGTAGAAGATGCCGGCGAGCATGATCAGCGCGGTGACGGGCTCGAAGCTGTAGGTGACGGGCAGGAGCATCGCGATCGTCGCCACCGGCCCCAGGCCCGGCAGGACGCCGATCATCGTGCCGAGGACGACGCCGAGGAAGCAGTAAAAGAGATTCGTGAGCGAGAGCGCGGTGGCAAAGCCGAGCGAGAGGTTGGCGAGGATGTCCATTGTTTTTCTATCGGGCGAACCAGGCGCCGAAGACCGAGAGCGGCAGCCCCAGGCCCTTGACGAAGACGGCGGCGCACAGCGTCGTCGTGACGAGCGCAAGAATCACCGCGGTCTTTGCCTTGAAGCGCCGACTCGCCGCGGCGCTGATCAGCACGAGCAGCACGAGCGAGGGCGCAAGGCCGGCGCCGCGCACGATGAGGCCGAAGAGCACGACGCTGCCGAGAACGAGGCTGAGCTCGCGCCAGGCGAAGCGGCCGATCGGGTCGGCTTCGCCCTTGTGCAGGAAGCTGCGCACGATCGCCGCGCCGCCGGCGAGCATGAGGAGCGAGGCGAGCGCGGTCGGGAAAAACCCCGGACCCATGCGCACGCTCGAACCCATGTTGTAGTTGCGCGCGATCAGGAAGGCCGCTGCGCCGACGCCGGCGTACATCAGGCCGGCGTAGAAGTCCTTCGGATGCTTGATGATGGAAGCCATTGCAAACCCTTTTTCGATCAGCAGCAGGGCCGCCAGAGCTGCGCGGCCATGGCGTCTGCTGCAGCCTAGTCCATCGTGATCTTGCCGACTTCGATCACCGTCTTCCAGCGCGCGAGTTCGGCTTGCAGGAAGGTCGCGAACTCTTTCGGGTTCGAGGCGACGATTTCAAAGCCCGGATCGACGAGCTTCTTGGCGACTTCGGGGTCCTTGAGCGCGTACATCATGGCGCCGTGGATGGCGTTCCTGACGTCGTCGGGCAAGCCTTTCGGCGCGCCGAGCGCCTGCCACGAGTACACCTCGAAATCCTTGATGCCGGCTTCGGCCATCGTCGGCACGTCGGGCAGGATCGTCGAGCGCTTGTCGCCGGTCGTCGCCAGCGCGCGCAGCTTGCCAGCCTTGATGTGGCCGCTGACGTTGTTGAGGTTCTGGAACGAGACTTCGGCGTGACCGGCGACGAGGTCGGCAATCGCCGGGCCACCGCCCTTGTACGGGACGTGGATGCCGGTGGTGTTGGTGCGCTGCCAGAAGAGCGCCGCCGACAGGTGGTCGGAGGAGCCGGCGCCGGAGGTCGGGAAAGTCACCTTGCCCTGCTTGCTGTTCAGATAGGCGACGAGTTCGGCGACGTTCTTCGCCGGGACGTTGGGGTTGACGACGAGGATGTTCGGCGAGCGCACGGCGACGGTCAGGAGGTCGAAGTCCTTGGCCGGGTCGTAGGCGAGGTTCTTCTGCAGGAAGGGGTTGACCGCCCAGACGCCGATCGACGCGCAGAGCAGCGTGTAGCCGTCGGCGGCCGAGCGCTTGACCTGGGTCGCACCGATGGCGCCGGTGGCACCCGGCTTGTTCTCGACGACGATCGGCTGGCCGAGCTTTTCGCTCATCTTCGGCGTCATGATGCGCGCGACCATGTCGGTCGACCCGCCCGGCGGGAAGGGAACGATGATCGTCACCGGTTTGTCGGGGTAGGCGGCCTGCGCTCCAAAAGCGAGCAGGAGTCCGGCGATCAGCGCTGTCACTGTCTTTTTCATGGCACTCTCCGTTTCGTTGGGTATTCTAAAAAACTGCGGCTCGGGTTACAGAAACTTGTCGCGCAGCGCTTGCGAAGCGCCGCGGAAAACGCCAAGGTCGCTGCCGACGGCGACGAGGCTCGCGCCCATCTCGAGGTAGCGGCGCGCGTCGGCTTCAATCGGCGCGAGAATGCCGACCGGTTTTCCGTGCGCCCTGGCGGCGGCGAAAACGGTCTGCATCGCGGCCTGGACTTCCGGGTGCAGCGGGTTGCCGAGCTGGCCGTAGCCGGCGGCGAGGTCGGAAGGCCCGATGAAAACGCAATCGACGCCGGCAACGGCGCAGATCTCATCGATTGCCTCGACGCCCTTGCGGTTCTCGATCTGGACGAGCAGCGCGATGTTGTCGTTGGCGATCTGCAAATAGTCCTTGACCGTTCCGTAGCGGTTGCCGCGGTGCGAGACCGAAACGCCGCGCACGCCTGCGGGCGGATAGCGCGTCGCGGCGACGGCGCGGCGCGCGTCGTCGGCCGACTCGACAAACGGAATCAGGAAATTGTAGAAGCCCGAGTCGAGCAGGCGCTTGATCGCGACCGTGTCGTTCCACTGCGGCCGCACGACCGGCGCGCTGACGCTGTCTTTCAGCGCCATCAGCTGCGGGATCAGCGAGAGCACGTCGTTCGGCGCGTGTTCGCCGTCGAGCAGCAGCCAGTCGAAACCGGCAAGGCCGAGAACCTCGGTCGTGATCGGGCTGCCGAGCGAACTCCAGCAGCCGATCAGGCGCTTGCCGGCGACGAGGTCCTCGCGGAAGCGGTTCGGGAAGGCGCTGTAAGGCGTGGCGTGGGGCATTTTGGTCTCCGCTTAGCGCACGAGGCAGGGGCGCTTGGGGTTGAAGGTCCATCCCGGAATCAGGAACTGCATCGCCTGCGCGTCGTCGCGCGCCCCCAGCCCCATGTTGCGGTAGGCCTGGTGCGCCTTGTCGACTTCATTCATGTCGATCTCGATGCCAAGGCCGGCTTTCTCGGGCACCTTGATGAAACCGCCCTCGATCTGCAGCGGCTCCCGGGTGAGACGCTGGCCGTCCTGCCAGATCCAGTGCGTGTCGATTGCGGTGACCTTGCCCGGCGCGGCGGCACCGACGTGCGTGAACATCGCGAGCGAAATGTCGAAGTGGTTGTTCGAGTGCGATCCCCAGGTCAGGCCGAACATCTCGCACAGCTGCGCGACGCGAACCGATCCCTGCATCGTCCAGAAGTGCGGGTCGGCAAGCGGGATGTCGACCGACTGCAGCAGCGTCGAATGCGCCAGTTGCCGCCAGTCGGTCGCAATCATGTTGGTCGCCGTCGGCAGGCCGGTGGCGCGGCGGAACTCGGCCATCACTTCGCGGCCCGAGAAACCGTCCTCGGCGCCGCAGGGGTCCTCGGCGTAGGCGAGGATGCCGTGCTTGTCCCGGCAGACTTCGATCGCCTCCTTGAGCGACCAGGCGCCGTTCGGGTCGAGCGTGATGCGCGCTTCGGGGAAGCGCTCGTGCAGCGCGACGATCGCTTCCATTTCTTCGGCGCCGGAGAAGACGCCGCCCTTGAGCTTGAAGTCGCAGAAGCCGTAGCGCGCGTGCGTCGCTTCGGCGTGACGGACGATCGCCTCGGGCGTCAGCGTCTCTTCGTTGCGCAGGCGGAACCAGTCATTGTCGGCGCCGGGCTCGCTGCGATAGTCGAGCGTCGTCTTCTTGCGATCGCCGACGTAGAAAAGGTAGCCGAGCATCTGCACCGCGTCGCGCTGCATGCCCTCGCCGAGCAGGGCTGCGACCGGAACGTTCATGAACTGGCCCATGAGGTCGAGGAGCGCCGATTCGACGCCGGTCACCGCGTGGATCATCGTGCGCAGGTCGAAGGTCTGCAGGCCGCGGCCGCCTGAATCGCGATCGGCAAAGGCCTTGCGCATGGCGTTGAGGATGCCGTTCATTTCGCCGAGTGTGCGTCCGACGACGAGCGAACGCGCGTCGTCCAGCGTCTGGCGGATTTTCTCGCCGCCCGGCACTTCGCCGAGCCCGGTGTGACCGGCGCTGTCCCTGAGGATGACGATGTTGCGCGTAAAGAAGGGGCCGT
>CAZALA010000215.1:0-5633 GCA_964485725.1 uncultured Propionivibrio sp. | reverse complement strand
GGGGCGGGGCGGGTGTGCTGGGGCCGCGGGGGCAGGCGAGGTTCGGGGTATGGGGGCTTTCGGGGACGCGCGGGGGAATCAGGTCGTCGGGTTCGTGGAGGTGGGGGAGGAAGTTGTCGTTGCGATGCGTCATGATCGCGCCGATGCGCTGCTCATCCAGGCGCAGCACGTTGGAGACGATCGCCTGCTCGCTCTCGTGGAAGACGCCGGCTTCGGCGCCCTGCTCCATGAGCACGTTGATCTCGTCGTTGGTCACCGACTGGTCGTCGCGCGCGCGCGCGCCGACGAGTTGAAGGATCAGGCTCGAGGACGACGAGAGCAGCCAGACGAGCGGCCGCGCGAGGCGCGCGAGCAGGTTCATCGGCGGCGCGATCAGCGCGGCGATCGACTCGGGCGCGAGCAGGCCGAGGCGTTTCGGGACAAGTTCGCCGACGACGACCGAAAAATACGTGAGCAGGACGACGACGAAGCCCAGCGACAGGCCTCTCGCATAGGGCGCGAGGACCGGGAAGCCGGCAAGCCAGGCAGCGAGCGGGTCGGCGAGCGCGCTCTCGCCGATGGCGCCGGAGAGGATGCCGACGGTGGTGATGCCGACCTGTATCGTCGACAGAAAACCGGTCGGCTCGCTGTTGAGCGCAAGCGCCGACTGCGCGCCGGGACTGCCGTCGTCGGCAAGCTTCTGCAGGCGCGAGCGGCGCGATGAAACGACCGCGATTTCCGACATCGCGAGGACGCCGTTCAAAAGAACGAGCAGCAGAAGGAGGATCAGGTCCACGCGGCGGTCACCGGAGGCGGGCGCAGGCGCGGCCGCTCAGTCGCGCCCGTAGGGTTCGCGCAGTTGCACGGGCGCCGAGTGCCGCTTGCGCAGGCGCAAGTTGAGCATTTCGACGGCGACCGAGAAAGCCATCGCGAAATAGATATAGCCCTTGGGAACGTGATGGTCGAAGCCGTCGGCGACGAGTGCAACGCCGACGACAAGCAGGAAGGAAAGCGCCAGCATCTTGATCGTCGGATGGTCGGAGACGAAGCGCCCGATCGGCGAGGCGAAGAGCATCATCAGGCCGACCGAGGTGACGACCGCGGCGATCATCACGGCGACCTCGTCGACCATGCCGACCGCCGTAATGATCGAGTCGAGCGAAAAGACGAGGTCGAGGATGATGATCTGCGTAATGACCGAAGCGAAGGTCGCCTGCACCGCGCCCGCCTGATGCTCTTCTTCGCCTTCGAGCAACTGATGGATCTCGTGCGTGCTTTTCCAGATCAGGAAAAGCCCGCCGCCGATGAGGATCAGGTCACGCGGCGAAATCTCCTTGCCGAGGACGGCGAACAGCGGCTGCGTGGCGCCAACGATCCACGCGAGCAGGAGCAGGAGCGCGATGCGCATGAACATCGCGAAGAAGAGGCCGAGCTTGCGCGCGCGCTCGCGGCTCTCGCGCGGCAGGCGGTCGACGAGGATCGTGATGAAGATGATGTTGTCGATGCCGAGGACGAGTTCAAGCGCAGTGAGCGTGAAGAAAGCGATCCAGATTTGCGGGTCGGACAGCGACGTGATGAATTCCATTGTGCGAAAGCTCGAGTTGGGCGTTTCAATTATACCGGCAGAACGCTCGCCGATCCTGATTGCCAAAAGCGGCGATCAACGGGCAGTCGGCCGGGCAGGGCTTACGCGAGCGCAATGCCCGAGCCTTCGACCGCGACGATCGCCTTCGCCTGATTGAAATCGTCGACGTAGCCAGCGGCATAAAGGCAGCAGGCGAGCTGGTTGGCGAGCGGCGCCGGGATCGCGCATTCGCCGGCGAGCACGCGCCGCATCCAGTCGGCCGTCGCCTTGACTTCGTGCGATTCGGGCAGCTGCGGCAGCGATTTCAGGCTGTCGTGTTCGGCCTCAAAGAGCTTGTCGATCGCACCGTCGTGCAGGTGTTCGATGCAGGGCCGCCGTTTCGGGTTGGCGAAGGGCTCGCCCTCGCAGGCGCGCAAGAGCAGCGCGTGCGCGCCGACGCCGGAGAGCACTTCGCGCATCATCGCGATGTAATCGGGGTGCGTCGCCGCGGCAAGGAGCAGGCCGGCGCCGGCGAAGGGATCGAGCATCTTGACCAGGCTGTGCGCGCTGTTGCGCAGCCCGAGCCGGCTGCGCAGCGCAATCTGGTCGGCAAGCGCCGGCGAGAGCACCTGCAAGGGGACGAAGACGAGGCCGCGTTCGCCGAGCGCCTGCTGCGCCTGCGTCGGGCTGCCGACCGGCAGGTGTCCGAACTCGCGCAGGATTTGCGCGCTCGTCACTCGCCCGTAACCCTCGATGCAGCCGTGCACCAGCACCGGCAGACCGAAGCGCTGTAGCAGCAGCGCCAGCAGCGGCGTCAGATTGGCGCCCTTGCGCGCGCCGTTATAGGTCGGAATGACGACCGGGCGCAGCGCCCCGGGCGGCCGGTGCAGGAGGTTGATGCGCTCGTTCACGGCGGCGAGAAAGCCTATCATCTCGGCAATGCCCTCGCCTTTCATGCGCAGGGCGATCGCGATCGCGCCCATTTCGAGGTCGGGGACGCCGCCATCCAGGATCGCGCCATAGAGCTGCTGCGCCGCTTCGAGCGTCAGGTCGCGCGCGCCGCTGCTGCCCCGGCCTATCTCGCGAATGCACTGTGCGTAATTCATTGCGGTCCTTGCGCTGCGTTCGTTGACCGGCCTCACCACGATGGTGCGCCGATGCAGGTTCGGGCGCCGGCAAGCCGGAAAGTTCCATGCTGCTCCGCCTGCTGCCGGCGCGTTTCGCGTCAGCTGCGCAAAACCCCCAGGTGGCGCTTTCGGGACGAAGAGAGAGCAACTGCCGTGCCACGACCGTAAACCCCGTGCTTACAGGCCCTCAAGCCGGACCGGAGAGAAAGCGTGCCTCGTCTTGGTGCGGCGAGCGGGCGCTTCGGGGCAAAGCACACAAAGGCGGTGCGTTGCTATTTGATGCGCTGCAACTTCGGGCGCGGCGAGCTTGGCTCGGGGGGTTCGGGCGTTTCGGAGGGGTCGAGCCCGGGCGTTTTTGCATCGACGCCCGTTTCGACCTCGAAAGCCATGCCGGTGCCGTTTTCCTTGGCGTAAATCGCCGTCACGTTGCCGACCGGAACGACGATCTCACGCGCGACGCCCCCAAAGCGCGCCTGGAAGCTGATCGCGTCGTTGGAAATGTTGAGGTGCCCCGTCGCCTCAAGACCGACGTTGAGAACGATCTGGCCGTCGCGAACGAACTCGCGCGGTACCTTCGTGCGCGCGTCGACGCTCACCGCGATATAGGGCGTGAAGCTGTGGTCACAGCACCACTGATGGATCGCGCGCAGGAGGTAGGGTTTGGTGGAGGGAAGATTCACGGATATTTCCAGTTCGGGTCGCGTCCGGAAGGCCGGCGGGACGCGTATCGTCAGGCGTCGAAAGATGAGTTTTATCCTGCGCTTCGTCGTTCCGGGGAGGCCTGAATCCAGCGCCTGCAAGCTGGGCCCCGGCTGGCGCCGGGGCGACGACTCAGCGCGGCATGATCAGCGCCGCATCGCCTTTTCGGACGGCGTCAGCGCGTCGATGAAGCCCTGCCGGCTGAAAATGCGTTCGGCATATTTCATCAGCGGCGCCGCGGCCTTCGGCAGTTCGATGCCGTAGTGGTCGAGGCGCCAGAGAAGCGGCGCGATGGCAACGTCGAGCATCGAAAAATCCTCGCCCAGCATGTGCTTCTGCTTGACGAAGACCGGCGACATCTCGGCGAGGCGTTCGCGAATGACCTGACGCGACTTGTCGGCGGTCTTCTGGTTCTTTTCGAGCGCTTCGATGTAGGAAAAAACCTCGCGCTCCATCGTGATCAGAAGCTGGCGGGCACGCGCGCGCATGATCGGGTCCGCCGGCATCAGTTGCGGATGCGGGAAGCGCTCGTCGATGTACTCGTTGATGATGTTCGGCTCGTAGAGGATGAGGTCGCGCTCGACGAGGACCGGGACGCGGCCGTAGGGATTGATCATCGCGATATCTTCGGGCTTGGCAAAGAGATCGACGTCGATGACCTGAAAATCCATTCCCTTTTCGTAAAGCACGATCCGGCAACGCTGGCTGAACGGGCAGGTCGTGCCCGAGAACAAATTCATCATCATCAATACCCCAATTACCGGCAGTTCGCCTGCGCCGCTTGCAGCGCGCGTCGACCCAGGTGATGCCGTGCCTCGAGAAGGCGGTTAGACAGCTTCCATTGCAAAATCATTGCCGCAGCAGTGCGCGCAGGGTGAACTCGGCGCGCAGCTCAAAATCAGTCGTTCTTCGGGACGTCCTTCCAGAACTCCCTCTTCAGCGCGTACGAGGCCGCACCGAGGACGAGCAGGAATGCGATGACGCCGTAACCGACCTTGTGGCGGAAACCGGCGCCCGGTTCGCTCGCCCAGACGAGGAAACCGACGAGGTCGGCGACGTCCTTGTCGTATTCGCCCGGCGAGCGTTCGCCCGGCGTCGCAAGTTCGAGCTTGTGCGTCTGTGCGTTCAGCACCGGCTCGCCCTGCAGCGGCCACAGGACGTGCGGCATCGCGACGTTGGGGAAGAGCGCGTTGTTCCAGCCGCTCGGACGGGCATCGTCGCGGTAGAAGGAACGCAGGTAGGTGTAGACCCAGTCGGCGCCGCTGCCTACCGCGGAAGAGCGGGCGCGCGTGACGAGCGAGAGATCGGGGGGCGCGACGCCGAACCAGTCCCTCTGCTCGCCGCTGCGGGCAGCGATGCGCATCGGGTCGCCGATCTTCTCGGCGGTGAACATGAGGTTGTCCCTGACCTGCTGCTCGCTCAGCCCAAGCTCGGTCAGCCGGTTGTAGCGGACGAAGCTCGCGCTGTGGCAATTGAGGCAGTAATTGACGAAGAGGCGGGCGCCGTTCTGCAGCGCCGCCGCATCGCCCTGCACGTCGGGCGCGCGCTCAAGGGGTACGGCGCCTTCGGCCGCGAGCAGCGTGAGCGGAGCGAAAAGCAGCGTGAACAGGAGCTTCTTCATGATGATCGCGTTCATTTGAACGTCACCCTGGTCGGCACGGGCTTGCATTTGTCGATCTTCGAATACCAGGGCATGAGCACGAAGAACGAAAAGTACACGAGGCTGCAGAACTGCGAGATCAGCTGCCCGGGGACCGACGGCGGCTGCGTGCCGAGATAGCCGAGCGTCAGGAAAGCGATGACGAAAGCGGTGAGGAAGCTTTTGTAGATCGGCCCGCGGTAGCGAATCGATTTGACCGGGCTGCGATCGAGCCAGGGCAGGAAGCCGAAGATCATCACCGAGGTGCCCATGGCGACGACGCCCCAGAACTTCGCTTCGAGGAAGAACATGCCGGGAATGATGATCAGCGCGGCGACCGTCGCGACGACCTGCCCGAGCACCGGCGCGCGCCGCAGCGCCCAGATCCAGATGCCGGCGACGCCGACTTGCAGCACCGGCAGGAAGTTGTCGGTGACGCCGCGCAGGATCGAGTACGAAGGCGTGAAATACCAGACCGGCGCGATGTGCAGCGGCGTCTTCATCGGATCGGCCGGGAAGAAATTGTTGTACTCGAGGAAATAGCCGCCGCCTTCAGGCAGGAAGAACAGGACCGCGGCGAAAACGAACAGGAAAATGACGACGCCTACAAGGTCTTTGACCGGTG
>CAZALA010000214.1:1640-5646 GCA_964485725.1 uncultured Propionivibrio sp. | reverse complement strand
TGCCTCGGCCGCCCACGAGCCGACGCCGCCGATGCCGACGACGCAGACGTGCGCGGCCTGCAAGCGCGCGAGGCCCTCGGCGCCGTATAGGCGCGCGACGCCGGCGAAACGCCGGGCGAGGTCTGCATCGAGCCGCGGCGCCGCCTGGCTGTCGCTGCCGCTCACCTTGCCTCCAGCGTGCGCCGGATGACGGCGTTGAACGGAGTGATCCAGCGCGGCGAGAACTGGTTATGACAGGCGTTGATCTCGGCGATCGCGCGCAGGACCGAGCCGTTCTTGCCGCGGTGAATGTGCTTCAGCATGACCGCCTCGAAAGCGTCGATGATGCTGAGGATCTTCGCGCCGGGCGAGATCGCGTCGTCGCCGATGCCGAGCGGATAGCCGCCCCCGTCAGGCATTTCGTGATGCTGCGCGACCATTTCGGCGGCGGCCTGCCAGCCGTCCATGCGCGTCAGGATGCCGGCGGCGGTGGCAGGATGCGTGCGCAGCATCTCCTTGTCGGCCTCGCTCATGCGCTCGACCTTGAGCCATACGGATTCGGAGAGGAACATCATGCCGACGTCGTGCAGGTAGACGGCCGCCTCGAGTTGCGTCGGGTCGACGGGCTTGCCCATCTCGAGATTGGTGTCCATCGCGAGCCGCAGCAGCCGCATCGTGCGCCCCTTGAAGAGCAGCGAACGCGCCTCGAACTGGTCGGCGAGGCCGCGGAAGAAACGCAGGTCGTCGGCGGCTTGCGAATGCGTGCGGCTCGAAATCGACGAGGCGCGCGCGCGAAAAAGGGTCGTTGCGGCGGCCGCCGGGCGAAAACCCGTGACCGCCTCGATGAGCTCGCTGGCGCGAGCCTCGAGGTCTGCCGCCGGGCTTGCCGCGAGGCGCTCGAGTTGGCCGATGAGGACGCCCAGTCGCAGGTCGGCGAGCGGTTTGTCGGCGAGCAGGCTTTCGGCCGCAAGCTCGAGCCGGTCGAGCGCGAGCAGGATGGCTTCGGCGAGAACATCGGAGAAAACGATTTCGTCGTTGCGCAGCCGTGCGAGGAGGGTCTCGATCGGGTGAGCGATGTCGACCGCGAGCTCGATCCGGCACAGCGCCGCGTCGCCCTTGATGTTATGCACGGCGCGAAACAGGCTGGCGACGACTTCACGGTCGGGCGCGCTTTTGAGCCGCGCGATGTCACGCTCGATGTTCGGCGCGTGGTCGCCGAGCGCTTCGACGAATTCTGCGAGGGCGCGTTTGTCGGGGAGCGACGCGCCTGTCACTGTCCTTGGGCCGGAATTCATGGTGTCTTTCATTGACTTCGCGTGCCGTGAGTTTAGCCCAAAGCGGCGGGCAGGCTTTATGGTTTACACTGCGTCTTTTCGCAAACCCGGGGAAGACATGTCCACCATCACGACGCAATCGGGCCTGCAGATCGAAGAGATCAAGGTCGGCAATGGCGAAACGGCAAGAGCCGGTCAATTTGTCAGCGTGCACTATACGGGCTGGCTGACGAGCGGCAGCAAGTTCGACTCGAGCCGCGACCGCGGTGAAGCCTTCGAGTTTCCGCTCGGCGAACACAACGTGATTGCCGGTTGGGACGAAGGCGTCCAGGGCATGCGCGTCGGCGGCATCCGCAAGCTGACGATTCCGCCGCAACTCGGTTACGGCGCGCGCGGTGCGGGCGGCGTGATTCCGCCCAATGCGACGCTCGTCTTCGAAGTCGAACTCATCGACATCCAGGTCGATGGCTGAGACACCCCGCAAGACGCTCGGCCTGCCGGCGAAGGCGCCGAGCGAGGAGAGCGAGAACAGCTTCGTGAGCGGTCGCAAGCCACTGCGCGGCGGCGCGCCGGACGCCAGGCGAAAACCCCTGATGAAGTCGACGGCGCCGCGCGCCGCCGTTGCAGCTCCGCCTGCAGTTCAGGCCAGGCCAGCGAAGCCGGCTTCGCCGCATAAACCAAGATCGCCGCGTCCGGCGAAGGGCGCCGCGCCAGAGGCCAAGGGCAAAGCGCAACGCCGGCCCGCGACCAATCCGCCGCCTTTCGCCGCCAAGGCGCCCAAGGCGCAAGCGCGACCTGCTGCGCCAGCCTCGCGCGCGCAGCCACGCCCCGCAGCCGCTCCCGCCGTACCGACCGCCGCCGCAGTTCACGCGAGCGGCGTCCGCGTTTCCAAGCTGATGGCCGAGCGCGGCCTGTGTTCTCGGCGCGAAGCCGACAGCTACATCGAGCGCGGCTGGGTCTTCGTCGACGGCGAACGCGTCACCGAACTCGGGACGCGCGCCGACCCCGCAGCGGTGATTACGCTCAACAAGCTTGCGCAGGCGATGCAGCAAAGGCAGATGACGATCCTGCTCAACAAGCCGGTCGGCTACGTTTCAAGCCAGCCTGAACCGGGCTTTACGCCGGCCGTGACGCTGATCCTGCCGGAGAACCAGCTGGCGGGCTCGATGCCGCGCTTTCAACCCGGGCACCTGAAGGGCCTCGCGCCCGCCGGCCGGCTCGACATCGATTCGACCGGCCTGCTCGTGCTCACGCAGGACGGCCGCATCGCGCGTCAGCTCATCGGCGAAGACTCGCCGATCGCCAAGGAGTACATCGTTCGCGTCGAAGGGCGGCTTAACGCGCAGGGGCTGGCGCTGCTCAACCATGGACTGAGTCTCGACGAGCACGAGCTCAAGCCTGCGAAGGTCGAATGGATCAACGACGATCAGCTGCGCTTCGTCCTCAACGAGGGCCGCAAGCGCCAGATCCGTCGCATGTGCGAACTCGTCGGCCTGCGCGTTGTGGCCTTGAAGCGCGTGCGCATCGGCCGTGTCATGCTCGGCGATCTGCCGGTCGGGCAGTGGCGCTACCTGCGCGAAGACGAGGCTTTCTAAAGTCAGGACCCGAAGTGTATGGAAGCAACTGCGATCAGTAAAATCGAGGCGCGGCTCTTTGCCGTGCCGCTTGCCGAAGTGCTCGCCGACGCCAAGCACGGCGACCACACGCATTTCGAGCTCGTCACGGTCACCGTGACGCTCGCCAGCGGTCGCGAGGGCACGGGCTACACCTATACCGGCGGCAAGGGCGGGCATGCGATCCTCGCGATGATCGAGCACGACCTCGCGCCGGCTTTGATCGGCCGTGACGGCGCCGACATCGACGCGATTTCGGACTTCATGGAATGGCACGTCCATTACGTCGGACGCGGCGGCATCGCCGCGTTCGCGGTATCGGCAATCGACATCGCGCTCTGGGACATTCGCTGCAAGCTCCTGCAACAGCCGCTCTGGCAAGTCGCGGGTGGCGCCGCCAACTCATGCAAAGCCTACTGCGGTGGCATCGACCTCGGTTTCTCGACTGAGCGCCTCCTTGCCAACGTCGCCGGCTATCTCGCGCGCGGATTCAATGCCGTGAAGATCAAGGTCGGGCGCAGCGATCTGAAAGAAGACGTCGAGCGCGTGCGCGCCGTGCGCGAACTGATCGGCGCGCAAACGACCTTCATGGTCGACGCCAATTACGCGCTCTCGGTGGACCGGGCGATCACCGCTGCGAAAGCGTTTGCGCCGCACGACATCTTCTGGTTCGAGGAACCGACGCTGCCCGACGATTACGCTGGCTACGCGCGGATTGCCGAGGCGACCGGCATGCCGCTCGCCATGGGCGAGAATCTGCACACGATCCACGAGTTCGGCTACGCCTTCGAACTCGCGAAACTCTCGTTCATCCAGCCCGACGCGTCGAACTGCGGCGGCATCAGCGGCTGGCTCAAAGTCGCCGCACTCTCGCGCCGCTACGGCCTTCCGATCTGCACGCACGGCATGCAGGAACTGCACGTGAGCTTGTTGTCGGCGCAGGAAAACGCCGGCTGGCTGGAAGTGCACAGCTTTCCGATCGACGAATACACGACGCGACCGCTGCAGGTCGAAAACTGCCGTGCGCTCGCCCCCGACACGCCGGGAACCGGCGTCGAATTCGAATGGGACAAGCTTAAGGCGCACCAGGTCGCAACAGGCGTTGCCGGGTAGGAGCCCGATTCATCGGGCGATGCGGCG
>CAZALA010000214.1:0-1540 GCA_964485725.1 uncultured Propionivibrio sp. | reverse complement strand
CATCGCGCAGCGAAGCTGCGCTCCTACAACAAGCTCGCCGCGCGCCAGGTCGCAACAGGCGTTGCCGGGTAGGAGCCCAGCTCTGCACTTCCTTCGGTCGGATTCATCGGGCGATACGGCGCCTATTCGAAGCGGGGCGCCCATCGCGCAGCGAAGCTGCGCTCCTACAAAACCGGACGGACGAAGAGCTGCGGATCGACGGCCGCACCATTGAGGAAAACGCTCCAGTGCAGATGCGGCCCGCTGGCGCGACCGCTCATCCCCGAGACGCCGATGCGCTCGCCTTGCGCGAGCGCCATGCCGGCCGTGACTTCAATGCCGTCGAGGTGGCAGTACATCGTGATCAGGCCGTTGCCGTGGTCGACAAAAACCGTCTTGCCGTTGAAGAAGTAATCGCCGATGGCAAGCACCCTGCCGCTTGCGCTCGCGCCCACCGGCGTGCCGCGCGCGAGCGCGAGATCAAGCCCGCTGTGCGGCGCGCGCGCCTCGCCGTTGAAGACACGGCGCAGGCCAAAGCGGCTCGATAATCTGCCCGGCGCCGGCAGGATGAAGTCGCCGTTCGCTTCGCGGTCCTCGCGCCAGTAGCGCTTGAGCTTCCTGATTTCGTCGATTTCGGCGAGCGCGCGCGCTTCGTCGCGCGGCGAGAGATTGACCTTGCCCGCGTCCTTCAGCTTGATGTGCTGGTGCGGATAGCGTTTGTCGACGACCGAAAAATGCACGCGGCGCTCGCCATTGCCGCCTTCGACCCGCAGCTCGTGGTCGCCGGGGATTGTCTCCAGCCCGATGCCGACGACGGCTAGCCACTCGCCCTTCTCACGCTTGACCCACAGCAGCTGTTCGCCGAGCCAGGCCTGCGGCGCGGTCCCGGTCGCCGCACCGAGCCTGACGATGACGACGCCGCCCGGGACGGCGGCGGCCTGCGGCAGCGCCCGGGCGAGCGGCGAGACGGCGAGCGCGAGCAGCAGTGCCAGCGCAGGCGTCGGCCACGCGAGCCGCAGCCTCATCGCGACGCCGCTTTGAAAGTGTCGCACTGGCGCAGGTCACCCGACTCGATGCCGCGCTTGAACCAGCGCACGCGTTGCTCGGAAGAGCCGTGCGTGAACGATTCGGGGACGATGCGACCTTGCGTTCGCTGCTGCAGGCGATCGTCGCCGATCGCGGAGGCGGCGTTGAGCGCCTGCTCGATTTCACCGGGCTCGATGATGTTCCTGGCCGCGTCGGCGCGGTTGCCCCAGACGCCGGCGAGGCAGTCGGCCTGCAATTCGAGCCGCACCGAAAGCGCGTTGGCTTTTTCGCGGCCGGCCGCCTGCTGCGCCTTTTGCACCTTCTCCGAAATGCCGAGAAGGTTCTGCACGTGGTGGCCGACTTCGTGGGCGATGACATAAGCCTGCGCGAACTCGCCGGGCGCATGAAAGCGGTCCTTGAGGTCGCGGTAAAACGAAAGGTCGATATAGACTTTCGCGTCGAGCGGACAGTAGAACGGACCCATCGCCGCCTGGCCGGTGCTGCACGCGGTCGGCGTCGCGCCAGTAAAGAGCAC
>CAZALA010000213.1:0-5656 GCA_964485725.1 uncultured Propionivibrio sp. | reverse complement strand
AACGTCCGTGGTCCTTGGTGATGATCTTGTTGCAGGCGCAGTAGTAACAGATCGTATTGCAGAAAGGGATGTGAAAATACAGCGAATACGGTGCATGCGTTGAATTCGGCTGAGGCGCGGATGGCAGCTCGCGGCGCCGCGAAAGCCAGTGCGCAGCGTCCTCGGCAGCGAAGGCGGCAAAGCGGTCGGCGGTCGGATACGAAGTGTAGCGGGGACCGTTGACGTCGAAGCGCTCGATGGTCGGCGCGTCGAAAACGACTGATGGGTGGGCGGCGATCATGCGGCAGTCTACCTTTAGGCGGCGAGCCGCCTTTCTACAGGAAAAGAAAAACGCCGCGCGGATGATGCGTGAGCGCGACCGAGACGATGTAGCCGAAAACGGCAAGCGCGGCGGCGAAGAAAATCGCGCGCGTCGCAGTCGACCGGCCGCGCCGCAGCGCGACCATTCCGAGACCGATGTAGACGACGAGGCCGACCACTTTCGCGGTCAGCCAGCCCTGCGCCAGCGGATACTGCGCGGTGATGAGCGCGAGCGCGATCGCACTCGCGAGCAGCACGGTGTCGACGACATGCGGAGCGATCTTCAGCACGCGCCTGTCGACGAGCGGCGAGCCGGCCAGGCTCAGCACGCCGCGCGCGAGAAAGCCGCAGCCGCTTAAGACAACGCAGCTGACGTGCAGGTGTTTGAGCACGAGATAGAGCATGATCAGGGGGCGCTCGCCCCCTCGGTGGCGAGCCTGGCGATTTTCTTGTGGTGGTCGCGATAGACCCGCAAGGCGCCGACGAGGTTCAATGCCAACGCGCCGTTGGCGGCGATCAGCGCGATCCCGGCGACCGGCACCAGCGGGTCGGGCACGAGGACCGCGAGGACGAGCAGCGCGAGCGCGGCAAAGTGCGCGAGCATCTGGCCGCGCATCGCCTTTTCGCTGATGATCTTCTTCATGTTCGGCGCCAGCACGCGCCCCTGCCCGAGATTCTGCAGATTGAGCCAGATCAGGAAGGGAACAATCTTGTAGAGCATGCCGGTGATCACCGAAACGAAGGCGCCCGCGACGATGGCGACGCCGATCAGGAGCGGGCCGCCCTGCCAGTTCCGGATTTCCTCCCATGCTTCTGACCCGGACCACTCGCCAAAGGAAAGGCCTTGCATGGCGACCCAGAGGGCGCAAGCGACAAGCACGCTGACCATCGCGACGCGCCAGTAATGCTGGCTGACGTCAAAACGCGCGCGCTTGCTCTGCCGCTGCAGCTGCAAGGTGACGAGCGCGAACAGCGCGGCGATCGCGACGAGCGCCGCGCTCGCCAGAAGCTGCCAGGCCGCCGGGGCGAAAACCTGGGCAGCGCTCCACAGCGCGACGACGATGATTGCCGTCCAGGCGTAAGCGCGCCCGAACCAGTCCGGGTAAGAAGGCGTCAGCTGGAACATCGGGACGACGACGCCGGCGACCGCGGCGAGCAGGATCGCGCCCCAGGCGACGAAGCCCCAGCCGAGGTGAATGTCGGCGAGCGTCAGCAGGCCGAGCACCGGCGGCAAATCGAGGGCGCCGGCGAGCGCTGCGGCGAGCGCGACGCCGAGCGCAATGGTGACGAAAAGACCGGCGAGCGCGAGCTTGAGCCCGACGATCGTCGGGCTCGTCGCCGGTACCGCGTAAAGCGCGTGCCCGGCGGCAGCGACGAAGAGGGCGACGCCGGCGCCGATGAGCACGCTCGCGACCGCGAACAGCGCCGGCGAAAAAGTCAGGAAAGCGGCGGCGAGGACGAGCGCGCCTGTCGTCACTGCCGCGTGCACGACGACGGCGACACCGCGGCTGTTGGCGATATTGGCGCCGGCGACGACGGGCAGGATCTGCACCATCGCCCCCAGCATCACCTGCAGCATGAAGCCCGCGGTCAGCAGGTGCGTGAGCGCCAGCGCGCCAGGCGTCCAGCGCGAGGCGAAGATCTCCGGGCCGCTGGCGACGAGGAGCGCGCCCGCGAGAATGCCGAAGAAGGGCGCCGTGAGAAAAAAGCGCAGCGGTGCCGAGAGCGCGGGCGATTGATCGTACGAGAGCAGCGCCTGCATCGCTTCAGGCCTTGCGGCGACCGATCAGGATGGCGAAGACGACGCCGCCTTCGCGGCTTTCGATGCTTTCAATGCGCTCGGTTTCCCAGGCGTAGCCGGCGCTTTCGAGAACGCGGTAGAGCGGGAAAGGCTCGCGCGGCAGCAAGAGGCGCACGCGCTCGCCGGGCTTTAGAACGGCGAGCGCCGCCATCACGCGCTCGAAGGGCTCGGGCGGCTCCATGTCGCGCCCGTCGATGACGCAGGCGATCTTGTCGATCTCGTCCGCGCGCGGCGCGCTCATCAATGCGCCGGTCCCGAGGCGATGCCACCGCGTATTTCTGCGAGCAGCGTTGCGGCCTCGGCGTACAGCCGCTGATCGCACATCGGGTAAAGCACGTTCTCTTCCTTCATGTTGTGCTGCTGCATCATGATCAGCAGCGTCTCGGCGTTGCCCGAATATTCGTCGGCGTCGCTGTCGGCAAGCGCGGCCGCGGCGGCCTCGAGCAGCGCGCGCATTTGCGCGTGTTCGGCGCGCATCACCTGCGTCGGTCCCATCGACATCCCGGTTCTCGCCTCGAAAGCCGGAAAGAGGATCGCCTCTTCAGCATTGAAATGCCTGAGCATGGCGCCGCTGAAGGCCGAAAAAGCCGCGCTCGCCTTTGCCCATTGCGCGCTTTCGACCTCGCGCTCGACCGTCGCAAACAACTCGTCACAATGGCGATGGTCGTCGCTCAATAATTCGCGGATACTGTTCATGGCTTTCCTCAGAGGGGATGGTGGGTTCAAGGCGGCCTCGCGCCGTGGTCCGCAAGATCCGAAGCCGCCCGGAGCCATTGCGGAGGCGGCCGCGGCGGGGCAGGCAAGCCTCATCCCGTTGTCGCTGCGGGGTGTTTCGGTCTATATTGGAAACAGGATCGTAACAAAGGAGTCACGATGTTCAAACACATTCTTGTTCCTACCGACGGATCTCAACTCTGCCAGCAGAGCGCGCACAGCGCGATCGCTTTCGCCAAGGAGGCCGGCGCCCGCGTCTGCGCCTTCTACGCCAAACCCGAATACCCCGTGACCTATTACGGCGAAGGCGCGCTGATCGACCCGACGACGCCCGAGCAGTTTGCCGAGCTTGCCGACGCGCAGGCGCGCGAGAACCTGAGCTTCATTGAAAGACTCTGCGCCGACGCCGGCGTTCCCTGCTCGACGGTGACGGTGACGAGCGACGTTCCTTACGAAGCGATCGTCGACACCGCGACCGAACGCGGCTGCGACCTCATCTTCATGGCCTCGCACGCCCGGCGCGGACTCGCGAGCCTGCTGCTTGGCAGCGAGACCGACAAGGTGCTGACCCACACCAAGATTCCCGTCCTGGTTTACCGCTAAGGGGAAGGGCCGAAGCAGCGGTGGAATACGCTGCGCAATGCACGGACCGGTGCAATACGGTAAACGGTGCAATACGCATTCGCTATTGCACCCTATATCCTGGCTCTGAGCACGGACCATAGGGCGCAATAAGCGAAGCGCATTGCGCCGTCAGCGCCGCAGGAGGACGGGGTCGTCAAACAGCGATTTGATCTCGACGCGATAGATGTCGGGATGGTCGGGAACGAGGAAAAGGATGGGCGTCATCAATTCCTCGAAAATGCCGCGCAGGCTGCGTGCGCCGGTCTTGTATTCGATCGCGATTTCGGAGATCTGCTCGAAGACGCGCTGCGCGATCACGAGTTCGACGCCTTCGGCCTTGAGGATCTCGATGTACTGCCGGTAAATCGAATTCTTCGGAACGCTCATGATCTTCACGAGCATGTCGCGGGTGAGGTTCTGGAAGTTCGCGATGATCGGCAGGCGGCCGGTGAATTCGGGAATCAGCCCGAACTCGAAGAGGTCGGTCGGCTTGATGCGTTTGTTGAGCCGGTCGAGGATGTTCTGGTTGTCGTCGCCAGTCGTCGAAATGAAGCCGAAGCCGTGCGTCTTCGCCATGATGTTCTCGATGCCGACGAAAGCGCCGCCGCAAATGAAGAGGATGTTCGTGGTGTCGATGTACTGGCCGCTCACGAGTTTGACCGGCGAGCCTTCCATGATCTTCAAGAGCGCGTGCTGCACGCTTTCGCCCGAGGTCACGCGCGCTTCGCCGTGCGTCGCTTTGAGCTTGTCGATTTCATCGATGAAGACGATGCCGAAGCGCGCCTTTTCGACGTCGCCGCCGGCCTTGTCGACGAGGCGCTGCAGCACGGCCTCGATTTCCTCGTTAACGTATTTCGTTTGCGCGAGCGAAGTGGCATCGGCGGTGACGAAAGGCACCGAGAGCATCCTGGAGAGCGTGTCGCACAAGAGCGTCTTGCCGGTGCCCGACGATCCGATCAAGAGCACATTGCTCTTGGCGATGCTGCCGTCGCGCGAGAGGAAGGTCGAGATTTTTCGGTAGTGCGTATAGACGGCGACCGCGAGGACTTTCTTTGCATCGTCCTGGCCGACGACGTATTCGTCAAGATATCTGACGATGGCACTCGGTGTCGTTTCCCTGGGCAGCACGGCCGTCCCTTCCCTCGATAAGAACGTGGATCGCATCTTTCCTCGCGCCTATGTTATCCCGAATCAGCCCGTGCTCATACGCTGGCGATGCGCTATGCTTACGGCTTTTCGGTCACCACGGCGGGATGGATCATGTTTGAATGGTGGCATTGGATCGTCCTCGGGCTGGGCCTGTCGATGTTCGAACTCGCTGTGCCCTCCTTCTTCATCGTCTGGTTCGGCATCGCCGCGGTCGGCGTCGGCGCGGTGCTCTTCATCGTTCCCGAACTCGGCGTCACGAGCCAGCTGCTGATCTGGACGGCGCTCTCGGCGCTGCTCGTCGTCGTCTGGTTCAAATACCTGAAACCGCACACGGTGAGCGCCGTCGGCACTTCCGCCGCGAATGTGATCGGCGAAGTCGGCGTCCTCGTCAGCGATCTTCTTCCCGACCGTCGCGGCCAGGTGCGCTTCCAGAAGCCGATCCTCGGCGCCGACGTCTGGGAGTGCTACGCCGAGCATGAGATCAGGCATGGCGAGCGCGTTCGCGTCGTCGCCGTCGAAGGCAATTTCATCAAGGTGGAGGCTCAGCAATGTACGGATTGAATGGAATGCTCGTCACCTCGCTCGTCATCCTGGTTTTCGTCGCCGTCACCGTCGCCAACGGCGTGCGCATCATCCCGCAAGGCGAGGAGTGGATCGTCCAGCGCCTCGGCAAGTACCGCATCACGCTCCTGCCCGGCCTGCGCTTCATCATTCCGTATTTCGACACGATCGCCTACAAGGTGACGACCAAGGACATCATCCTCGACGTCCAGCAGCAGGAGGTGATCACGCGCGACAACGCGGTGATCGTCGTCAATGCGATCGCCTTCATCAAGGTCACCGACCCGGTGAAAGCCGTCTACGGCGTGCAGAATTATTTGGAAGCGATCCGCAACATGATCATGACGACCTTGCGCTCGATTGCCGGCAACATGGAGCTCGACGAAGCGCTCTCGTCGCGCGACAAGATCAAGGCGCTCTTGAAGGTCGGCGTCGCCAACGAAGCGATGGACTGGGGCCTGACGGTCAAGTCGGTCGAAATCCAGGACATCAAGCCGTCCGAGTCGA
>CAZALA010000212.1:0-5657 GCA_964485725.1 uncultured Propionivibrio sp. | reverse complement strand
AGGGCCGCTTCCGCCAGAACCTGCTGGGCAAGCGCGTCGACTACTCGGGCCGCTCGGTCATCGTGGTCGGCCCGAACCTGAAGCTCCACCAGTGCGGCCTGCCGAAGCTGATGGCGCTCGAGCTGTTCAAGCCCTTCATCTTCAACCGCCTCGAAATCATGGGGCTGGCGACGACGATCAAGCAGGCGAAGAAGATGGTCGAAACGCAGGAGCCCGTCGTCTGGGACATCCTCGAGGAAGTCATCCGCGAACACCCCATCATGCTGAACCGCGCGCCGACGCTGCACCGCCTCGGCATCCAGGCTTTCGAGCCGACGCTGATCGAAGGCAAGGCGATCCAGCTGCACCCGCTCGTCTGCGCGGCGTTCAACGCCGACTTCGACGGCGACCAGATGGCCGTGCACGTGCCGCTCTCGCTCGAAGCGCAGATGGAAGCGCGCACGCTGATGCTCGCTTCGAACAACGTCCTCTCGCCGGCGAACGGCGACCCGATCATCGTTCCCTCGCAGGACATCGTTCTCGGCCTCTACTACGCGACGCGCGAACGCATCAACGCCAAGGGCGAGGGAATGATCTTCCCCGACCTCGCTGAAGTGACGCGCGCGATGCAGGCCGGCGAACTCGACATCCACGCCAAGATCCAGGTGCGCATCAAGGAATACGAGAAGAACGGCGAAAATGGCTGGTCTGAGAAGGTCACGCGTTACGAAACGACCGCCGGCCGCGCGCTGCTCTCCGAAATCCTGCCCAAGGGCCTGCCTTTCTCGGTGCTCGACCGGCCGCTCAAGAAGAAGGAAATCTCGCGCCTCATCAACGCGGCTTTCCGCCGCTGCGGCTTGAAGGAAACGGTGATCTTCGCCGACAAGCTGATGCAGAACGGCTACCGCCTGGCGACGCGCGCCGGCATCTCGATCTGTTCGGACGACATGCTGGTTCCGGCGCAAAAGCACGACATCATCGCCGCGGCCGAAAAGGAAGTGAAGGAAATCGAGAGCCAGTACACCAATGGTCTCGTTACCAACGGCGAGCGCTACAACAAGGTCGTCGATATCTGGGGCCGCACCGGCGACCAGGTCGCCAAGGTGATGATGGAGCAGCTCGGCCACGAGGAAGTGACCGACCGCCACGGCAAGACCGTGCAGCAGGAATCGTTCAACTCGATCTACATGATGGCCGATTCGGGCGCGCGCGGCTCCGCCGCGCAGATCCGCCAGCTCGCCGGCATGCGCGGCCTGATGGCCAAGCCCGACGGCTCGATCATCGAGACGCCGATCACGACCAACTTCCGCGAGGGCTTGAACGTTCTCCAGTACTTCATTTCGACGCACGGCGCGCGCAAGGGTCTTGCCGATACCGCGCTGAAGACGGCGAACTCGGGCTACCTGACCCGCCGTCTGGTCGACGTGACGCAGGACCTCGTTGTCATCGAAGAGGATTGCGGCACCGACAACGGCGTCACGATGAAGGCGCTGATCGAGGGCGGTGAAGTCATCGAACCCTTGCGCGAGCGCATCCTCGGCCGCGTCGCGATCAACGACGTCGTGAACCCCGAGACCGACGAAACGGTGATCGAAGCGGCAACGCTGATCGACGAAGACCTCTGCGATCTCATCGACCAGCTCGGCGTCGACGAAGTGAAGGTGCGCACGCCGCTCACCTGCGATACGCGCTACGGTCTGTGCGCCAAGTGCTACGGCCGCGATCTTGGCCGCGGCACGCCGGTCAATGTCGGCGAAGCGGTCGGCGTCATCGCCGCGCAGTCGATCGGCGAACCGGGCACGCAGCTCACCATGCGGACTTTCCACGTCGGCGGCGCGGCTTCGCGCGCGGCGGTGGCAAGCCAGGTCGAAACGAAGAGCGCCGGGATCGTCCGCTTCACCGCGTCGATGCGCTACGTGACGAGCGCCAAGGGCGAGAAGATCGTCATCACGCGTTCGGGCGAAGTGCTGATCACCGACGACAACGGCCGCGAGCGCGAAAAGCACAAGGTGCCCTACGGCTCGACGCTGCAGGTCGCCGACGGCCAGCAGGTCAAGGCTGGCACCAAGCTTGCGACCTGGGACCCGCATACGCGTCCGATCATCGCCGAGTACTCGGGCCAGGTGAAGTTCGAGAACGTCGAGGAAGGCGTCACCGTCGCCAAGCAGATCGACGAAGTCACCGGCCTCTCGACGCTCGTCGTCATCGATCCGAAGCGCGGCGGCAAGGCGCCGTCCAAGGGCGTGCGCCCGCAGGTCAAGCTCTTTGACGCAAACGGCGAAGAAGTGCGCATGCACGGCTCGGACCACGCGGTGACGATCACCTTCCAGGTCGGCGCCATCATCACCGTTCTCGACGGCCAGCAGATCTCGGTCGGCGACGTGCTCGCCCGCCTGCCGCAGGAATCGGCGAAGACCCGCGACATCACGGGCGGTCTGCCGCGCGTCGCCGAACTCTTCGAAGCGCGGACGCCAAAGGACGCCGGCATGCTCGCCGAGTTCACCGGCACGATGTCCTTCGGCAAGGATACCAAGGGCAAGCAGCGTCTCGTCATCACCGATCTTGAGGGCGCGACGCACGAGTACCTGATTCCGAAGGACAAGCACGTGCTGGTGCATGACGGCCAGGTCGTCAACAAGGGCGAGCTCATCGTCGACGGCGCGCCCGATCCGCACGACATCCTGCGTCTGCAGGGCGTCGAGGCGCTGGCGATCTACATCACCGACGAAGTGCAGGACGTCTACCGCCTGCAGGGCGTCAAGATCAATGACAAGCACATCGAAGTCATTGTTCGCCAGATGCTGCGCCGCGTCCTCGTCGTCGATCCGGGCGACACCAAGTTCATCCGCGGCGAGCAGGTCGAGCGCGCGCATGTGCTCGACGAGAACGACCGCATGACCGCCGCGGGCAAGCTGCCGGCAAGCTACGAGTCGGTGCTGCTCGGCATCACCAAGGCCTCGCTGTCGACCGATTCGTTCATCTCCGCCGCCTCCTTCCAGGAAACGACGAGAGTGCTCACGGAAGCGGCGATCATGGGCAAACGCGACGAATTGCGTGGCCTGAAGGAAAACGTCATCGTCGGCCGCCTGATTCCGGCAGGCACCGGGCTCGCCTTCCACCGCATGCGCAAGCAGAATGCGGCGGCAGGCGATCCGCTCTCGGCGCTTCCCGTCGTCGATGACGGCAGCAACGCAGCCTCGCCCGTCGGCGAGAACACGCTGGACACTCCGGTCGGTTGACTTGGGGCTGGATAGACCCTAGAATCTCGGGTCTTTGTCGGCAGGGCAATGCCCTGCCTGTTTGAAAAAATCGCCAAGGCGGCTTGGGTCCGCCTTGGTTTTTTTGCAGGCCCCGCTTGAAGAGGGCGGTTGCTGCAGGATTTTAGGGATAGAAATATGCCAACCATCAACCAGCTTGTGCGCAAGCCTCGCGAAGCCGTAGAGAGCAAGAGCAAGGTTCCGGCGCTCGAGAATTGTCCGCAGAAGCGTGGCGTTTGTACGCGCGTCTATACGACGACGCCGAAGAAGCCGAACTCGGCGCTGCGCAAGGTCTGCAAGGTCCGCCTGACGAACAGCTTCGAAGTGATTTCGTACATCGGCGGCGAAGGCCACAACCTGCAGGAGCACTCGGTCGTCCTGATCCGCGGCGGTCGTGTGAAAGACTTGCCGGGCGTGCGTTACCACACGGTGCGCGGTTCGCTCGACACGCAAGGCGTCAAGGACCGTAAGCAGAGCCGTTCGAAGTACGGTACGAAGCGCCCGAAAGCGGCCTGATCCATCAGCCCGTTTTAGTAAGTGGCCGCTCCTTTGGGCGGCCGAGAGGGTGGGCGCATCTTGCCCCAGCCTTCAACTGAATTGATATTTGAGAGAACTACTATGCCCCGTCGTCGCGAAGTACCCAAGCGCGATATTCTGCCGGATCCGAAATTCGGCAATATCGAAGTCTCCAAGTTCGTCAACACCATCATGATGAGCGGCAAGAAATCGGTTGCCGAGCGCATCGTCTATGGCGCTTTCGAGCTGATTTCCGCCAAGGGCGGGAAAGACCCGATCGAGGTTTTCGGTCTGGCGATGAACAACGTCAAACCGCTCGTCGAAGTCAAGAGCCGCCGCGTCGGTGGCGCCAACTACCAGGTCCCGGTCGAAGTCCGCCCGAGCCGCCGCATGGCGCTCGCGATGCGCTGGCTGCGCGAGGCCGCACGCAAGCGTTCGGAAAAGTCGATGGGCCAGCGGCTCGCCGCTGAAATGCTCGAAGCCTCGGAAAACCGCGGTGGCGCCGTCAAGAAGCGCGACGAAGTTCACCGCATGGCCGACGCCAACAAAGCCTTCGCGCACTTCCGATTCTGATTGTCTTTACCGTCAGCAGCCAGAAGGCTGCTGACGATTGTTCTTTATTAGTGAAGGTGTAGACCGTGGCACGCAAAACCCCTATCGACCGTTACCGCAATATCGGTATCAGCGCGCACATTGACGCCGGCAAGACGACGGTGACCGAGCGCATCCTTTATTACACCGGCGTCAACCACAAGATCGGCGAAGTGCATGACGGCGCGGCGACGATGGACTGGATGGAGCAGGAGCAGGAGCGTGGCATCACGATCACCTCGGCGGCGACCACCTGTTTCTGGAAGGGCATGGACTTCGTCCGCCCCGAGCACCGCATCAATATCATCGACACGCCCGGACACGTCGACTTCACGATCGAAGTCGAGCGCTCGATGCGCGTCCTCGACGGCGCCTGCATGGTCTACTGTGCCGTCGGCGGCGTCCAGCCGCAGTCCGAAACCGTCTGGCGCCAGGCCAACAAGTACAAGGTTCCGCGCCTGGCTTTCGTCAACAAGATGGACCGTCAGGGCGCCGACTTCTTCAAGGTCGTGAGCCAGATGGAGACGCGGCTGAAAGCGACGCCGGTGCCGATCGTCATCCCGATCGGCAAGGAAGACTACTTCCAGGGCGTCGTCGACCTCGTCAAGATGAAAGCGATTTACTGGGACGAAGCCTCGCAGGGCATGAAGTTCGACTACCGCGAGGTCCCGGCCGAACTGCAGGCACAAGCCGAAGAGTGGCGCGGCAAGATGGTCGAAGTTGCCGCCGAGTCGTCCGAAGAGCTGATGAACCAGTACCTCGAGACCGGCGAGCTGTCCGAGGCGCAGATCATCAAGGGGCTGCGCGACCGCACGATCGCTTGTGAAATCCGGCCGATGCGGTGCGGCACCGCGTCCAAGAACAAGGGCGGGCAGCGCATGCTCGACGCCGTCATGGATTTGCTGCCCTCGCCGGTCGACATCCCGCCGGTCGGCGGCGAAGGCGAGAACGGCGAGCCGATCACGCGTGAAGCATCCGACACCGCCAAGTTTTCGGCGCTCGCCTTCAAGATCATGACCGACCCCTACGTCGGCCAGCTCACTTTCATTCGCGTCTATTCCGGCGTGCTGAAATCGGGCGACACGATCTACAACCCGATCAAGGGGCGCAAGGAGCGCATCGGCCGCGTGCTGCAGATGCACGCGAACAATCGCGAAGAAATCAAGGAAGTGCTCGCTGGCGACATCGCCGCCTGCGTCGGGCTGAAGGAAGTGACGACCGGCGAAACGCTGTGCGATCCGCAAGCGGTGATCACGCTCGAGCGCATGATCTTCCCCGAGCCTGTGCGCGGGATTTCCGGAACGAAGTGAATGG
>CAZALA010000211.1:0-5687 GCA_964485725.1 uncultured Propionivibrio sp. | reverse complement strand
CAGCGCGATGATGACTTCCTTGCCGAGTTCGCCGGCGCCAAGCAGCATGACTTTGGTCGAAGAAGCGCTGAGCGGGGTACCGATGCGCGCGAGGCGGGAAGCATTCATGGCAGGGAAAAGGGCAGTCGCGAAGCCCGACATGGTAGCGCCTGGCCGCGCTCGCGTCCAACCTCCGCCGGCGCGCTGAACGCCCTTGGCCGCGACCGACGCAGGCTTTGCTGGACAGCGCGCCCCCGGCCAAAGATACTAGCGCCTTGCGCAGCGTGCGCAGCGTGCGGCTGGTGCGGTTTTCCATCGTCGGCCGTGCCAGCGGCAGCCACCCGGAACCCGAAAAAAAATGAAGGTGCTCGCGACCGTTCTGCCGACCAAATCGCTGACCAACCGGCTCACGCTCGCGACCCTGCTCATTTTTCTCGTCGGAATGTGGTCGCTCTCGCTGCTCGCGACGCGGATGCTGCGCGACGACATGGAAAAGCTCCTCAGCGAGCAGCAGTTCTCGACCGCGAGCTACGTTGCCAAAGAGGTCGCCGAAGACTTGAAGCTCAGGGTCGACACGCTCGAATACGTCGCCGCCAGGATCAAGCCGGCGTGGTTCGAGAAGCCGCCCTTGCTGGGTGAATTCGTCGCGCAGCGCATCGCCCTGCACAAGCTCTTCAACGGCGGCGCCGCGATCTACGCTGCTGACGGCACGGCGATCGCCGAAGCCTCGCCGCTCAACGAGCGCGTCGGCCGCAACTTCATGGACCACGATGCCATTGCACTTGCGCTTACCGAGGGCAGGGCGGCGGTCGGCAGCGCGCATTTCTCGCAGCGCCGGCACAATCCGGAATTCACGATCGCGGTGCCGATCCGCGACGCCGGTGGCAAGGTGATCGGCGCCCTGAGCGGCGAGATCAACCTCGCTTCGCCCAATTTCCTCAACCAGATCGCGAGCCCTTACGGCAAGACCGGCGGCTTTCTGCTCGTCGATCGCAAGAATCACCTGATCGTCGCGGCCACCGACCCGCGCCGCAACATGACGCCGACCGCGACCCCCGGCGCCAATCCCAAGCTCGATCGCTTTCTGACGGGCTTCGAGGGCTCGCAGACCTACACCAACCAGCTCGGGGTCGAAATCCTCGCTTCGGTCAAAGGCGTCGTCGGCACGGAGTGGTACGTCGCCGCCACGCTGCCCACGGCAGAGGCGTTCGCGCCTATCCGCGACATGCAGCAGCGCCTGCTTCTCGTCACCATCCTGCTCACGCTCGTCGCCGGCGGCGTCACCTGGTGGCTCCTCCATTACCAGCTCGCGCCGGTGCTGACGACGATGAAGTCACTCGCGGCGATGTCGGATGCGCGCGCGCCGCTGCAGGCGCTGCCGATCGTTCGCGAGGACGAGGTCGGCCAGCTCATCGACGGTTTCAACCATTTGCTCGAGAGCTTGCGGCAACACCAGGCGGCGCTGCGCGACAGCGAGGAAACCTTCCGCCTGATTTTCGAAAACAGCGGCGATGCGATCCTCTTCGCTCGCCCCGACGGTCAGATCGAGTCGTCGAACCCGGCCGCTTCGCGCCTCTTCGGTTTTTCCGCCGAGGAGTTCCGCACGCTCGGCCGCGCCGGCATCATGAACCCGGCCGACCGCCGCTTGCCCGCGGCCTTCGAGGAAAGGGGCCGCACCGGCAGCTATTACGGCGAGCTGTCCTGCTTCCATCGCAGTGGCGCACGGCTCGTGACCGAGCTGCACTCGACGATTTACACCGACGCGAAAGGCAAATCGCACACGATCACGCAGTTTCGCGACGTCACCGAACGCAAGCGCGCGGAAGCGGCGCTGCGCGAGAGCGAAAAGACTTATCGCTCGCTCTTCGAAAACATGCTCAACGGTTTTGCCTACTGCCGCATCGTCTTCGCGGACGGCAAACCCGACGACTTCGTCTACCTCTCGGTGAACGCCGCTTTCGAGACCCTCACCGGCCTCAAGGACGTCACCGGAAAAGCCGCAAGCGTCATCATTCCCGGCTTGCGCGAAAGCGACCCCGGCCTGCTCGAGTTCTACGGCCGCGTCGCGCTCTCGGGCGCCGCCGAGCGCCGCGAGATCTACGTCGAAGCGCTGAAGATGTGGTTCTCGCTCGCGGTGTACAGCCCGAAGCCCGAGCATTTCGTCGCGATCTTCGACGTCATCACCGAGCGCAAGCGCGCTGAGAACGAGCTTTCACACTACCGCAACCACCTCGAGGACCTCGTCGCCCGCCGCACGCTTGAACTTGCGCGCGCCCGCGACGCGGCCGAAGCGGCCAATCTCGCGAAGAGCGCTTTTCTTTCGAACATGAGCCACGAAATCCGCACGCCGATGAACGCCATCCTCGGCATGGCGAACCTGATGCGCCGCGGCGGCGTCACCGCGGTGCAAGCCGACCGGCTCGACAAGATCGCGGCGGCGAGCGAGCACCTGCTCGGCATCATCAACGACATCCTCGACCTCTCGAAAATCGAGGCCGGCAAGTTCGTCCTCGAGGAAACGCCGGTGGCGATCGATGCGCTCCTTGCCAACGTAGGCGCGATCATCGCCGAACGCGCGCAGGCGAGAAATCTTGAGCTGAAGATCGACGCCGGGGCTTTCCCGCCCGGCCTCGTCGGCGACCCGACGCGGCTGCAGCAGGCGCTCCTCAACTACATGACGAATGCGGTCAAGTTCACCGAGCAAGGCGCGATCGTCCTGCGCGCCAGCGTCTGCGAGGACACCGCCGAGATGGCGCTGGTTCGCTTCGAAGTCAAGGACAGTGGCATCGGCATTCCGGCAGAGACGCTGCCGCGACTGTTCACGGCTTTCGAACAGGCCGACAACACGACGACGCGCCGCTACGGCGGCACCGGACTCGGGCTTGCCATTACGCGCCGCCTTGCCGAGTCGATGGGCGGCGAAGTGGGCGTCAACAGCGAGCCCGGCGTCGGCAGCACCTTCTGGTTCACGGCGCGCTTGCGCAAGCGCGCGGCCGACGCGGGCGCCGACGCCGAAACCGCCAGCGTCGCCGCGAGTGCCGGCCCCGAAGAGCAGATCAGCCGGCGGCATCGCCGGCGGCGCGTCCTCCTCGTCGACGACGATCCGATCAACCTCGAGATCGCCTGCTCGCTGCTCGAAAGCTGCCAGCTTGTCATCGACACCGCCGAAGACGGCCTGCAGGCGATCCGCAAGGCGCGCACGCAGGCTTACGCCGTCATCGTCATGGACATGCAGATGCCGAGGCTCGACGGCCTCGAAGCGACGCGGCAAATCCGCGCGCTCGCCCGCCACGGCGCGACGCCGATTCTCGCCATGACCGCCAACGCTTTTTCCGAAGACCGCTTGCGTTGCCTCGAAGCCGGCATGAACGACTTCATCGCCAAGCCCTTCGACCCCGAGCTCTTCTTCTCGACCCTGCTCAAGTGGCTCGATCGCGCCGCCCAGAGCGCGTAGGCGAGGGTCGTTGCGCGCCACAGCCCGTTCTCCGGAGCCAGGATATAGGGTGCAATAAGCGGAGCGCATTGCACCGTTTACCGCATCGCACCGTTTCCCGCATTGCACCACCTCCCACTGCCTTTGCCGCAGGCTTTGCCGAAAGAACTTCCCGCGGCGAGTTGAAGCGGCAATTTCCCGGCAGGCCCGCTCGTCCACCGAATCGACCCATGGCGGGCGGTGGTTTGCCGCGGGTGGCACGTCGATTGCTGAACATGGGTTCTGTTCAGGAAAAAGGAGTTCACAAATGACCAACTTGAGGCATTGCGGCGAAGACGCCGCGTCGCTGATCGGTGAAGACTACGGCGTTTTCACTTTCGGACCTGGCGACACCTCCGATTGCGGCAGCGACTGGCAGGGCAGCTTTGGCTTCGGCGACGAGAGCGTGTTCGACGAGAGCACCGACTTCGAAGAGCCGATCGAGCTTGTCGATGCCGGCGACGAAGTCATCAGCGGCGAGAGCGCCGACGAATTCGCCGCCCGCATCGACGGCGCCTAGTCAGCGCTGGCGGACTCTTTTCCCGCCACGCATCGCTTACCACTTCACTGCTCAGGAGCCCATCATGGCAAAGAAGACCAACACACGAAAGCTCACCGCCGCCGCCCCGGTCGGCGAGAGTCACGGAACGCGCGCGCTCGGCCCGAGCGACAGTTCCGATAGCGGCAGCGACGTGCAAGGCGGGCACGGCGCCGTCAATGACGAGCGCCTCGAACTCGACACCGGAACGAGCGAAGACGCGACGACGGGCGGCAGCAGCGCGGGCCCGGATCTTGGCGACGCGAAGCTGGAAAGCGACAGCGATTCCGGCGGTACCGGCGAGCGTTCCGAGGCCGGACGCGAGTCCGTGGCGCGCCAAAACGCGGATATCATGCCCGACCGCATCGACGGCGACGACGCGCTCGGCCTCGGCGCCGATCCTGAAGCCGCGATCGGCGTCTTCGACGAGGAGCCCGACCTCGAGATCGAAGGGATAGAGCGGCAGCACGATCCCGACGAGATCGATGAAGACGACGAGAGCGACGAGATCGACGACCTCGTCGACGTGCTCGGCGAAGGCCGGATGCGCGTGCGCGACGAGGATGGCGACGATGGCACCGACGCCTACGGCAGCGACGAACTCGACGAGGTCGATGAAGGCGAAGCTCCCGCGTCCGAAGAGAGCGACGAGAGCCCCGACGAAGCGGTGGTCAGCGGCGGTCGCCGCGGCGCACGCCGCCACTGAAGAGGCAAGCGGCGCCGGGCAAGCGTAGTTGCTGCCGTGCGCTCAAAGACCGGCGAGGCAGACGTACTTGATCTCGAGATAGTCGTCGAGGCCGTGGCGCGAACCTTCGCGGCCGAGCCCCGACGCCTTGACGCCGCCAAAGGGCGCGATCGCGGTCGAGATGATGCCGGTGTTGACGCCGACCATCCCGTATTCGAGCGCCTCGGCAACGCGGAAGATGCGGCCGATGTCGCGCGCGTAGAAGTAGCACGCCAGGCCGAATTCGGTCGCGTTGGCGAGCGCGATCGCTTGCCTCTCGCCGCTGAAGCGAAAGAGCGCCGCCACGGGGCCGAAGATCTCCTCGTGCGCGAGGCGCATGTCGCCGCTGGCCTCGACGAGGACGGTCGGCTCGTAATACGTGCCGCCGAGCGCGTGCGCCTTGCCGCCGCAGATCACGCGAGCGCCTTTGTCGACCGCGTCGGCGACGAGTTCGCCGACCTTCTCGAAGGCCGCCCGATCGATCAGCGGACCTTGCGTGACGCCGGCATCGACGCCGTTGCCAACCTTGAGCGCGGCGATCGCCTGCGCGAGTTTGGCAGCGAAATCGTCATGGACGCTGTCCTCGACCAGGAAGCGATTGGCGCAGACGCAGGTCTGCCCGCTGTTGCGGAATTTCGACGCGATCGCGCCGGCGACGGCTGCATCGGGGTCGGCGGCGGCAAAGACGATGAAAGGCGCGTTGCCGCCCAGTTCCATCGAGAGCTTCTTCACCGTCGGCGCGCATTGCGCGATGAGCTGCGCGCCCGTCGCCGTCGAGCCCGTGAACGAGAGCTTGCGCACGATGGGGTTGGCGCAGATCTCGTCGCCGATCGCTTTCGCGGCCCCGGTGACGACGTTGAACACACCGTTGGGAATGCCGGCGCGCTGCGCGAGCTCGGCCATCGCGAGCGCCGAAAAAGGCGTCTGGCTGGCCGGCTTGGCGACCATTGTGCAGCCCGCGGCGAGCGCGGCGC
>CAZALA010000210.1:0-5689 GCA_964485725.1 uncultured Propionivibrio sp. | reverse complement strand
TGACCGACTCGGCCAACATCCGTGACGTAATCCTCTTCCCGCAGATGCGCCCTGAGTAACGCCCGCCAGGGCGTTGCGAGGAAGTACCCTTGGGGTGCGCCCCGAGTAGGCAGGAACGGCTGCGCTTGGCAACGCGGCGCTGACGGCGCAATGCCCTTCGGTTATTGCGCCCTATAGTTCGTGGTCGGAGACAGGCTATAGGGTGCAATAGCGAAAGCGTATTGCACCGATCCGTGCATAGCGGGCCCGCCAGGCGCCGCGCGGGGCGGCCCGGCTAGTGCTAAAATTCCTTCCCCGAAAACCGCCGATGGAGGCCTGCCTTGAAAATCAATACCCTTGCCGTGCACGCCGGCTACGATCCTGAAGCGACGACCAAAGCGGTCGCCGTCCCGATCTACCAGACCACATCGTACGCGTTCGACAGCACCCAGCACGGCGCGGACCTCTTCGACCTCAAGGTGCCGGGCAACATCTACACGCGCATCATGAACCCGACGCAGGACGTCCTGGAAAAACGCGTCGCCGCGCTCGAGGGCGGCGTTGCCGGTCTCGCACTGGCTTCCGGAATGGCGGCGGTCACCAATTCGATCCTGACCATCGCCGAAGCCGGCGACAACATCGTTTCGGCGGCAACGCTCTACGGCGGCACCTATAATCTCTTCGCGCATACGCTGCCGCAATATGGCATCGACGTGCGCTTTGCCGATTCGCGCGACCCCGCCTCGTTCGCCAGTCAGATCGACGCGCGCACGAAAGCGCTCTTCTGCGAGTCGGTCGGCAATCCGCTCGGCAACGTCACCGACTTCGAAGAGCTCGCCAAGATCGCGCATGAGCACGGCGTGCCGCTGATCGTCGACAACACGGTGCCCTCGCCCTACCTGTGCCGGCCTTTCGAGCACGGCGCCGACATCGTCGTGCATGCGCTGACGAAATACATCGGCGGTCACGGCAACTCGATCGGCGGCATGATCGTCGATAGCGGCACTTTTCCGTGGGCGCTGCACAAGGAAAAGTTTCGGCGCCTCAACGAACCCGACGTCTCGTATCACGGCGTCATCTACACCGAGGCGCTCGGCGCGGCGGCCTACATCGGCCGGGCGCGCGTCGTGCCCCTGCGCAACATGGGCGCAGCGCTCTCGCCCTTCAACGCGTTCCTGATCCTGCAGGGCCTCGAGACGCTGCCGCTGCGCATGGACCGCATCTGCGAAAACGCGCTCGCGGTCGCGCGCTTCCTGAGCACGCACGCCAAGGTCTCGTGGGTTAGTTACGCCGGCCTTCCCGACCACGCCGACCACGCGCTGGTGCACAAGTACATGGCCGGCAAGGCCTCCGGCATCCTGACTTTTGGCGTCAAGGGCGGCCTTGAAGGCGGCGGCCGTTTCCAGGACGCGCTGCAGCTCTTCACCCGCCTCGTCAATATCGGCGACAACAAGTCGCTCGCCTGCCACCCGGCGACGACGACGCACCGCCAGCTTGGCGTCGAGGAGATGAAGAAAGCGGGCGTCTTCCCCGACATGATTCGCCTTTCGGTCGGCATCGAGCACATCGACGATTTGATCGCCGATCTCGAGCAGGCACTCGCCACCGTCTAGCAGGCGGGCGCACGCCCGGGCGCTTGCGCGCGGCGCGAGGCCCGGCGCAGCAAGGCGCGCCGGGTTTGCGCCCGCCCCGCTCGTCAGGCAATTCGATCCTGTCAGCGGTTTTTTGTCTGAGCATCGCGCTTTTGCGTTACCCTTTGCGTGTTTTCCCGGGGATGGACAAAAAAAGCTGCGATGACCGATCAAAAGGCGCCTTCGGCCTTGCCCGACCTGCAAGCCGATGATGATGAAATCAACCGCTATGCGAGCCTGCTCGACAGCCTCGGCGTCGGGCTCATGGTCTTTGCGGCCGACGCGGCGCTGTGCCTGACCAACAAGGTCGCGGTGCGGCTCCTCGGCGAATCGATCCATCACTGGATGAACGGCAGCAAGGCGACTTCGGCGAGCGAACTTCCCCTGCTGCAGGTCTTGCGCACCTCGCGCCCGGTCTTCGAACGCGTCATGACGCTCTGCGCGGACGGCGCCAACTCGGTGTCGGTGCGCGTCAATGCCTTGCCCGTCTTTGCGGCCGACGACAGCGTGCGCCGCATTCTCGTCACGCTCGACGACGCGGGCAACGCGCGCGGCGCCCGCAGTGCCGCCGACGAACTTGCCATTTACGATGAAGCGACCGGCGTCTTCGCGCAGCGTTACGTGATGTACCTGCTCGAAAACGAAATCCACCGCGCGCGCCGTTACGGAACGCCGTTTACGCTGGCCCAGATCGACATCGACCTCTTCCTGCCGCTGTGCGAAAAACACGGCAGCGTCGTCGGCGCCAGCGTTCTTGCCGAACTCGGCGAACTGCTGCGCAAGAGCCTGCGCGAAATCGACATCGTCGGTCGCATCGGCAACGACGAATTTCTCCTCATCCTGCCCAACGTCTCGCTGAAAAGCGCGCTCGTCGGGCTTGAACGCCTGCGCGTCGTGATCGAAACGCAGGCCTTCACCGCTGGCGAACTCAAGCTCACGATCAGCGGCGGCATCGTCGAATACACCGGGGAAAACCAGGAAGCGCTCGTCGAAAGAAGCAAGGCATTGCTCGTCAACGCGCGCGACTCGGGCCGTAATCGCTACTGTCTGGACCTGGATATCGTCTAGCAAGGGCAAGGGCGCAGCGCAGCACAGCGTTCTCGCGCCGCGCGATCCGCCCAGGCGCCTGCCTTCCCGGTGCGCGATTTATGACATTTGTCTATTGCCTTCCGGGCGCGAGCGGTATATATATCTCACGGCGAAGGTAGACATGCTTTGCCGACGCATCTCATAAAAGGGAGCGACGAAAAGTCAGCGAAGCTCGCTTCGCGACGATTTCGTCGACAAAAAAACGAAAGTTGAACGCGATGAGCACAGCCTCTTTCATTTTTTTTCGCCTGCTCGCCGATCGCCATCTCAATCCGGCGGCGCTCGCCCTGCAGCCGATTGAACGCGCGCCCGAGGCGCTGATGCCGGTGCTGCGCAGCCCCGGTTTCGCAGCGCTCGCAGCGGCCTTGCCCTGCGTCATCAACGACGGCCTTGCGCCTCGCGTCTCGCCGGACTTGCTGCACGCGCTGCAAGCCCTGGGCTGTCGTCTCGTCGGCAAGGAGGCAATTTACGACTCCGACCAGCACGCACGACCGGCGCTGCCGGCTGCCTGCACCTGGCTCGCCGGCAACTGGTATCTCGCGCCGCCCGTGCATGTTTCGGCAAGTCAGGCCGCGTCGCGAACGCTGGCGCTCAAGCTCCTCAAGCTCGTCGCGGCGGACGCCGAAACGCGAGCCATCGAAGCGGTCTTCCGTCAGGATCCGGTGCTCGCCTATCACCTTGTTCGCCTCGTCAACTCGCTCGGCGCCGGCGCCGGCATCGCACGGCCGATCTCGAGCTTCGCGCAGGCCATCGTCTTTCTCGGCCGCCAGCAGCTCAAACGCTGGCTCAACCTGATGCTTTTTGCCGCCAGCCGCGACGATTATCGCTCCGCGATGCTGATGGCGCGCGTCGCCGTGCGCGCCCGCAGCGTCGAACTTCTCGCGCGCGCGGTCGGCCTCGACCGCAGCGCACAGGAACACGCTTTCATGGCCGGCATGTTTTCCCTGCTCGGCGTCCTTTTCGGCAAGCCGCTCGCCGACATTCTCGAAATGCTGCAGTTGAGCGACTCGGTCAAGGCCGCCGCGCTCACGCGCAGCGGCCGCCTCGGCAGGCTGCTCGAGGCCGTCGAGCTCGGCGAACGCTGCGAAGCCGAGACGCTCGCCGCGCTGCTTGCCGGCATGGGCCTGACGCCGGCGGCCTACATGCTGGTCGAGATCGAGGCGCACCAGTGGATGCTGCAGGTGATCCACGGCGACCGGGAAGCGGCCGATGACTGATTCTCGCCTCGACCATTGCCTCGCCCTCGCTGCCCGCGCGCAACAAGCGAGCGGCGACCATCTTGCGCAAACGCTGGCCGAACTCAGGGCCGAGCTGGCGAGCTTGCAGGCCGCGCAGGGCGACCGCGAGGCGCGCGATGCGCAAGCTGCGCCGGCCGAGGCGGCGCGCCCGCCTGAGGAGAGCCCCGACTGGGTGCACGAGCCCGTGATCACGATGGATCTGAACGGCTATCTGACCGGCTGGAACCGCGGCGCGCAGCTTCTTTTCGGCTACACCGCCGAAGAAGCGATCGGCCAGCACATCCTCTTTCTCTACGGCGACGAACCGCCGTCGCCACCAGGCGCTATCCACGAACTCTTCCTCGATCACGGCACCCGCCTCATGGAAGTGCGGCGGCGCAAGAAATCGGGCGAGGTCTTCCGGGCCAATCTCTCGCTCTCACATCTTCTTGACGGCAACAATGAACCGATCGGAATGGCCGCGCATCTTTCCGAAATCGTCGACCGGCTCTCGCCCGACGAGCGCCACCGCCTGCACGCGCGCATCATCGAAGACAGCGAAGAGGCGATCCTGATCACCGGTGCCGACGAAAAGATCGCCTCGGTCAACTCGGCGTTTTCGCGCATTACCGGTTATTCGGCGCAGGAGGCGATCGGGCAGACGCCGGACCTCCTGCGCTCGGGGGTCCATGGCGCCGACTTCCGTGCGCAGGTGAGAGCGGCGATGCACGGCGCCGGCGCCTGGCACGGCGAAATCATCGGCAAGCGCAAGAACGGCGACCTCTTCCCGCAATCGGTCTCGATCGGCGTCGTCCGCGACGCCAAGGGCGCGGTCACGCACGCTTTCTCGATTTTCTCCGACGTCAGCATTCTGCGCGCCGCCGAAGAGCGCATGCAGCAGATCGCCAACTACGACAGCCTGACCGGCCTGCCGAACCGCACGCTCTTCCTGCAGCTTGTCGATCAGGCGCTTTCGACCTCGCGGCGAACGGGCGACCGCTGCGCCCTGCTCGTCATCGACATCAACCGCTTCACCTCGATCAACGACTCGCTGGGTCACGCCGTCGGCGACGAACTGCTGCGCCAGGTCGGTCAGCGCTTTCGCGCGAGCCTGCGCGACGAGGACATCGTCGCGCGTTTTGGCGGCGACGAATTCGTCGTCGCGCTCGTCAAGCTGCCCAAGCGCGAACACGCGCGCATCGTCGCCGAAAAACTGCTCGCTGCGCTTGCCGACCTTTTCGTCATCGAGTCGCATGCGCTGCACATCGGCGCCAGCATCGGCATCGCGACTTCGCCCGAGGATGGCAGCACGACCGCCGAGCTGCAACGCACCGCCGACATTGCGATGAAGAAACTGCAGCAAGGCAAGGAAAGCGGCTGTCTTTTCTACAGCCCGGAAATGAATGTCCGCGCCAAAGAGCAATGGCTGCTCGAGGGGGCGCTGCACCGCGGGCTGGCGGGAGAACAGCTGCGCCTGCACTATCAGCCGAAAATCAGCCTGCACAGCGGCCGAATCGTCGGCGCCGAGGCGCTGCTGCGCTGGGAGCATCCCGGCCACGGAATGATCTCGCCGGACAAGTTTGTTCCGCTTGCCGAGGAAACCGGGCTCATCGTCGCACTCGGCGCGTGGGTGCTCGAGAACGCCTGCCGGCAGATCCGGCAGTGGCCCGATGATGGCCTCGAGGCGCTGCCGATCGCGCTCAACCTGGCGGCGCGCCAGTTCGACGCCGACCTGCCCCCGCAGCTCCCGCCTGCCACACGACCCCCTCGCCC
>CAZALA010000209.1:0-5732 GCA_964485725.1 uncultured Propionivibrio sp. | reverse complement strand
CGGTCGGCGTTTTCCAGATCGAATCGCGCGCGCAGATGGCGATGCTTCCGGCGATGAAACCGCGTTCTTTCTACGACCTCGTGATCGAAGTCTCGCTCGTTCGCCCCGGACCGATCCAGGGCGACATGGTCCATCCCTACCTGCGCCGGCGGCAAGGGCTCGAAGTCGTGAGCTACCCGAGTCCGGAAGTCAAGGCGGTGCTTGAACGCACGCTCGGCGTGCCGATTTTCCAGGAGCAGGTGATGCAGTTGTCGATCGTCGCCGCCGGCTTCACGCCCGGCGAGGCCGACCAGTTGCGGCGCGCGATGGCGGCGTGGAAACGGCGCGGCGGCATGGGGCCGTTTCGCGAAAAGCTCTTGAGCGGGATGGCGGCGCGCGGCTATGCGCCGGCCTTTGCCGAAGCGCTCTTCCGCCAGATCGAAGGCTTCGCCGATTACGGATTTCCCGAATCGCACGCCGCAAGCTTCGCTTTGCTCGTCTACGCCTCGGCCTGGCTCAAATGCCATCACCCGGCGGCTTTTCTCGCCGGCCTCCTCGACTCGCTGCCGATGGGCTTTTATTCGGCCTCGCAACTCGTCCAGGACGCGCGCCGCCATGGCGTCGAGGTTCTCCCCGTGGACGCCACGGTGAGCGGTTTTGAGTGCGCGCTCGAGAAGATCGAGAGCGGGCAGCCGGCGGTCCGGCTCGGGCTCAAGCGCATCGGCGGCCTCTCCGCGAGCGGCGCAAAACGTCTCGTCGCGGCGCGCGCAGAGCGCCCATTCTGCGATGCCGAGGATCTGGCGGCGCGCTCCCGGCTGACGCGCACCGACATCGACGCGCTCGTCGCCGCCGACGCGCTCGCCAGTTTGAGCGGCAACCGCCGCCAGGCCGCGTGGGCGAGCGCGCCGCCGCCCGCGCAAGGCGATCTTTTGGCCGGCATCCCGCTGCGTTCAGCGGGGGCGGGCGATCTCGCGCCGGACTTGCCGGCGCCGCGCGAGGGCGAAGAAATCGTCGCCGATTACGCGAGCCTCGGCCTCACGCTCGGCCGCCATCCGCTCGCGCTGCTCAGACCCGAGCTGATCAGGCTGCGCTATCTCACGGCGCTCGCTTTGCGCGGCTGCGAGCACAAGCGCCTCGTGCGCTGCGCCGGTTTTGTCACCTGCCGCCAGCGCCCCGACACCAAAACTGGCGTGATTTTCGTAACGCTTGAAGACGAAACCGGAATGACCAATGTCATCGTCCATTCGCGCCTCGCCGAACGGCAGCGAAAAGAACTCCTCGGCGCACAACTTCTCGGCGTCCTCGGTGTCGCACAACGCAGTGGCGAAGTCGTGCACCTGATCGCCGGGCGGCTCGTCGACCACACGCCGATGATCGGGGCGCTGCGCGTCGCCAGCCGCGATTTCTGCTAAAGCCGCCAGGCCGTCAGCACAGCGGTCGGGCTCGCCGCTTCGGCTATAATGCCGCGTTGCAGTCGGAACAGTTGGTCGGCACTCCCGGCCCACGGGGCTGCCGTTCCGCCGCGAGGCGGGCCAGCACGGGAATAGGGATGACGCTTCGGATGACGCTTCGAATTTTTCTGCTCACGATCGCCATTCTGGGTTGTACTGCGGCTCGCGCGGAAAGCGTTCTGCCCGCCTTCGAAGCTTCGTCACCAGCCTCTGCCGAGCCTTCTGCCGCCGCGCCGGCCGCGCCTGCTGCTGGCGAGAGCGCGCCCGCGGCACCCGCCCTCCTCACCCCCTCCACTGCATCCGTTCCATCGACTTTACCGCGCCGCGACAGCGCGGCGCCCGCACGAGCCGGCGTGCCGCAGGCGGGCGAAGCGAAGCTGCCGGTCGTCGAACTCGAGACCCCGGCCGCGCAACCGCAGACGATCGATCTGACGCACGAGGCGCCCGACCTTTTCCAGCGCCTGCGCAACGGCTTTTCGATGCCGGACATCAACAACGACCTCGTTCTCTCGCACCAGCAGTGGTATCTGAATCGCCCGGATTACCTGCGCCGCATGGTCGAGCGCAGCAGCCTCTACCTCTACCACATTCTCGAGGAACTCGAAAAACGCGGCATGCCGACCGAGCTTGCGCTGCTGCCGATGGTCGAGAGCGCCTACAACCCGATGGCACTGTCGCGCGCGAAAGCCTCGGGCCTGTGGCAATTCATTCCGGCGACCGGCAAGCGCTACAAGCTCGAACAGAACTGGTGGCTCGACGAGCGGCGCGACATCGTCGCCTCGACGAGCGCGGCGCTCGACTACCTCGAATCGATCTACGAGATGCACGGCGACTGGCAGCTCGCCCTCGCCTCGTACAACTGGGGAGAGTCCGCGGTCGGCCGCGCCATCGGCAAAAACCAGGCGCTCGGCCTGCCGACCGATTACCAGAGCCTGACCATGCCGCGCGAAACGAAAAACTACGTTCCCAAGCTGCAGGCGCTCAAGAACATCTTCAGCGATCCGGCGCTCGTCGCCGAACTTAGCCTGCGTCCGATCCCGAACCGGCCTTACTTCGCGACCGTCACCAAAGGCAGCAACATCGACGTCAAGGTCGCCGCGAAGCTCGCCGGCATGCCGGTCAACGAATTCGTCGCGCTCAATCCGGCGCACAACCGGCCAGTGATCAAGTCGGACACGCCGATGGTCATTCCCGCCGACAAAATGGACGCCTTCGAGAGCAACCTCGAAGCGCACGAAGAGCGCAAGCAGCCGCTCTCGTCGTGGCGCGCCTATACCCTGCGCCCCGGCGACAAGCTCGAAAAAATCGCCCCGCGCTTTGGCATGACGGTCGCCAACCTGAAGTCGGTCAATGGCATCCAGGGCAAGATCCGCGTCGCTCCCGGCCTGACGCTGCTCGTACCGGGCAAGGGCGACGACCTGCCGCTCGACGCCTTGCCGCTCTCGCAGCCCGAAATTTCGGCCGCGCCGCCGGCACGCAGCGAGGTGCGCACGCATATCGTCGCCAGGGGCGAGACGCTCGCGACGATCGCGCGACGCTTCGACCTCTCGCTCGCCGAGTTGCAGCGGATCAACCACCTGCGGGGCAGCGCGGTGAAACCGGGAACGCGTCTCATCGTCAGCAGTGCCGGCAATGGGACGAAAGCGCCAGGCGAGGCGAGCAAGGCGGCCAAGGTCGAAAAAGTCGAAAAGGCCCAAAAGGCCGGAAAACTCGCCAAGGTCCCCGAGACTTCTGCCGGCGCAAAGCCGAGAGCGGCGAGCGCCGCGTCGCCGCCCGCGCCTGCGGCCCGGCGCGCCCCGAAAATTGCCCACCACACCGTTCGCAGCGGCGAGACCCTGGCGTCGATCGCCCGCCGCTACAAGGTCGGCGTCGACGATCTGCGACGCTGGAACCCGGTGTCGACGAGCGCGCTCAAGCCGGGCACCCAGCTGACGATCCAGCTCGCGCAAAACCCCTGATCCTGCCGGCGCGCAGGCGCCGCTCATCGACCCGGCTGGGCGCTTTGTTCTCCGCCACTGACGTGGCAGCGCACGAGTTGCGAGGCGCCGACGCGACTTTCGCCGGGGTAGACTTCGCGGCAGATTTCGATCGCGAGCGGGCAGCGCGGATGGAAATGGCAACCTTTCGGCGGCTGCGTCGCCGAAGGCATTTCACCGGGCAGACGAATGTATTTCGCCCCGCCGCCGCCCTCCCCGCGCGGACTCGGAACGGCCGAGAGCAGCGCTTTCGTGTAGGGATGCCGGGGCGAGCGCAGGACCTCATCGACGCTGCCGCGCTCGACGATGCGCCCGAGGTACATCACCGCGACCTCGTGCGCGAGGAAATCGACGACGGCAAAATTGTGCGTGATGAAAAGATAGGCGAGCCCGAGTTCGTCCTGCAGCGTCTTCAGAAGATTGAGGATCTGCGCCTGCACGGAAACATCGAGCGCCGAAGTCGGTTCGTCGCAGACGATGAAGTCGGGCTGGACGGCGAGCGCGCGCGCGATCGCGATGCGCTGGCGCTGGCCGCCCGAGAACTCGTGCGGATAGCGTTGCAGCACCGCCGCGTCGAGGCCGACTTGCTGCAAGAGCGCGGCCATCGCCGCTTCGCGGCCCGCGGCGGCGGCCCTGCCCGTCTCGATGCCGAGCGCGCGCATGCCTTCGCCGATGATCTGCCCGATCGAAAGGCGCGGATTGAGCGAGGCAAAGGGGTCCTGGAAAATCATCTGCATGCGCCGGCGCAGCGGGCGCAGTTCGCCGCGCGAGAGCGTCGTCAGCTCGCGCCCATCGACTTGCACCAGGCCGCCGCTCGGCCTGACGAGCTGCAAAATCGCCTTGCCGACCGTCGTCTTGCCGCAACCGGACTCGCCGACGAGCGCCAGCGTGCGGCCGCGCGCGAGCTCGAGCGAGACGCCATCGACGGCCTTCACGTAGGCGACGGTGCGCTGCAGCACGCCGCGCCGCACCGGAAAGTGCACGCGCAAGTCGTCGACGACAAGAAGCGGTGCGGGCGGCGCGACCGGAGGCACCGCTTGCACCCCGGCGCCAGTCTCGCCCTTGGCAGCGGCGGCGACGGCGCGCCAGGGCTCATCGACGAGATGGCAGCGCACGCGGTGCGCCGCCGTGCCACCGGCGCCGCCGGCTTGGCCGATTTCGCGCCATTGCGGCCACTCCTCGCGGCAGCGCGACCAGGCGTGCGCACAGCGGTCGGCGAAGCGGCAGGCCGCGGGCATCGCCGAGAGCGCCGGCACCTGGCCTGCAATCGTCTCGAGGCGCGAATGGCGGGCGTTGGCGTCGGGCACCGCGGCAAAAAGCTTTTGCGTGTAGGGGTGACGCGGCGACGTGAAGAAGGATTCGCGCGGCGCTTCCTCGATGATTTCGCCGGCGTACATGACGCCGATGCGATGCGCCATTTGCGCGACGACGCCCAGGTCGTGCGTGATCAGGAGCATGCCCATCGCCCGTGCCGCCTGCAGGCTGCGCAAAAGCTCCAGGATCTGCGCCTGGATGGTGACGTCGAGCGCGGTCGTCGGCTCGTCGGCGATGAGCAGCGGCGGATCGGCAGCGAGGGCCACCGCGATCATCACGCGCTGCTTCATTCCGCCCGAGAGCTGGAAGGGATATTCGTCGATGCGGCGCGCGGCTTCGCCGATGCCGACCGCGTCGAGCAGTTCGAGCGTGCGCGCCCGCGCGGCCTCGCCGCGAATGGAAAGGTGACGGTCGAGCACTTCGCCGATCTGGCGACCGACGGTGAGCACCGGGTTAAGACTCGTCGCCGGCTCCTGAAAAATCATTCCGATCGCGCCGCCGCGAACGGCGCGCATCTCGGTCTCGGGCAGTCGCAGCAGATCGCGGCCGGCAAACTCGACGGCGCCGCCGATGATGCGGCCGGCGGCCGGCAGGACGCGCAGGATGGAGAGCGCGGTCGCCGACTTGCCGCAGCCCGATTCGCCAAGCAGCGCGTAGGTTTCGCCCGCACGCAGGAGGAAGCTCACGCCATCGACCGCCGGCAGGACGCGCCGCGTCGCGGCAAACCCGCTCGCAAAGCCCATGCGCAGATCGCGCACGCCGAGGATCACTTCGCCCGCGCGCTTGGCGCTCATGCCGCACCCCCGAAGCGCGGATCGAAAGCGTCGCGCACCGCGTCGGCGAGAAGATTGGCGGCAAGCACGAGCGCGAACATGAAGGCGAAGGCCGCCGCAAGCGACCACCAGACCATCGGCTCGCGCGCCATTTCGAGGCGCGCGTTGTTGATCATGTTGCCAAAGCTCATCATCGTCGGATCGACGCCGATGCCGACGTAAGAGAGCACGGCCTCGGC
>CAZALA010000208.1:0-5747 GCA_964485725.1 uncultured Propionivibrio sp. | reverse complement strand
TCGCGGCGAGGAACCTGCCGTCGGGACCGACCGGGTTGTTCACCGGCAGGCCATAGACCTTGCCGATCTGGTAGTCGTCGGCGCCGTGTGCCGGCGCCGTGTGCACGAGGCCGGTGCCCGCTTCGAGCGTGACGTGCGTGCCGCAGATGGTCATCACGTCGCGGTCGTGGAAGGGATGCTTGAGCAGCAGGCGGTCGAGCGCAGCGCCTTTTGCCGAGCCGAGCACTCTGGTTTCGCCCGCGGCAAAGCCGTAGCGCGTCAGGCAGTCGGCGGCAAGCTCGCGCACAAGGATCAAAACGCCCTTGGGCGTCTCGATGAGTTCGTAATCGAAGTCCGGATGCGCGCTCACCGCTTCGTTGGCCGGCAGCGTCCACGGCGTCGTCGTCCAGATCACCGCAAAAGCCGGGCCGGGAAGCCGCGGCAGGCCGAAAGCCTTGGCGAGCTTTTCGGCGTGATTGGGGTGGACTTCGAAAGCGACGTCGATCGCCGGCGAGTTCTTGTCCTCGTATTCGACTTCGGCTTCGGCGAGCGCCGAGCCGCAGTCGAGGCACCAGTTCACGGGCTTCAAGCCCTGGTAGAGGTAACCCTTTTCGAGAATCCTGCCGAGCGAGCGGATTTCGTTGGCCTCGGTCTTGAAAGCCATGGTCAGATACGGCCGGTCCCACTCGCCGAGGATGCCGAGGCGGATGAAGTCCTTCTTCTGCCGCTCGACCTGTTCGGCGGCAAAAGCGCGGCAGAGCGCGCGCACCTTGTCGCCGGCGATGTGCTTGCCGTGCAGTTTCTCGATCTGGTGCTCGATCGGCAGGCCGTGGCAGTCCCAGCCGGGGACGTAAGGCGCGTCGAAACCGGCCAGCGTTTTCGAGCGCACGATGATGTCTTTCAGGATCTTGTTGACCGCGTGGCCGATGTGGATGTCGCCGTTCGCGTAAGGCGGGCCGTCGTGCAGGACGAAGCGCGGCCGGCCTTTTGCCGCCGCGCGAATTTCCTCGTAGAGCTTTTTCTCTTGCCACGAGGCGACCCACTGCGGCTCGCGCTTCGCGAGGTCGCCGCGCATCGGGAATGGCGTGTCGGTGAGATTGAGAGTCTTCTTGTAATCGGTCATCGCATCTACTCAAGGCTGGAAATAGGCTCTTGCGGCCTGGACGTCGTCGGCAATCTGCGCCTTCAGCGCCGCAAAATCGGGAAAGTGTACTTCGTTTCTGAGCTTGTGCAGGAAACGAACGTTAAGATGCGCGTCATAAATGTCGGCGTCAAAATCGAAGAGATGGACTTCGAGCAGCGGCCGCGCCGCCTGGCCGACGCTGGGACGAACGCCGACGTTGGCGACGCCGTAATGTGCACGATCCGGGCCGCCAGCAAGTCCATGGACTTCGACGGCGAAGACGCCGGCAAGCGGCGGCTTCTCGTGCTTGATGCGGATATTGGCGGTGGCAAAGCCGAACTGCCGGCCGCGCTTGTCGCCATGAACGACGCGGCCGTCCATCGCATACGGCCGGCCGAGCAGGCGCGCGGCGTAGTCCATTTGGCCACTTGCGAGCGCTTCGCGCACGGCCGAACTCGAAACGCGAACGCCGTCGATGATGACGCTCTCCATGCCTTCGACGGCAAAGCCGTATTGCCTTCCGGCCTCGCACAGCAGCGCGAAATTGCCGCGGCGGCCGGCGCCGAAGCAGAAATCGTCGCCGATGATGAGGCGCTTGACGCGCAGCTTTTCGACGAGGATGCGGGCGATGAAATCTTCGGCCGAGCGCGCGGCCAGATGCGCGTTGAAGTGGCCGACGCAGGTGAGCGCGACGCCGGCATCGCCGAGCAGCTCGAGCTTTTCGCGCAGCGTCGAGAGCCGGGGCGGCGCGCTCGCCGGCGCGAAGAACTCGCGCGGGTGCGGCTCGAAAGTGAGCGCCGTCGGCAAGAGATCGTCTTTTGCCGCCGCTTGCGCAAGGCGCGCGAGCAGTGCACGGTGACCCATGTGCACGCCATCGAAATTGCCGATGGTGAGCACGGTCGCCGCCGGAACGGTGCGCGAAAAACCGCGATGAACGAGCATTTGCAAGCTGGGGGCCGGAAAACGGAAAAGCCTGAATTATAACGGCTTTGCGGGGGGTCTGGCCGGGCGCGGATCGGTGCAATACGCATTCGCTATTGCACCCTATAACCTTTCTCCGACCAGGGACTATAGGGCGCAATAACCGAAGGGCATTGCGCCGTCAGCTTCCGGAAAACGGTGCAATGCGCGCTGCTTATGCACGGACCGGTGCAATGCGCGCTGCTTATTGCACCCTATAATCGTGTGGTTGCGAGAGGGCAGGGATTGATGAGCGCGAGCGCGTCGTTGAATTGTTACCACTGCGGCCTGCCGGTTCCGGGCGGCGTGCGCCTGTCGGCGGCGATCGACGGTGAAGCGCGTCCGATGTGCTGCATCGGTTGCCAGGCCGTCGCCGAGGCGATCGTCGCTGGCGGGCTTGCCGATTATTACCGTCACCGCGAGGCGCTGCCCGTCGCTGGCGCGAGCGCGGCATACGAGGCCGTTCCGGCGCTCGTCGATGCGCTCGGCTTCTACGACCACGCCGATTTTCAGAAGGATTTCGTGCGCGCACTCGACGACGACGAATGCGAAGCTTCGCTGATCATCGAGGGGATCACCTGCGCCGCGTGCATCTGGCTCAACGAGCGGCAGCTCGCGCGGCAGGACGGCGTTACCGCCGCGCACATCAATTTCGCGACGCACCGCGCGCTCGTGCGCTGGGACAGCCGCCGCATCCGCCTGTCGCAAATCCTCGCCGCGATCGCCGCGATCGGCTACCGCGCCCACCCCTACGATGTCGCAAAAAGCGAGGCGCTGGCGCGCGAGGAAAAACGCGTCGCGCTGCGGCGCATCTTCGTCGCCGGTTTCGGCATGATGCAGGTGATGATGTACGCGGTTCCGGCCTATCTTGCGCGTTCGGGCGAGATGACCGACGACATCGCGGGCTTGCTGCGCTGGGCGAGCATGATGCTGACGCTGCCCGTCGTCGTTTATTCGTCGGCGCCGTTTTTTCGCGGCGCCTGGCGCGACCTCAAGCTGCGCCGCGTCGGCATGGACGTTCCGGTCGCTCTCGGCATTGGCGCGGCCTTTGTCGCGAGCGTCGCGGCCACGCTCGCAGGATCGGGCGCAGTGTATTTCGATTCGATCGCGATGTTTGTTTTCTTCCTGCTCGCCGGACGTTTCCTCGAAATGCGCGCCCGCCAGAGCGCCGTCGGACTCACCGAAGCGCTCGCCAGGCTGCGCCCGGCAACCGCCCTGCGGCTCGCGGCCTATCCGCGCGACCGCGCGCAGCACGAAGTCCTCGCCACCGATCTTGTGGTTGGCGACGTCGTCCTCGTTCGTCCCGGCGCGCTCGTTCCCGCCGACGGGCGCGTCCTCGAGGGCACGAGCTCAACCAATGAAGCGCTGCTCTCGGGCGAGAGCGCGCCGCTTGCCAAGGCGCCGGGGTCGCCAGTCACCGGCGGCGCGATCAATATCGAGAGCCCGCTCATCGTCGAAGTCGGCGCGGTCGGCGAAGCGACGCGGCTGGCGGCGATCATCCGTCTCATGGAACGCGCCGCCGAGGGCAGGCCGCGCGTCATCGAGCTTGCCGACCGCATCGCCGCGCGCTTCGTCGCCGTAGTCCTCGTGCTCGCCGCTGCGGTCGCGCTGTTCTGGCTCGCGGTCGATCCAGCGCTGGCCTTGCCGGTGACGGTATCGGTGCTCATCGTCACTTGCCCGTGCGCGCTGGCTCTGGCGACGCCGATCGCGCTCACCGTCGCGAGCGGGGCGATGGCAAAAGCCGGACTGCTGGTGACGCGCAGCCACGCGATCGAGACGCTCGCGCGAGCGACGCACGTCGTTTTCGACAAGACCGGAACGCTGACGACGGGCTGCATGCGCCTGACCGAAGTGCTGCCGCTTGCCCCCATCGAGCCGGCTGCAGCGCTCGCGCTCGCTGCAGCGCTCGAGCAAGGTTCGGAGCACGCGATCGGCGCAGCCTTGCGCGCGGCCGCGCCGATCGCCGCCTCGGCCACTTCGCTCGCCATCGAGGCGATCGTCAATGAACCGGGGCAGGGGATCAGCGCGCGCGCGCTCGGCAGCGCGCTGCGCATCGGCAGGCCCGATTATGTCGCGGCGCTGCATGGCAGGCCGCTTCCCGATTCGGCGCGCGCGCTGATCGAGAGCGGCGATACGGTGATCGCGCTCGGCGATGCGCGCGAGTGGCTTGCGCTCTTTCGCTTCGCCGATGAAGCGCGGCCGCACGCCGCGGCGATGGTCGAGGCGCTGCGCAAGGACGGCCGCGAGCTCGTGCTCCTGACCGGCGACGCGGCGCCGGTCGCCAACCGTCTCGCTGCGCAGCTCGGCATCGCCACCGTCGCCGCCGCGCTCTCGCCGCAGGGCAAGTACGATTACGTGCAAAAGCTGCAGGCCCAGGGCGCCATCGTCGCGATGGTCGGCGACGGCGTCAATGACGCGCCGGTGCTTGCCGCGGCGCAGGTCTCGGTGGCGATGGGCGGGGGGTCGCAACTGGCGCGGGCGCAGGCCGACCTCGTTCTCCTCTCCGACCGGCTCGACCATCTCGGCCAGGGCTTCGTGCTGGCGCGCCGCACGCTCGCCGTGATCCGGCAGAATCTCGCCTGGGCTTTCCTCTACAATCTTGCCGCGCTGCCGCTCGCGATGGCCGGCTGGGTCAGCCCCTGGCAGGCCGGCATCGGCATGTCGGGAAGCTCGCTCCTCGTCGTCCTCAACTCCTTGCGCCTGCAGCGCGACGGCAAAAAATAATGGAAATTCTGTACCTCCTGATCCCGGTCTCGGTTATCCTTGTTTTCGTGATCGGGCTGGCTTTCTGGTGGTCGGTGAAGAGCGGCCAGTACGACGATCTCGATGGTCCGGGATACCGCGTCTTGATGGATGACGACGAACCCGGAAAAAGGCAGTTGTCCGCGAAGAAGACAGAGACCACGAAGGAAACGCCAGAGACGGAATCCTGATGCGCCCGACCTGCGGCGATGCATGCCCGGGCGGAAGAGGTCTGTGCTTTGGCGTGCCTTCGTGGTCTTTGTGCGCTCCGCGGCGCGCAGCATTCTCGAACAGAACAAGGTGAGGTCGGTCATGGCGGAAGCGCAAGCGACGTACAACTACAAGGTTGTCCGGCAATTTACCGTGATGTCGGTGATCTGGGGGATTGTCGGCATGCTCGTCGGCGTGATCATCGCCGCGCAGCTCGTCTGGCCCGAGCTCAACATCGGCTTCCTGCATTTCGGTCGCCTGCGGCCGCTGCATACGAACGCCGTGATCTTCGCTTTCGGCGGTTGCGCGCTGATGGGCACGTCCTACTACGTCGTGCAGCGCACGAGCCACGTGCGCCTCTTCTGCGACAAGCTTGCCGCCTTCACTTTCTGGGGCTGGCAGGCGGTGATCGTGCTCGCCGCGATCACGCTCCCGCTCGGTTTCACCTCGGGCAATGAATACGCCGAGCTCGAATGGCCGATCGACATCCTGATCGCGGCGGTCTGGGTCTCCTACGCAATCGTCTTCTTCGGCACGATCGCCAAGCGCAAGGTCGCGCACATCTACGTCGCCAACTGGTTCTACGGCGGCTTCATCCTCGCCGTCGCGCTCCTGCATATCGTCAACAGCGCGGCGATTCCGGTTTCCCTGACCAAATCCTACTCGGCCTACGCCGGCGTGCAGGACGCGATGATCCAGTGGTGGTACGGCCACAACGCGGTCGGCTTCTTCC
>CAZALA010000207.1:0-5749 GCA_964485725.1 uncultured Propionivibrio sp. | reverse complement strand
ATTCGTGCAGCAGATAGCCGTGCGCGCCGTGCAGCTCGATCACCCGGAAACCGGCGGCGCGCGCGCGGCGTGCGCCTGCGACAAATTGCGCGATCACCTCGTCGATGTCGGCCAGCGTCATTTCGCGCGGCAGCGCATAGCCCTCGCCGAAGGCGATCGGCGAGGGCGCGATCAGCTTCCAGCCGCCTTCATGCTCGCCGAGCGTTCTCGTCCCGAGGCCGCCGGGGCCGACGCTCGCCTTGCGCCCGGCGTGCGCAAGCTGGATCGCGGCGACGCAGCCCTGCCCGGCCGCGAAGCGCTCGATGCGCGCGAGCGGCGCGATCTGCGCGTCGTCCCAGAGACCAAGGTCGAAGCCGCTGATGCGTCCGACCGGCGAAACCGCCGTCGCTTCGATAATCATCAGGGCAGCGCCGCCGACGGCGCGGCTGCCGTAATGGACAAAATGCCAGTCGTTGGCAAGCGCATCGGGCGCGCTGTACTGGCACATCGGCGGGATGCCGATGCGGTTGGCAAGGACGACGTCGCGCAATTGCAGGGAATCAAAGAGCTGGGCCATTTTTTTATTCTTTCGCAAGGGAATGCGCAGTTTAGCGCGCAGCGGCAGATTCGTCACCGCATCAGCGCCTCATCGCGTCGCGGTCGCGCTGGCGCGCGCCGGTCCTGAGTCCTCAACCTTGGCGCTCGCGGTCCTTGGGCGGCGCTCGCGCGGCGGCGCGGAAGCAGAGCGCGGCGACGGCGAGCGCGGCGAGCGCGATGACGAGCGCCAGACGCCTGCCATGCGTCCAGGACGAGAGCCAGCGGTTCAAGTCGTCGGCAAGGACGGCGGCCTTGCCGCCGAAGCGTTCGAGCTCGTGGCGGTACATCTTCGAGTCGCTTGCCGTCACCGCGTAGGAAGCGCCGTCGGCAAATTCGTAGCCGAGGACGTCGCGCTCCTCGCCTGCCGCGGCAAGGAAAACGAGCGCGGCCAGGGCAAGGCCGGCGACGAGCACGAGCACGCCGATGCCGCAAAGGCGGCGCGCGCGCCTGTCTGACCTTAGCCGGGAGAGCAAGGAGAGGCGATCGCCGTCGGGCGGCACAAGCTTAGCGATTGCTCACCCATTTCATGATGTGCTCGCCGACCGCGACTTCCTTACCCGTCTGGTTGGTGACGACGATGCTGGCCACCGAACGGCGCCTTTCAACGTCGATCGACTTGATCGTGTAAGTGATGGTGATCGTGTCGCCGATACAGACTGCGTCGAGAAAGCGCACCCGATCGTAACCGAGTGAAACGGGCCGCTCGTCGGCATCGACCTTGCGCGCGAGCTCGAAGATCTTCGTCGAGGTGGCCGACATGTAGCCGATGATCAGCGCGCCGTGCGCGATGCGGCGACCGTAGCGCGTCTTCTTCATCGACTCCTCGTCGACGTGGTTCGGCGACAGGTCGCCGGTGATGCCGGCAAAGAGGTAGACATCGCATTCGCCGACCGTTTTTGAAAACTGCACGCGGTCGCCGGGTTCAAAATAAAAATCAGCCATCCCTTTCGCCTCTTCAATCTGCATCGCTTCTCCCTTGATTGACCTGACCGGCCGCCTGCTCGCCGCCTTTGCTCCGATTCGATTCATCGCGATGGCAGGCCGGCGCCTTAGGAACTTCTGCCTCGACCTGCGGCCGAACCATCAGCACAGCCTTATCGCATCATCATCCGCAAGGCAGGATCACACCGCCCGCCGGCAGTGTACCGGCAGGGGCCGCCGTCAACAAGAGGAGCGCAGCTTAGGATACATCGGTATCGCGGGGAGTTTTGACGATTTACTTCTGGAGGACGGTCCATGAACACTCAACGTGAGCCCTGCGAAGCCTCTGAGCTCTGCGAGTTGCGCGAGGCGTTCGATTTTCACGACTTTTCTTTCGACGAATGGGCGGCGCTCGCCAAAGCCGACCCGCTCGCCTTCGAGTCCCGGCGCCAGCGCCTGATCGCCGACTTCCTGCGCGCCTCGGGCAAACAGCAGAAGGTCGGCGAGAGCCTGCAGCGCGAAATCGACGCCGTGCGCGCCCGCGCCGAAAGCCCGGCCGACGCGCTCGTCGCGCTGACGGCGATGCTCTCCGATCACCTCGTTTTTCTCGGCGAGGAACTGACGGCGTTAAGAGAGAGCCTGGGCGCTGTGCAGACCGCCAACGAACGCGTTCACACGCTTCTCGCCTCGCAGCGCTGAAGGCGCCGCCGCCGGCCCGATTTTGGCTTCGCCTTAGTCCGGTCAGTTCGCGGTCGTGCGCAGGAAGCGCACGCAACTGCCGCGCAGCGTCGTGCGCGAGAGCAGCTGATCGATGAGCGCGGGGGTCATGCCGATTTCCTTGGCGAACCCGCCGAGCGAGCAGGCATAAACCTCGAGATAGGCGGCAATGGCTGTCTTCAAAAGCTGCGGCTCTTCGTGCGGAATACGGTCGTCGTAGCGCTCGCTCGCCGGCTGGCGCGGCCGCAGCGGCGTCAGGAAGCGGCGGGCGGCGGCGTATCTGAAGTCGTCGAGAAGGCCCAGCGTCCGCGCCCGCTCAATGATCGTCATCGCCTGCACGCCCCAGCGGATCTTCAGCGCATAGATCGCAGGCCAGTCGAAGCGCGTCGAGCTGGTGGGAAATTCGCTCGTAAACTGAGCCCGCGGCATGAGGAAGGCGGCGGCGAAGCGGTCGGCCTGCGCCTCGGTGAGCTTGTCGCCGGTGGCTACGCCCTGGTGCAGGACGAGATGCCCGCATTCGTGCGCCAGCGCAAACCGCTGCTGTGCGGCGCTCTGATGGCCGGCATCGCGAAAGATCAGCGGGCGGATTCTCGCCATCGACAGCGCATCGACCTCGTGGCACTCGCTGTCGAACAGGCTGACGATGGCGCCGGCGGCTTCAAGCACGCCGCACATGTTCGGGACGGGCTCGCTGCCGAGTCGCCATTGCCGGCGGCACAGTTCGGCCGCCGCTTCGATGTCCTCATCGCTGTTGATCTCGGCCGAAGGAAAGTTCACCTCGGGTAGATCGAGGCTGCGGTCGAGCATCCTGACGATCATTTCGAGCGCGGTGCCGCGCGAGAGGATCTGCTCGGCCGTCCGGCCGGTCAGCGACTGGCGGCTGCGAAAGTGACATTCCTCCTCGCGAACTTCGCCATGCAGCGGTTCGTAGAAGAAGGCCGGCTGCACCCTGAGCAGCAGCGACAGCGCCGCCACCATCTCGGTGCTCGCGGGCTTCTCGTCGATCTCGAGCGCGTGCACGAATTGCGGGCTGAGCCGCAGCTGTTCGGCAAGCTCGGCTTTCGTCCAGCCGTTCAAAAGCCGGGCCACCCGCAATTTCGGTCCCTGGAATCGATGCTCGTGAATGGACATGGCTTCAGTCAGGACAAGCGATGGAGAGCAAACGGCACCTGCTTTCAAGGCATCTTATTTTTCTGGTGCCGAGGTTTTTTAGTGCCAACAACATATTCCGCCCTTCTTTTCTGTTCATCTGACCATCCTGCCGGCATTCTCCCTGACTTATGCGCGGGGTCCAGATCGAAGTGCTAGGGTCGATTCTATGGAAGTTGGCGTTTTTGTCAAGCGATAATTTTAAGGCCAATGTATTTTTGCATCGCTTGCCGTTACTGGGCCGCATCGGCTACCTCTCATGCGTTTTGCATATAACGAACGGGAGGAGGAAAGCGGTTTTTGCAAGCTTCGTAGCGACGCCGTCCGCGCTCGATTAACTGGCGAAAATCCCTTGTTTATCACCGGCATCCGCGCATCCATTGGGGCGCGGGGCAGCTCGCTTTTGCGCGAGCTTTGCCCGCAAAATCCCGCCAGTTTCCGAGCCTCTATTACTAAGGTAATATCTGCAATCCAATGCCCAATGCATTTTTTCCGGCGATGCCTGCCGGCGCACCGGGCCGGCCGCAGGTCGCCGCAGCGCGCTTTGGCCGAAAAAATATTTTTTGCCGAAGCCTGCGGCAAACGCGCGACACGGCGCGGCGGGAGACTGAAAACAAAAGGTTTTTCCTTGACCGACCGGGGCTTTTGCACTATGGTCCACCGGCTTTTCTACGCCAATCCAAAGGGAGACTGTACCGATGCGAGAATCGTCCGTGGTCAAATTCGCCGCCGTCACGTTGCTGGCAGCGGCCCTCGGCGCGCCCGCCTTTGCGGCCGATACGATCAAGCTTGGCGTCGCCGCCTCTCTCACGGGCGACCTCGCCGCTTATGGCCAGCCGACCAAGGAGGCCGCCGAAATGGTCGTCGCCGAGATCAACGCCAAGGGCGGCATCAACGGCAAGCAGATCGAACTCATGGTCGGCGACGATCAGTGCAAGCCCGAAATTGCCACCAATGTCGCAACGAAGCTGGTTTCCGAAGGCGTCAATATCGTCATCGGCCACATCTGCTCGGGCGCGACGAAAGCGGCGCTCGGCATCTACAAGGGCGCCAAGGTGATCGCGATCAGCCCGTCGGCGACCAACCCGCCGCTGACGAAGAGCGGCGATTACCCGAACTTCTACCGCACGATCGCTTCCGACGACGACCAGGGCAAGCTCGCGGCAAGCTTTGCGGTCGACAAGTTGAAGGGCAAGAAGGTCGCGATCCTGCACGACAAGGGCGATTACGGCAAGGGCTTCGCCGATTACGCCAAGGAAGCCATCGAAAAGAGCGGCAAAGCCAAGGTCGTAATGTACGAAGGCATTCAGACCGGCGCCATGGACTATTCAGCGGTCATTCAGAAGCTGCGCAAGGAAGGTACCGACGCCTTGATCTTCGGCGGCTACCATCCTGAAGCCTCGAAGCTGCTCTCCCAGATGGGCAAGAAGAAGATCGTCGTTCCCTTCATCGGACCCGACGGTATCAAGGGTGACGGCTTCCTGAAAATTGCTGGCAAAGACGCTGAAGGCGTGTACGCCACCGGTCCGATGGATGTCTCAAAGTATCCCATGAACAGCAAGGCGCGCGCTGATCTCAAGGCCAAGCTCAGCAAAGAACCCGGTACTTTCTTCGACCAGGCTCATGCTGCGGTTGTTGCGGCGTTGAACGCCGTCAAGGTTGCGGGAAGCACCAACCCGGAAGCCGTCGCCAAGGCACTCAAGAGCAGCGCGGTTGAAACGACGATCGGAACGATCAAGTTTGACAAGAAGGGTGATGCCGAAGGCGTCGGCTTCTCGGTCTATCAGGTCAAGAACGGCGCGTTTGCCGAGGTCAAGTAAGCGTTGCCGATCGTAGGACAGGGAGTGGGTTACGACCCGCTCCCCGTTTTTGCCTAGAAGAAGTAGAACCACCCTAGCGTCGTCATTCCGGCGGAAGTCGGAATCCAGAACCATCGACTGACTGGACACCGGCTTCCGCCGGCGTGACGGATCACTCAAAGTACCGCCCCAACCACACCAACAGACCTATCCATGGATATCCAGTATCTGCTCGAATTACTCTGCGGCGGCATCGTAAAGGGAAGCATCTACGCCCTGATTGCCCTGGGCTACACCATGGTCTACGGCATCATCGAGCTGATCAATTTCGCCCACGGCGAGATCTACATGATCGGCGCCTTCGTTGCCCTCATCGTTGCCGGGGTGCTGACGTATAGCGGCTACAGCGGCCTCACGGTGTTGCTGGCGGCTGCGGTAATTGCGGTGATCTATGTTGCGGCCTACGGCTTCACCCTGGAAAAAATCGCCTACCGCCCGCTGCGCCATGCGCAACGCCTCTCGCCGCTGATCAGCGCGATCGGCGCCTCGATCTTCCTGATGAACTACGTGCAACTGGTGCAGACGCC
>CAZALA010000206.1:0-5756 GCA_964485725.1 uncultured Propionivibrio sp. | reverse complement strand
GCTGTAGTCGCGGTAGAGCATCGAGGCGACCGCATCGACGCGCAGGCCGTCGATGCCGTAGTGCTCGATCCAGAAGAGCGCATTGCCGACGAGGTAGTTGAAAACCTCGCGCCGGCCGAAATTGTAGATCAGCGTTCCCCAGTCCTGGTGCATGCCCTCGCGCGGGTCGGCGTGCTCGTAGAGCGGCTTGCCGTCGAAGCGGGCAAGGCCGTGCTCGTCGGTCGGAAAGTGCGCCGGCACCCAGTCGATGATGACTTCAAGGCCAGCGGCGTGGCAGGCGGCGACGAAGTCGCAAAAACCCTGCGGCGTGCCGAAGCGTGCGGTCGGCGCGTAGAGCCCGAGCGGCTGGTAGCCCCACGAGCCGTCGAAGGGGTGTTCGGAGATCGGCAGGAGTTCGAGGTGGGTGAAACCGAGATCGACGACGTAGGGAATGAGCGTCTCGGCGATCCTTTGCCAGTCGGGGAAACCGCCGTCGTCGGCGCGCCGCCACGAGCCCAGGTGCACTTCGTAGATTGATACCGGCGCCGCGAGCCGGCTCGGGGTCGCCGATCGCGCCGGGATCTGCGGCAAGGCGCAGACGATCGACGCCGTCGACGGCCGCAACTCGGCGGCAAAGCCGTAGGGGTCGGCTTTGAGCGGCAGGACGTGGCCGTCTTGCGAGCGGATTTCGTATTTGTAGCACGCCCCTTCGCCGACGCCCGGCAGGAAGAGTTCCCAGACGCCGCATTCGCGGCGCAGCCGCATAGGATGGCGGCGGCCGTCCCAGGTGTTGAAGTCGCCGACGACCGAGACGCGCTGCGCGTCGGGCGCCCATACCGCAAATGCCGTGCCCTTGACGCCGTCGATCTTGCGCAGGTGCGCGCCGAGCTTTTCAAACGGTCTCAGGTGCGAGCCTTCGGCGAGCAGCCAGACGTCGAGTTCGCCGAGCACGGTCGAGAAGCGGTAAGGGTCGTCGATCTCCTGCACGCCCCCGGGCCAGGTGACGCGCAGGCGGTACGCGAAAGGCTTGCTGCGGCCGAGGATGGAGGCTTCGAAGAAACCCGAGGCGCCGCCCAGGGCTTCGATCTTGCGCTCGCTCAGCGCGATCAGCGGTTCTTCGCTGTCGGCGACGAGGACCTCGACGGCAAGCGCGCCCGGCTGCAGGCTGCGCAGCCAGAGCCGGTCTTTCGCGTCGGCGTGCAGGCCAAGGACGGCAAAGGGATCGCCGTGCTCGCCGCGACAGAGGGAGACGACTTCCGCTTTGCTAAGCATTCGGTCCTTTCTTGAGCAGGGCGCCCATGTTCCAGGTATCGGTCGCGTAGTCGCGGATCGTCCGGTCGGAAGAAAAAACGCCCATCCCGGCGACGTTGAGAATGGCCTTGCGCTGCCATTCGGCGGGGATGCGATAGAGTGCGTCGACCTCGTTCTGCGTGTTCACGTAATCGGCATAATCGGCGAGCAGGAGGTAATGGTCGCCGTAGTTCACGAGGCTGTTGAAGACGTCGTGATAGCGCCGGCGGTCGTTCGGCGAGAAGAAACCGCCGTCGATCTTGTTCAGCGTCTCGTTCAACATCGCGTCGTTCTGGTAGATCGCGCGCGGGTCGTAGCCCGAGGCGCGGATCGCCTCGACCTGCCGCGTGCTGTTGCCGAAGATGAAGATGTTCTCGGCGCCGACGCTGTCGCGGATCTCGATGTTGGCGCCGTCTTCGGTGCCGATCGTGAGCGCGCCGTTCATCGAGAACTTCATGTTGCCGGTGCCCGACGCCTCGGTGCCCGCGGTGGAAATCTGCTCGGAGAGGTCGGCGGCCGGCATGATCAGCTCGGCGACCGAGACGCCGTAATTGGGCACGAAGACGACTTTCAGCCGGTCGTTGGTGCGCGCGTCGCTGTTGATCACGGTGGCGACGTCGTGGATCAGCCGGATCACCTGCTTGGCCATGTAATAGGAGGAGGCCGCCTTGCCGGCGAAGATCACGCAGCGCGGCGCCGCGTCGTCGGCGATGCCGTGCAGCAGCAGGTTGTGGCGCGTGATCACGTGCAGGACGTTGAGGAGCTGGCGCTTGTATTCGTGGATGCGCTTGACCTGGACGTCAAAGAGGCTCTCCGGGTTGAGGATGACGCCGGTCTCGCGCTTGATGTAGCTGGCAAGGCGCAGCTTGTTGCTGAGCTTGGCGTTGGCAAAAGCCGTGCGGAAGGCGGCTTCCTCGGCGGCGGGCTTGAGCTCGGCGAGGCGGTCGAGCTCGAGCCGCCATTGCCGGCCGAGGCGGGCGTCGAGCAGCGACGAGAGGCCGGGGTTGGCCTGCGCGATCCAGCGCCGGGGCGTGACGCCGTTGGTCTTGTTGTGGAAGCGGTCCGGGTAGAGGCGCGCGAAATCGGCGAAGATCGTTTGCACCATGAGGTCGGAATGCAGCTGCGAGACCCCGTTCACGCGATGGCTGCCGATGATCGAGAGGTGCGACATGCGCACGCGTTTGTTCTCTTCGTTGCCGTCGCTGTCGTCGATGATCGAAACGCGGCGGATGAGGTCGATGTCGCCGGGGAAGCGCAAGGCGACTTCATTGAGAAAGTCGAGGTTGATGCGGTAGATGATGCGCATGTGGCGCGGCAGGAGATGCTGCATGAGACCGACCGGCCAGGTCTCGAGCGCTTCCGGCATCAGCGTGTGGTTGGTGTAGGAGAAAATGCGCTTGCACTGGCTCCAGGCCTCGCTCCAGAGCATGCCGTGGTCGTCGCACAGCAGGCGCATCAATTCGGCGACGCTGATCGCCGGATGCGTGTCGTTGAGGTGAATCGCGATCTGGTCGGCGAGGTTGTGCAGGTTGCCGTGCTCTTCGAGGTGATGGAACAGAATGTCCTGCATCGACGCGGCGACGAAGAAGTACTCCTGGCGCAGCCGCAGTTCGCGGCCGGCCGGCGTGCTGTCGTTCGGATAGAGGACCCAGGAGATGTTTTCAAAGCGGTTCTTGAACTCGGCGGCGCGCGCGTAATCGCCCGAGTTGAAGGCGTTGAGGTCGATCTGCGCCGGCGCGCCGGCTTTCCACAGGCGCAGCGTGCTGACGCGCTCGGTGCCGTGGCCGGGGATGACAAGATCGTAGGCGCGCGCGATCAGCGCCTCGGCGGCGTTCCATTCGGCCCATTCGCCGTGGTGTTCGGCGGTGCCGCCAAAGCGCACGATGAAATGCGTTCCCGGGCGCGGAAACTCCCAGGGCGTGCCATCGACGAGCCACGAGTCCGGATGCTCGACCTGGCCGCCGTTGATGATCGATTGCGCGAACATGCCGTATTCGTAGCGCATGCCGTAGCCCCAGGACGGCAGTTCGAGCGTCGCCATCGAATCGAGGAAGCAGGCCGCGAGCCGCCCGAGACCGCCGTTGCCGAGCGCGGCGTCGGGCTCGCACTCGATGAGGTCGGTGAGCGCCGGGCCGCCGGCGCCGGCGAAAGCCGCCTCGGCCGCGTCGCGCAGATTGAGCGCCGAGAGCGCGTTGTTCAGCGTCCTGCCGATCAGAAATTCCATCGACATGTAATAGATGCGGCGGGTCTTTTTCTTGCGATCGGCGACCTGCGTCGTCACCCAGCGTCGCGCGAGTTCCTCGCGGGCGACTTGCGAAAGGGCCTTGTAAAGTTCCTTGGTGTTGGCGGTGAGCGGTTCGGCGGCGACCGAGGTCAGTAGCCGTTCATCGATTTCGGCGCGCAGGGCGGCGCCGTCAATGTTGGTATTTCCAGAATCGGACATCAAAGCAGTACTCCGTCAGTGTGGGCGGGCGACCCCATCGATCCGATGATCGACCTTCGAGCCAGCTGGCCCGCCATTCAAGCGCAAGCATGCAACCAATCGAGTTACAGAACACCGCTACGGTACGGGGCTTTGCCCTGAACGACGGTTAGAGAATAGCATTACCAAAGCGGTGGCGACAGCCAAGTCGGCACGGTCGTTGCGTTTGCATGCCAAACCGGCACGGTCAGTTGCAATTTTGCCAAAGCCGCCGCCCGCAGCCGTTGCGGCGCTGCGCCGCGGCGGCGGCGAGCGAAGCTTCTGTGCGGCTTATGTATAGTGTTCGCAAAGACACAAGAATCAGAACGGAGCAGGGGGATGCGGGAATTTTCCGGAACCTGGATGCGCCACGCCGGCGACTTCTGGGGGGGTCTTGCGGCGATGCTCGTCGCGCTGCCGGCGGCTGTCGCCTTCGGCGTCACCGTCTATTCGGCGGTCAGTCCGCAATACGCCGCCTTCGGGGCTTTCGCGGGAATCCTCGGCGCCGTTGCGCTGGGCCTTGTCGCGCCGACTTTTGGCGGCACCGACCGGCTCATCACGGCGCCTTGCGCGCCGGCGGCGGCGGTACTCTCCGCCTTTGCCATCGAAATGGTGCACCAGGGCGCGGCGCCCGCGAACATCGTGCTGATGATGACGGTGCTCGGCATCCTCACCGGCGCGATCCAGGTGCTGATCGGTTTTCTCGGTTTTGGCCGCCTCATCAAGTACATTCCCTATCCCGTCGTCAGCGGCTATCTCTCCGGCGTCGGCCTCATCATCATCGGTGGCCAGATTCCCAAGTTCGCCGGCGTGCCGGTCGGTTACTCCTGGCACCAGGCGCTCGCTGCGCCGCATGAATGGGACAGCCGCGGGCTCGCGATCGGCGGCGTCACGGTCGCGGTCATGCTCATCTCGGGGCGTTTCGTGCGCAAGTTGCCGACGACCGTCGTCGGCCTCGTGGCGGGGCTCCTCACCTATGCCGTGATCGCCATGAGCGACCCCGCGCTCTTAAGTCTCGAGGGCAATCCGCTCGTCGTCGGATCGCTCGGGGCGACGGGCGAGGGTTACCTCGGCCTCATTTCCGATCGCTGGCAGGAGATCGGACAGATGACGCTGGTGCAGGCGGGCGGGCTAGTCGGTGGCGGGGCAGCCGGCCTCCGGTGCCTACCCCGCCATCCCGGGCGTCTCCGCCAGGGCCGCCCAGGCGGCCGCGTCGCGGGCTCGCAAGTCGCGCCGCACCCTCCGGCTGCGCAGCCAAAGCCACACCGTGCGTACCAGTTCGCCCAGGATGAACGACACCATGGCGATGTAGATCCCCGTCGCGCCGCCCCACACGACGCCACCGACCAAAGCCGCCGACGCGACCGCGAGGAATATCGCCACCGACTCGGTGATTATGCGGGTCTGCCGGCTGTGCAGGATGATCCCCTGGAAGTAGCTCTGCAAGACCGTGATCGCCGGCGCCGGCAGCAGGATGAAAGTGCAGCGGTGGATCAGCGTGGGCAGGGGGTCGGCGAGGTCCATGAGACGAGCGAAGATGGCGTGCGACACCCCGGGGATGGTCAGCACGGCCAGGAAGGCGGTGGAGAACACCCCTAGCCCGACGGCGAACAGACGCAGCGGCCGGTAGGAGCGCTCCCGCTCCACAAGCGCCACCATCACCTCGTTGTAAGCGCCTCCAAAGCCCCCGGTGATGTATCGAACGGCCCCGGCCGTAGGCCAGGCGGCGAGTGACTCGATGGCGAGGGGCATCCGGCTCATCGCGGCACTGCCCAAGGGACTGGCGATCAGCACCAGCAACTGGGTGAGCGACAAGGGGATATAGAAGTCGAGCATGCTCTGGGTGGTGAGCGGCCGTGCCACCGCGGGAGCCCGCTTCAGCTCGTTCCTGAGGGTGCCGCGGACTGCCAGATGGACATAGAGGGCCTCTATCAGGACGCCGGCGCTGAGGGCGCAAGAGGCCACGGCTATTCCTGGGAGGGACCCGATGAAGTATCCGGCCGCCAGAACAGCTCCGTCGGCGGCG
>CAZALA010000205.1:0-5756 GCA_964485725.1 uncultured Propionivibrio sp. | reverse complement strand
GCAACGACGCCCACCGCGTGATCGAGGAGTGCATGCTGGCGGCCAACGTCTGCGCCTCCGATTTTCTGCAGCAGCACAAGCAGCCCTGCCTCTACCGCGTGCACGAGGGGCCGACGCCCGAGAAGCTCGAGAACCTGCGCGCCTTCCTGAAGGAGTTCGGTCTCGGGCTGCACGGCGGCGAGAGCCCGACGGCAAAGGATTACGCGGCGCTGCTCGAAAAGATCAAGCCGCGCCCCGACGCGCAGCTCCTGCAGACGGCGATGCTGCGTTCGCTCAGGCAAGCGATGTACAGCCCGGACAACGTTGGCCACTTCGGTCTTTCGTACGAGCATTACACGCATTTCACTTCGCCGATTCGCCGTTATCCCGACCTGCTCGTGCATCGCTCGATCAAGGCGGTTCTGCAGGGCGCGCGCTATACGCCGGGCAAGTGGGATGAAATCGGCATGCACTGCTCGATGACCGAGCGACGCGCCGATGAAGCGACGCGCGACGTCAATAACTGGCTCAAATGCTTTTACATGCGCGACCGCATCGGCGAGGAGTTCGACGGAACGATCGCGACGGTGGTCCCCTTCGGCGTTTTCGTCGCGCTCGATTCGGTCTATGTCGAGGGCCTGGTGCACGTCTCCGAGCTCGGCGAAGACTACTTCCAGTACGATGCGGTCAAGCACCTGATGCTCGGCGAGCGCACCGGCCAGCGCTATCGCCTCGGCGACCGGCTGCGCGTCAAGCTGGTTCGCGCCGACCTCGAGACCGGTCGCATCGACTTCGTTCTCGCCGAACCGCCGCCGCTTTCCCGCGAGCCCGCGCACAATCTCGAAGTGACGCCGTTTTCAGGCAAGCGCAAGCGCGTGAAAAGAATTTAACTTTGACTGCGAAGAAAAACGCCATGTCGCAAACGAGCTTCATCCACGGCTTTCACGCCATCATCGCCAAGCTGCGCCATCAGCCCGACGCGATCCTTGAAATCTTCATCGACGAAGGCCGTCACGACGCGCGCGTGCGCGACCTCATGCGCCACGCCGAACTGCACAAGGTCAAGCTCGTCCCGGTCGATGCCAAGCGGCTCGAAGGCATGTCGGGCGGCGGCAGCCGCCATCAGGGCGTCGTCGCCAGGGTTTCGGGCGAGTCGCGCCACGTCACCCTCGACGACGTTCTCGATACGCTCGAAGAACCGGCTTTCCTGCTCGTCCTCGACGGCATCCAGGATCCGCACAACCTCGGCGCCTGCCTGCGCGTTGCCGACGCCGTCGGCGCGCACGCGGTGATCGCGCCGAAGGACCGGGCGGTGGGGCTGACGCAAACGGCGATCAAGGTCGCGAGCGGCGCCGCCGAGAGCGTCCCCTACATCACCGTCACCAATCTTGCGCGCACGCTGCGCGAACTCAAGGAGCGCGAGATCGAGGTCATCGGCACCGACGCCGAGGCGCCGCAGGGCCTCTACACGGCCCAGTGGACGGCGGCGACCGCCTGGGTGCTGGGCGCCGAAGGAGACGGCATGCGCCGGCTGACGCGCGAGTGTTGCGATCAGCTCGTGACGATCCCGATGGTCGGTTCGGTGCAGAGCCTCAACGTCTCGGTCGCCGCTGGCGTCTGCCTGTTCGAAGCGAGGCGCCGCCGTCTTGGGTAGGCCGGCTGCGCTTGGCGATACGGCGTTGCAAAGGCGTCTTGCATAGCCGAACTCGCCTCCCACACAGGCGTTGGCAAGCCCTGTAGGAGCGCAGCTCTGCTGCGCGATGCGGCGGTGAGCCACAAGCGCCGCATCGCCCGATGAATCGGGCTCCTACAAAGGCTTGAAACCCGAGCAAAGCTAAAGCTCGCCTCCCACATAGGCGTTGGCAAGCCCTGTAGGAACGCAGCTCTGCTGCGCGATGATGCGGTGAGCCACAAGCGCCGCATCGCCCGATGAATCGGGCTCCAACAAATCTTCTGCGACTCCGCAGTTAGCGAAGCAGGACGCCGAGCACGAGGCCGACGCCGGCGACGATCAAGTCGCCGACCGGCCTCTCGTAAAACTCGACGGGCGCGTCGCTTGCCGACCGGCTGCGGCTTTTCTGGCGCTCGATCGCGATGATCGCGTCGCCGAGCGTTTCCGCCGTGTGCGCGGGCTGGCTCACTTCCCGGTGCTGGTAATCGGCGAGCGCTTTTTCGACCGCCGCGGCGTCGAGAATCGAGATCGGCGAAGCGCAGTGCCGGCAGGCCGATTCGGTCCGGATGTCGACCGGCGCGCCACAACCCGTGCAGTGGATCGTGCCGATCTTCGCCGCCAGTTCGCTGATTTCGGCCGGCGCGAGCTGGCGGACGAAGCCTTTCTCGATCATGAACTGCGCGAACGCCGTGTAGCGGCCGTGGTTCTGCAGGCAGCGGTGGTAAGTGAAGCGACCGCCGCGCGCCAGGTCGAGACCGGCGATCAGGATGTCGGCGCAGCGCGGGCAACGCAGTTTCGAGGCCTGCTGTCGCCGCGGTTCCTCGCGGTGCGCATGGATCGTCTTGAACAGATCGATGATGCCGCCAGGGGTGATCTGCGTGCTTTCGTAAGCGTCAAACCAGATCGCCTGGCAGGGAAAGCAGAGGTCGAGCGCGACCGCGCCGCCGATCTTCTGTGGCAGGTCAAGGCTCGTCATGACCTGCGCGCACGAGGGGCAGGCGGTGATTCGGCTGGCGGCAGCAGTCATAAAAAATGGCGGCGGGTTGGGACACCGCGGATTCTACCTTTGTCCGGACGAAGCGGGGCAAGCGGCAGCGACGGCTTTTCGCCGACGGTGGCGCGCGCGGGCGTCCGCCCGGATATAATTCCGCCTTCCCTGCGGCGCTCGCCGCTTCGACGATCGGAATTTTTGCCATGCGACCCATGCTCAGGATCATTCGCCACGTTTTCATCGTCTCCGCCCTCGTCGCCTTCGCGGGTGGCGCGCACGCCGACAGCTGGCCGAACAAGACGGTGCGCTTCGTCGTCCCGACCCCTGCCGGCAGCTCGGTCGATATCGTCGCGCGCGTGGTCGCCGAGAAGTTAGGTCCGCTGCTCGGGCAAACCGTCATCGTCGACAACCGTCCCGGCGCCGGCGGCACGATCGGCGTCGACGCGGTCGTCAATGCGCGCGACGGCCACACCTTTTTGCTCGCCTACAACGGCCCGGTCACGGTCGCGCCTTCGCTGACGCCGAAACCGCCTTATCTGCCCTCGCGCGATCTTGCGCCGATCATTCTCGCGGTGACCCAGCCCAACGTCCTTGCCGTGCGCGCCGACCTCAACGTCAATTCGGTCAAGGACCTGATCGCGCTCGCCAAGTCGAAACCCGGCGTCCTCGATTACGCCTCGGTCGGCATCGGCTCGCTCTCCAACCTCTCGATGGAGCTCGTCAAGATGAGGAGCGGCACCTTCATGGTCCATATCCCCTACAACGGCGGGCCCGCGGCTTCGCTGGCGCTGTCCAAGGGCGAAGTGCATGTGCTCTTCGCCGCGCTCTCGAACGTGCAGCCGCTCGTCAAGGCCGGCAAGGCCAAGCTTCTTGCCGTCTCCAACGCCAAGCGTTCGGCAGCGGTGCCGGAACTGCCGACGATGGCCGAGTCGGGGTTCCCGGGTTTCGACGCGACGACCTGGAACGGTTTCATGGCGCCCGTGAGCACGCCGGCCGAGATCGTCGTGCGCTTGAACAAGCTGATCGGCCAGGTCCTCGCCATGCCCGAAATCCAGCAGCGACTGCTCGCCGCCGGCGCCGAAACCGCGGGCGGAACGCCCGAGCAGTTCGCCGCGCTGCTCAAGCGCGAAACCGCCGCGTGGGCGGAGGTGATCGCCCGTACCGGCATCAAGCTCGACTAGGCTGTCGTTCCCGATTCAACCCTTTACGGAGAAGCTTCCCGTGCAGTTCAAGATGTCCCAGAATTCGCTCTTCGCGATCCTGCTGCGCAACCCCTGGTGGGTCAGTTTCGCGATCGCCATCGTCGTCGTCCTCGTGGCGCGGCTGATCCTGCCCGACGAATACGTCGCTTACGCGCCCGGCGTCGCGCTGCCTTTCTTCGCGACCGGCGCGATGACCGCCTGGAAGCAGTTGCGCGAGCCGAGCACGGCGCGAGTCGAGGCGACGCTCGCCGCGATCGGCGCGATGTCCTGGCGCGATTTCTCGCTGCTGATGGAAGAAGCTTTCAAGCGCGACGGGCACCAGGTGACGCGGACGAGCGGCGGCGCCGATTTCATCCTGATGAAGGCCGGGCGCACCGCGCTCGTCAGCTGCAAACGCTGGAAAGCCGCGAGCCACGGCGTGCAACCGCTGCTCGAACTGAATGCCGAGCGCGAGAAGTGCGGCGCGCCGGAAGCGCTCTACGTCGTTGCCAGCACGATCACCGATAACGCGCTGCGCTTTGCCGCGAAGCACAAGATCTCCCTGATGCGCGCGCCCGAGCTCACCCGCCTGTTGCGCCTGCCCAAGGGGCGCTGAACGCGGCCGGCGCAAACTGCGTGCAGCGCACGCGCCGTCCCGCCCTTGACGAGCGGCCTTGCGGCCGCAGCGGCGGCGAGCCCGGGTGGCGATAATCCCAAGCTATTAATTGACTGGCGCCGCGGCCGGGGCATACACTTCGCGACTGTGTTGTCTCGACAAAAAACCAATAAAAATTGTTCGCCACCAGTCGCTGAAACGGTTCAGGCAAGGCTTGCTACGCGCATGGCATCCACCCTCGAAAGGTCGGGATCCCGGGCTGTTTTCAGCATTCCACTGTCACGCGCGCAGGCGAGTCAGGGCTCATGCCGTCTTGCCAGGCGCAAAGCGGCACGGCGCAGCGCGGGCGAGACCGGATTCATTCGCAAATAGGGCAAGGAGCTTTGGTCGGTTATGGCAATCCGCAAAGAATTGTTGGATGAACTAAGAGCCAGGCGTGAACTGGCGTACGCCGGTGGCGGGCAGGATCGACTCGAAAAGCGCAGAAAGAAAGGCCTGCTCACGGCGCGTGACCGACTCGACGATCTTTTCGACGAAGGGTCCTTCCAGGAAGCCGGCATGCACGTCGATCACGATACGGCCGGCCTTGAGGACAAGAAGATGCCCGGCGACGGCGTCGTCACCGGCATCGGCAACGTCGATGGACGCCCCGTGGCGGCCTTCTCGCAGGACTTCACCGTTTCCGGCGGCTCGCTCGGCCGCATGCATTCGCAGAAAATCTGCGACACCATGGAAATGGCCGCCGAGCTCGGCCTGCCGGTGGTCGCGATCAACGACTCGGGCGGCGCGCGCATCCAGGAAGGCGTGCATTCGCTGTCGGGTTACGGCCAGGTTTTCTATCGCAACGTCCAGCTCTCCGGACTCGTTCCGCAGATCGCGATCATCGCCGGACCTTGCGCCGGCGGCGCGGCTTACAGTCCGGCGCTGATGGATTTTCTGATCATGACGAGGAAGGGCGCGCAGATGTTCATTTGCGGGCCGGACGTGATCAAGGCGGCGACCGGTCAGGAAGCGCCGATCGAACTCTTCGGCACCGCCGACGCGCACGCCTCGGTCAGCGGCAATATCCACTTCGTCGCCGACGACGACCGGCACGCGCTGGCCATCGCGCGCCGGCTGCTCTCCTTCCTGCCGCTCAACAACATGCAGGATGCGCCGCATCAGATCCCCGACGAGATCGCGCTCCTCGCCGACGAGGCGATGGACGATCTCGTGCCCGCCGACATCAAGACGCCGCTCGACGTCTCGAAGGTCATTGCCAATCTCGTCGACGGCGGGGACTTCCTCGAGGTTCAGCGCGATTTTGCCAGGAACCTG
>CAZALA010000204.1:0-5827 GCA_964485725.1 uncultured Propionivibrio sp. | reverse complement strand
GCGCCGTCTTCGACGTGATGGGCGTGACCAATATCGTTTGCAAGTCGCACGGTTCGAACAACCCATACAACATCGTTCGCGCCACGATCAATGGCCTCATGCAGGTGACGACGCCGTCGATCATCGCGGCCAAGCGCGGCAAGACAGTCGAAGAGATCCTGGGGTAAGCCATGGCTGAAAAGACAATCAAGGTCACGCTCGTGAAGAGCGTCATCGGCACCAAGCAGTCGCACCGGGCGACCGTTCGCGGCCTCGGCTTGCGCCGCCTGAACAGCAGTTCCGAACTGCAGGACACGCCGGCAGTGCGGGGAATGATCAACAAGGTTTCCTACCTTCTGAAGCAGGGCTAAGATGAAACTCAATACGATAAAGCCGGCCGAAGGGGCAACCCACGCCAAGCGCCGCGTCGGACGCGGCATCGGTTCGGGCCTTGGCAAGACCGCGGGTCGCGGTCACAAGGGACAGAAGTCGCGCGCCGGCGGTTTCCACAAGACCGGTTTCGAAGGCGGCCAGATGCCGCTGCAGCGCCGTTTGCCGAAGCGCGGTTTCGTCTCGCTGACGAACAAGCGCAACGTCGAAGTCCGTCTCTCGGAAATTAACGATCTGCCGATGGACGAAATCGATCTCTTGGCGCTGATGCAGGCGAACCTGATCTCGCAGCACGCGCTGTCGGCGAAGGTCGTCCTCTCCGGCGAAATCACGCGCAAGGTCGTCCTCAAGGGCGTCGGTGCAACCAAGGGCGCGCGCGCCGCGATCATCGCCGCGGGCGGCAGCGTTGCCGACATTGCGGAATAAGACGGTGAGAGTGAGACACTTCGGTGGCAACTAAGGTGGCAACTAATCCAACCCAGGTCGGCAAGGGCGGCAAGTACGGCGATCTGAAGCGCCGGCTGCTGTTCCTGGTCGGCGCATTGATTGTCTACCGCATCGGCTCGCACATCCCGGTTCCGGGAATCGATCCGCAGGTGCTCGCCGATCTTTTCAGCAAGCAGCAGGGCGGCATCCTCGGCATGTTCAACATGTTCTCGGGCGGTGCGTTGAAGCGCTTCACGATTTTCGCGCTCGGCATCATGCCCTACATCTCGTCGTCGATCATCCTGCAGCTGATGACGCATGCGAGTCCGCAGCTCGAAGCGCTCAAGAAAGAGGGCGAAGCGGGCCGGCGCAAGATCACGCAATACACGCGTTACGGCACCGTCGTGCTGGCGCTGTTCCAGGGCATCGGCATCGCGATCGCGGTCGAATCGCAGACCGGCCTCGTTCCCGAACCGGGTCTGATGTTCCGCTTCGTCACGGTGACGACGCTCCTGACCGGCACCATGTTCCTGATGTGGCTCGGCGAGCAGATCACCGAGCGCGGCCTTGGCAACGGCATCTCGATCATCATCTTCGCCGGTATCGCGGCGGGCTTGCCGACGGCGATCGCCGGGCTGCTCGAACTCGTCCGCACCGGTGCGATGCACCCGATCTCGGCGCTCTTCATCACCATCCTCGTCGGTCTGGTGACGGCCTTCGTCGTCTTCGTCGAACGCGGTCAGCGCAAGATTCTCGTCAATTACGCCAAGCGCCAGGTCGGCAACAAGGTCTACGGCGGCCAGAGCTCGCACCTGCCGCTGAAGCTCAACACCGCCGGCGTCATCCCGCCGATCTTCGCCTCGTCGATCATCCTCTTCCCGGCGACGATCGCCGGCTGGTTCGCCTCGGGCGAATCGACGAACTGGCTGCGCGACATCGCCAGCGCGGTTTCGCCGGGCCAGCCGATCTACGTCATCCTTTACGCCGCCGCGATCATTTTCTTCTGCTTCTTCTATACGGCCCTGGTCTTCAACTCGAAGGAAACCGCGGACAACCTGAAGAAGAGCGGCGCCTTCGTTCCGGGCATCCGGCCGGGCGAGCAGACGGCGCGCTACATCGACAAGATCCTGATGCGCCTGACCCTCGTCGGCGCGGCGTATATCACGATCGTCTGTCTCTTGCCCGAGTTCCTGATCCTCAAGTGGAACGTGCCGTTCTACTTTGGCGGGACTTCGCTCCTGATCATCGTCGTCGTCACCATGGACTTCATGACCCAGGTCCAGGCGTATGCGATGTCGCACCAGTACGAAGGACTCTTGAAGAAGGCGAATTTCAAGGGCTCCGGACTGGCGGCCAAATAATGGCAAAAGAAGACTTGATTGAAATGCAGGGCGAGGTCATCGAGAACCTCCCCAATGCGACGTTCAGAGTGAAACTGGAAAACGGACACGTCGTCCTTGGCTTTATCTCGGGAAAAATGCGCATGCACTACATCCGCATCCTTCCCGGCGACAAGGTGACGGTGCAACTGACGCCCTACGACTTGAGTCGGGCGCGCATCGTTTTCCGCGCAAAGTAAACAAAGCATCAAAGAAGATCTCTACGCAGGTGATGTAATTCGGCAAACGGCTGGCTGCGCCCGCTGCCGGGAAAATAGGAGTTAGAAAATGAAAGTGCTGGCATCTGTTAAGCGCATCTGCCGCAACTGCAAGATTGTTCGACGCCACGGCATCGTGCGGGTGATCTGTACGGATCCCCGGCACAAACAGCGTCAGGGTTGATCGATGCGGCTCGCTGTTTTGAGTCGTCTGTCGGTTGAAGATATAATCATTAGTTTCGCATATTTGGGGTGAATCGATGGCCCGCATCGCAGGGGTAAATATACCCAACCACCAACACGCCGAAATCGCCTTGACCGCGATCTACGGCATTGGACGCAGCCGCGCACAAAAGATTTGTGACGCAGTCGGAGTCTCACGTTCGACGAAGATGAAAGACCTCACGGAAGCCGAGATGGATCGTTTGCGCGATCAGGTCGGCAAATTCACCGTCGAGGGCGATCTGCGTCGGGAAGTTACGATGAGCATCAAGCGTCTCATGGACCTTGGCTGCTATCGTGGTCTTCGTCATCGCAAAGGCTTGCCTTGCCGTGGTCAGCGCACGCGGACCAACGCACGGACCCGCAAGGGCCCGCGCAAAGCCATCGCCGGCAAGAAATAAGAGGACCCGAACATGGCCAAAGTAGCTACGAAAGTCCGCAAGAAAGTCAAAAAGAACGTCGCCGAGGGCATCGCCCACATTCACGCGTCGTTCAACAACACGATCATCACGATCACCGACCGCCAGGGCAATGCGCTCGCATGGGCAACGTCGGGTGGTGCCGGTTTCAAGGGCTCGCGCAAGAGCACGCCTTTCGCCGCGCAGGTCGCCGCCGAAGCCTGCGGCAAGGTCGCCGTCGAGTGTGGCGTGAAGAATCTGGAAGTTCGCATCAAGGGCCCGGGGCCCGGTCGCGAGTCTTCGGTGCGGGCGCTCAACGCGCTCGGCATGAAGATCACGGCGATCACCGACGTGACGCCGATTCCTCACAACGGCTGCCGTCCGCCCAAAAAGCGTCGGATTTAAGGAGAAAGACAAGTGGCTCGTAATCTCGATCCGAAGTGCCGTCAGTGCCGCCGCGAAGGCGAAAAGCTGTTCCTGAAGGGCGAAAAGTGCTTTACCGACAAGTGTGCGATCGAGCGTCGCTCGTACGCGCCTGGTCAGCACGGCCAGAAGTCGGGGCAGCGCCTGTCCGACTACGGCGTGCACCTGCGTGAAAAACAGAAGGTCCGCCGCATCTATGGCGTCCTCGAAGGTCAGTTCCGCAAGATCTATCGACTCGCCGATCAACGCAAGGGCGTGACCGGCGAAAACCTTCTCCAGCTGCTCGAATCGCGTCTCGACACGGTTGCCTACCGCATGGGCTTTGCCGCCTCGCGTTCGGAATCGCGGCAGGTGGTTCGCCATAACGGCGTGCTCGTCAATGGCCGTCGCGTGAACATCCCGTCGTTCCAGGTGCGTCCGGGCGATGTCGTCGAAGTTGCCGAGAAATCCAAGAACCAGTTGCGCATCAAGGCCGCCCTGGCCGCCGCCGAATCGCGCGGCTTCCCGGAGTGGGTTGTGGTCGATGTCAAGGAAGCAAAGGGTACCTACAGAGCTCGTCCAGAACGCAGCGAATTGCCGTCGACGATCAACGAAAGCCTCGTGATCGAACTCTATTCGAAGTAATCGTCGGATCGTGAGATCGTGACTACGCTTGAGTGAACCAGGCAAAGGACAAGACATGCAAAGTAGTGGACTATTGAAACCGCGCATCATCGACGTACAGAGTCTGTCGCCGGTGCATGCCAAGGTCGTGATGGAGCCGTTTGAACGCGGCTACGGTCACACCCTCGGCAATGCATTGCGCCGCATCCTGCTTTCATCGATGCCCGGCTACGCCGCGACCGAGGTCAGTATCGACGGCGTGTTGCATGAATACTCGACGATCGACGGCGTGCAGGAAGACGTCGTCGACATCCTCTTGAACCTCAAGGGCGTCGTCTTCAAGCTGCACAACCGCGATGAGGCTGTGCTGCAGCTTTCCAAGGACGGCGAAGGCATCGTGCGCGCGAGCGACATCGTCGTCTCGCACGACGTCGAAATCATCAACCCGGACCACATCATCGCCCACCTCTCCGCCGGCGGCAAACTCGCCATGGAGCTCAAGGTCGAGAAGGACCGCGGTTATGTGTCGGGCAACCTGCGCCAGCTCGGCGATGGCAACAAGAGCATCGGCAAGCTCGTTCTCGACGCGTCGTTCTCGCCGGTTCGCCGGGTCAGCTATTACGTCGAAAGCGCGCGCGTCGAACAGCGTACCGACCTCGACAAGCTGATCATGGAAATCGAGACGAACGGCGTCATCGAACCGGAAGAAGCGATCCGCACCGCGGCGCGCATTCTGATGGAGCAGCTGTCGGTCTTTGCCGACCTCGAAGGCACGGCGTTGCCGATCGGGCATCAGAAAGCGGTGCAGGTCGATCCGCTGCTGCTGCGTCCGGTGGACGAGTTGGAGCTTTCGGTGCGTTCGGCGAACTGCCTGAAGGCCGAGAACATCTACTACATCGGCGACCTGATTCAGCGCAACGAAAACGAGCTCCTGAAGACCCCGAACCTGGGTCGCAAGTCGCTTAACGAAATCAAGGAAGTGCTGGCCGCGCGCGGTCTGACGCTGGGCATGAAGCTCGAGAACTGGCCGCCGGCCGGGCTCGATAAATAAATCGCCCGGACAAGAATAGGAAGGAATTGATATGCGTCACCGTTTGGGACTCCGTAAGCTTAACCGCACCAGTTCGCACCGTCTGGCGATGCTGCGCAACATGACCGTTTCGCTGCTCCGGCACGAGACGATCAAGACGACGCTGCCGAAAGCCAAGGAACTGCGCCGCGTCGTCGAGCCGATCATCACGCTGGGCAAGAAGCCGAGCCTCGCCAATCGTCGTCTCGCCTTCGACCGTCTGCGCGACCGCGAAATCGTGGTCAAGCTGTTTGCCGAAATCGGACCGCGTTACGCGACGCGTCCGGGCGGTTACCTGCGCATCCTGAAGTGTGGTTTCCGCGACGGCGACAACGCCCCGCTCGCGCTCGTGCAACTGCTCGACCAGCCCGAAGAAGCCGAAGTCGCCGAAGCCAAGGCCGCTTAAGCTTTTCGCCGCTCACAAAAAAGCCAGGGCTCGCCCTGGCTTTTTTATTGGGGTTTTCAAAATCTTTCACCACCAAGACACCAAGACACAAAGTTTCACCAAGACGAGCAACAGCATTGGTTTTCTTGGTGCCTCTTGGTGTCTTTGTGTCTTGGTGGTTCGCTTTTCCTTCACTCCAAAACCGCGTCCGCGCTCTCGGTTGCGGCTTCTTCCTGCTGCAGCGCCCACATCTGGGCGTAGCGGCCGCCGCGCTCGAGCAGCGCGGTGTGCGAGCCCTGCTCGATGATGCGCCCGCCGTCCATGACGAGGATGGT
>CAZALA010000203.1:0-5942 GCA_964485725.1 uncultured Propionivibrio sp. | reverse complement strand
CGGACCACTCGCGACGAGCATTCCGGGCTACCGCGTGCGCGCGCAACAGGTCGAAATGGCCGAGCGCATCGGCGCGGCAATTGCCGAGAACCGCGTCCTCGTCGCCGAAGCCGGCACCGGCACCGGCAAGACTTTCGCCTACCTCGTGCCGGCGCTGCTGGCCGGCGGCAAGGTGATCGTCTCGACCGGGACGAAGAACCTCCAGGACCAGCTTTTCCTGCGCGACATCCCGACCGTGACACGCGCGCTCGGCTCGCCGGTACAGGTCGCGCTCTTGAAGGGCCGCGCCAACTACGTCTGCCATTACCGCCTCGCGCAGGCGCTCGCCGAAGGGCGTTTTGTCGCGCGCGAGGATGCCGCCTACGCGGTGAAGATCGCGCGCTTTGCGAAGACGACGAAGCGCGGCGACAAGGCCGATTGCGTCGACGTTCCGGAGAACGCGACGGTCTGGCCGCTCGTCACTTCGACGCGCGAAAACTGCCTCGGCCAGGAATGTCCGAACAACAAGGAGTGCTTCGTGCTCGCGGCCAGGCGCGAGGCGCTCGCCGCCGACCTTGTCGTCGTCAACCACCACCTCTTTTTTGCCGACGTCATGCTGCGCGACGAAGGCACGGCCGAACTCCTGCCCGCGTGCAACGCGGTGATTTTCGACGAGGCGCACCAACTGCCCGAAACGGCGAGCCTTTTTTTCGGCGACAACGTGTCGACGGCGCAGCTCGTCGACCTCGCGCGCGACGTGCGCGCCGAAGCGCTCGTTTCGGCGCGCGACTGCCTCGATCTGCCGCAGCTTTGCTCGGCGCTTGAAAAAGCGGCGAAAGACCTGCGCCTCGTCCTGCCCATCGACGCGGCGCGTTTTTCGCTCGCGCAGCTCGACGAGCGCGCGGGATTTGCCAACACGCTCGTCGGCGTCATTCGCGAGTGCGAGGCGCTCGCCGCGCTGCTCGAGACGCAGGCGCAACGCTCGGAAGGGCTCGAGAATGCCTGGCGGCGCGCCGGCGAGCTCGCCGCCCAGCTGCGGCGCTGGCAGGCCGGCAGCGAAGCAGCGGAAATGCGCGATTACGTGCGCTGGGGCGAGACCTACAGCCAGTCGCTGCAACTCAATGCGACGCCGCTCGTGATCGCGAGCATCATGAAGAAGCAGATGAGCGGCCACCCGCGCGCCTGGATTTTCACTTCCGCGACGCTCGCCGTGCAGCGCGATTTCGGGCACTACTGCACCGAGATGGGCCTCGACGAGGCCGAGTCGGCTTTCTGGGACAGTCCCTTCGAGTACGAGCGGCAGGCGCTGCTCTACGCGCCCGCAGGCCTGCCCGATCCGAACAGCCAGGCGTTTACCGAAGCCGTCGTCGATGCGGCTTTCCCAGTGCTGCGCGCAAGCGGCGGCCGCGCCTTCTTTCTGTGCACCTCGCTGCGCGCGATGCGGCGCACGCACGAGCTCATCGCCCAGGCGCTCAAGGAAGCCGGCCTCGACTACCCGCTGCTGCTGCAGGGCGAAGGCAGCAAGAACGAGCTGCTCGAACGCTTTCGCCGGCTCGGCAACGCGGTCCTCGTCGCCAGCCAGTCGTTCTGGGAGGGTGTCGACGTGCGCGGCGAAGCGCTCTCGCTCGTCGTCATCGACAAGCTGCCTTTCGCGCCGCCCGACGACCCGGTGCTCTCGGCGCGCATCGAGCGCATGCGGGAAGAGGGCAGGAACGCCTTCATCGACTATCAGCTGCCGCGCGCCGTGATCAACGTCAAGCAGGGCGCCGGCCGGCTGATCCGTGACGAGACCGACCGCGGCGTGCTCATGATCTGCGACCCGCGCCTGATCAGTAAACCCTACGGCAAGCGCATCTGGCGCAGCCTGCCGCCGATGAAGCGGACGCGCGCGCTCGACGAGGTGCTGGCTTTTTTTCGCGCCGCGGCGGACAGTGACGAGCCATGAACCATCCCTGTTCGCTCGAGTTGCAGCGCTGCACCCTGCCGACCGACTGCCTTGAAGTCGCCGACGCGCTCAACCGCAGCTGCGCCTGCATCTCGGTCGACCACGCGCGGCTGACGCGGGCGCTCGCCGCCGACGACCTCGCCGCGCCGCCCTCGCTGCTGACGCCGGACGAGCGGCTCCTGGCGCAGGGCAAGCTGTTCTCCGACACCGTCGTTTTCGTCGCCGCGGCGCAGCTGCAACGCATGCAGGACGCCATCGAAGTCATCGAGCGCGTCGTCCGGCTGCCGGCCTGGGAGGCGCGCGCGCTGGCGCAGGCGCCTTCGATCGCCCAGCACGCCACAAAGGCGTCCGGCGTTTTCATGGGCTACGACTTCCATCTCGGCGCGACCGGGCCGCAGCTGATCGAGATCAACACCAACGCCGGCGGCGCGCTGCTCAACGCCAAGCTGCTGCGCGCGCAGCAGGCCTGTTGCGCTGAGGTCGGCGCGCTGTTTCCGCCGCAGCGCGGCCCGGAGGCCGAGTTCGTCGCGATGTTCCGCGAGGAATGGGCGCTCGCGCGCGGCGCGACGCCGCTCCGGCGCGTGGCCATCGTCGACACGGCGCCGGCGACGCAATTTCTCGCCCTCGAATTCGAACTCTGTCGCCAGCTGCTCGATGACAACGGGATCGCGACCGTCATCGCCGCGCCGGACGCGCTCGTTTTCGACGGCCAAACGCTGTCCTGCGGCGGCGAGACGATCGACCTCGTCTATAACCGGCTGACCGATTTTGCACTCGAGGACGCCGACCACGCCGCGCTGCGCGCCGCCTATCTTGCCGACGCCGTCGTGCTGACGCCGCATCCGCGCGCGCACGCGCTCTATGCCGACAAGCGCAACCTCGTCGCCCTGTCCGACGACGCCTGTCTCGCGCAAATCGGCGTCGCCGCCGCCGACCGCGAACTGCTGCAGGCGGTCGTTCCGCGCACCGTCGAAGTGACGCCGGCCAACGCCGCCGACTTCTGGACGAACCGCGCGCAATGGTTTTTCAAACCGTCCGCCGGCTACGGCAGCAAGGCGACCTACCGCGGCGATAAGCTGACGCGACGCGTCTTCGACGATATTTCGCGCGGCGGCTACGTCGCCCAGACGCTCGTCGCGCCGTCGCGGCGGCGGCTCCTCGTCGACGGCGTCAAGCAGGAGCTCAAGGTCGACCTGCGCAACTACGTTTATCGCGGCGCAGTACAACTCGTTTCAGCGCGTCTTTACCAGGGGCAGACGACGAATTTCCGCACGCCGGGCGGCGGTTTCGCGACGGTCTTCGCGATTGCTGTCGACGCCGACAAGCCCGGGCGCTGACGGGCTTGCCGCAACGCCCATGGCGGCTCGCGCCAGGCGGCATGCCCTGGCGCCAGCCGGGGATGGGCGAGCGGCTGCTTAGGGCAGGGTCGAGGCCTGGTCCCATCGCCCCTGCATATCGTCTCTGTGCATCGAGGGACCGGCGCAGCCGGCGAGAAGGGAAAGAACCGCCGCCACGATCAGGATTTTGCGCATGATGGTTTCCTTTAAGACGTTGAGCGAGGCGAGGCCGGCGCGAGCGATGACGATGAGCGACGCGGGACGCAAGCCTCGCGTGGCGGACCGCGTCAGCCCGACAACTCGCGCTGACAAGTCGTATACGCGCGCTGACGGCGTTTTATTCCCGCCTGGCCGCGGCCTTCATGCGCGCGGGCGTCGCTCGCCTTACGCGTCGTCGAGGGTGATCTTGGCGAGGAGCGGCGCGGCGATGCGCTGATAATCGGCGGCGTCCAGCAGCATTGAACGGTCGAGCCGGCCGGCGTTGAAAGCGATTTCTGCGTGATCGGCAAGGAGCGCCGGGTCGACGATCAGGCGCACCTGCGGCCACAGCGCGAACGGCGGCACCGCGCCCATGACGCAGGAAGTGAGCGCGCAGGCCTCATCGGCGGCGACGAGCGAGGCTTTCTTGCCGCCCGCGGCGACGCCGAGCTTCTTGAAATCGAGCTTGCGGTCGCCGGGAAGAACCGCGAGGACGAATATCCCGGGCAGCTCGCGGACGCGGCAGAGCATCGCCTTGGCGCCCTGGCCGGGTGCCGTGCCGCGGATTTCGGCGACCTTGGCCGAACTTCCCTCGGCGGCGTGGGCAATGACGCGAAAGCGCGCCTTGCCGCGCTCGAGCAGCGCTTCAAGGCGTTCGAAAACGCCGCCATCTGCCGTCTCGCTCATTGGCTGCGCGTTCAATTGTTGCGCGCGCCTTGCTCGACCCAGCCGCGCACGAGCGCGATTTCCTCGGCCGAAAGCGGCCGCCGGCCGTGCGGCATCTTGATCGACGGGTCGGCGCGGCCCTCGACGAGCATGACGAGCACGCTCGTCAGGTTGTCGCCGGGCTTCACCACCGGCCCGAAACGCGTGCCTTTCATCAGGCTTTCGTAGCTCGACAGCAGCAGGCCGCTTTTCTGCTGGCCTTCGCCGCCCTCGCGATGACACTCCTCGCAATGTTTCTTGAGAATCGGTTGCACGTCGGCCTTGAAGCTCACTTGTCTTTGCGCGCAGGCCGTCAGCAGAAGCACGGCGAGCGCCAGCGCGCAGCGCTGATAATCGACGGTTTTCATCCCCTTGTTCCTTTATCGAAAGACCTTACCCGGCGCACCGGATTGCAATGACAACTATAGGCCGGATTGGCCCCGAAGTGGGCCCGAAGTGGGCGTTCGTCAGGGCGCCCCGCCCCCTGCGGTTTTCTTCTCGAGCTCGCAAAGCACCCGGGCGAAGGCATCGACGCTGTGCCAATCGGTGAATTCGACGACGGTCGCGGGGTCGGTCGGCCCCTTGGTCATGAGCATGATGAAGCGGATCATCGTGCGATCGAGCCAGCCGTACTTCGGGTAGTCGAGCTTGCCCGCGAACACCGCCGTGCGGTCGGGCTTCCACGGCGTCCGGCGCAGGAACTTGATCAGGTAGGGATTGGTCTCGGGGCGGTTTTTCGCAGGCTTGCGCGCGACGATATTGACCGAGAAGAAGGCGCTCGGCGTGCGCGTCAGGAGCGGCAAATGGCGCTCGATAAAAGCGCTGACGGCGCGCTGATGATGGCCGTAGCGGACGCTCGCGCCAATGACGATCTTGTCGAAGGCTTGCGCATCGACTTGCCTCGCCTCGTCAACCGCGGCGAGCGCAACTTCGTTTCCCGATGCTTCGAGCACGCCGCGCAGGCGCTCGCAGATCCTGACGGTATGGCCGTCGGTCGTCGAGTAGAGAATCAGGACCCTGCTCATTCTTTTCCTTGCGCTGCGCCGCAGGCGGCGCCGTTGAGCAATCTTAGTCGACTGGAATGCCGCTTGCCACAGCGCGGAAGCAGGCTTGCCCTTGAAAAAGGCCCCATCTCCCCCACCTGTGGGCTATCGAGTTCTTGCACAAGGAGCGCGCGATGCGCCTCAACAAGCTGACGACAAAATTCCAGGAAGCGCTCTCCGACGCGCAGAGCATCGCGGTCGGCAGCGACAACGCGACGATTGAGCCGCAGCACCTGCTGCTCGCGCTGCTGCAGCAGGACGACGCGGCGACTTCGTCGCTGCTCGCGCAGGCCGGAGCCAATGTCCAGGCGCTGAAAAGCGCGCTGGCGCAGGCGCTCGCCCGTCTGCCGAAAGTCGAGGGCAACCGCGGCGAAGTGCAGATCGGCCGCGATCTCACCAACCTGCTCAACGTCACCGACAAGGAGGCGCAGCAGCGCGGCGACCAGTTCATCGCGAGCGAAATGTTCCTGCTCGCGGTCTGCGATGACAAGGGCGAAACCGGGCGCCTCGCCAGGCAGCACGGGCTCGCGCGCAAGGCGCTCGAACAGGCGATCAACGCCGTGCGCGGCGGGCAGGGCGTCGACAGCCAGGAGGCCGAAGGCCAGCGCGAGTCGCTGAAGAAATACTGCATCGACCTCACCGACCGCGCGCGCGCAGGCAAGCTCGACCCGGTGATTGGCCGCGACGACGAGATCCGCCGCGCGATCCAGATCCTGCAGCGGCGCACCAAGAACA
>CAZALA010000202.1:0-5985 GCA_964485725.1 uncultured Propionivibrio sp. | reverse complement strand
TTAACCGCGATCACGTCATGACCATCCTCCTCGTCGAGCAGAATGCCCACCACGCGCTGCGCGTCGCGCAGCGCGCCTACGTCATGCAGCACGGCAGCATCGTCCTTTCCGGTACCGGCCGGCAGTTGCTCGAAAGCGCCGAAGTGCGCGCCGCGTATCTCGAAGGCGGCCAGGCCGCTTAGATGTTCAAAAGCCACGTCCACCGCAAAGGCGCAAAGGCGCGAAGCTTACGCAAAGAAATGCGTTTCCTTTGCTTTTCTTTGCGAGCCCTTTGCGTCTCTGCGCCTTTGCGGTGGGTTCTTTTCTTATGATCTGCATTTCGGGTGAAGCGCGGTGACGCGACCCGACGCCCTGCCGCGCTGGCTGCCTTTCGTCGTTCTCGGCGGCGGCCTCATCGCGGTTTCCTTTGGAGCGATCCTGGCGCGGCTGGGGCAGGGCTACGGCCTGCCTTCGCTGGCCATTGCGGCCATGCGCCTGGGCTTTGCGGCGCTGATCGTCACGCCCTTTGCGCTCTGGCGCTCGCGCGCCGCGCTGCGGGCGCTCGACCGGCGCCAGGGCCTTCTTGCGCTCGGCGCCGGTTTCTTCCTGGCGCTGCACTTTGCCACCTGGATCAGCTCGCTCGCCTACACGTCGGTCGCGAGCAGCACCGCCCTCGTCACGACCAACCTCTTGTGGGTGGCGATCGGCTCCTTCGTGCTTTTTGGCGAAAGGCCGCGCCGGCTGACGCTGATCGGCACGGTCATCGCGCTCTTGGGCAGCCTCCTGATTTTCTGGAGCGACAGCAGCCGCGCCGCGCCGGGCGAAGATCCCTTCTTGGGCAATCTGCTCGCGCTCGCCGGCAGCTGGTGTTTCTCCGCCTACCTGCTGCTCGGCCGCCGGCTGCGCGCCGGGATGCCGCTGCCCGCTTACGTCTGGCTCGCCTATGGCACGGCGGCGCTGTTTCTGCTTGCCGCCTGCGGCGGCGCCGGCGTGCCGCTCGCCGGCTACGAGGCACCGGCCTACCTCGTTGCGCTCGGCATGGCGCTCGGCCCGCAGCTGCTTGGCCACACGGCGTATAACTGGTCGCTGAAACACGTCTCGGCGGTCTTTGTCGCGGTCGTCACGCTCGGCGAGCCCGTCGGCAGCGCCGCGCTCGCCTGGCTGATTTTCGGCGAATCGTTCGCACCGATCCAGGCGGCGGGTTTCGTGCTGCTCCTCGGCGGCATTTACCTGGCGGCGCGCGGCGAGGGCGGCTGAAGCTCGTGCGCCGAGCTCCTTTCAATCATTGGCGAGAAGAATGACTCGAATCTGCTTTGTCCGCCACGGCGAGACCGACTGGAATGTTGAACTGCGCGTGCAGGGGCACATCGACCTCGCGCTCAACGCCGAGGGGGAACGCCAGGCGGCCGCCGCGGCGCGCCGTTTCGCGGCGGGTGAGGCGGCTGCGCTCTACAGCAGCGATCTGAAGCGCGCCCGGCAAACCGCAGCGCCGATCGGCGCGGCGCTGAAAATTTCGGTGATGCTCGAGCCGGCGCTGCGCGAACGGCACTTTGGCCGCTGCGAAGGACTCACGCTCGAGGAAATTTCGACGCGCTACGAAGACGACGCGCGCGCGCTCGCAGGTCTGGACGTTGACTACGCTTTCCCGGGGCAGGGAGAGAGCCGCCGCCAGCATCACGCACGCATCGAGCGCTGTGTCGACCGACTCGTCGCGGCGCACCCGGGTCAGACGATCGTCGTCGTCACGCACGGCGGCGTCCTCGACGTCATTTACCGCCAGGCGCGCGGGCTGCCGCTCGCCGCGCCGCGCGACTATCCGATTCCCAACGCCGGACTCAATTGGGTGGCGATAGAAGGCGGCCGCTGGTCGATCGAATCCTGGGGCGACGCGACGCATCTTTGAAGCGCGTCGCCGTCGGCGCAATGAGCAAAGGGGCTTCGCTCGCAGCTTATGGCTTTCCGTCCTTGCCGGCCTGGATTGCGGTGAGCGCAATCGTGTACACGATGTCGTCAACGAGGGCGCCGCGCGAGAGGTCGTTGACGGGTTTGCGCAGGCCTTGCAGCATCGGTCCGACCGAAACGACATTGGCCGCGCGCTGGACCGCCTTGTAGGTGGTGTTGCCGGTATTGAGGTCGGGGAAGATGAAGACGTTGGCGTGCCCCTTGAGCGGGCTGTCGGGCGCCTTCTGGCGGCCGACGCTCTCGACGCTCGCCGCGTCGTACTGGATCGGGCCGTCGATGACAAGCTCCGGGCAGCGCTCGCGCACGAGCAGCGTTGCCTGGCGAACCTTGTCGACGTCAAGACCCGTTCCCGAGACGCCGGTCGAATACGAGATCATCGCGACGCGCGGTTCGATGCCGAAAGCTTCGGCCGAGGCGGCGGACTGGATGGCGATCTCGGCAAGCTCGGTGGCGGTCGGATTTGGATTGATGGCGCAGTCGCCATAGACAAACACCTGGTCGGGCATGAGCATGAAAAACACGCTCGAAACGATGCTTGAACCGGGTTCGGTCTTGATCAGCTGCAGCGCCGGGCGCACCGTCGAGGCGGTGGTGTGCACCGCGCCCGAGACGAGACCGTCGACGTCGCCTTGCGCGAGCAGCATCGTTCCGAGGACGACGCTGTCCTCGAGCTGAGCTTCGGCCTGCGGGGCAGTGAGGCCTTTCGACTTGCGCAATTCGACCATCGCCGGAACGTATTCCTTGCGGATCGTCGCCGGATCGATGATTTCGAAATAGGGATTGTCCTGCGGCAGTTCGATGCCGTGCGTCACGGCGACGGCGCGGATAAGCTCCGGGTCGCCGAGCAGGACGCAGCGCGCGATCCCTTTCGCCGCGCAAATGACCGCGGCGCGCATCGTGCGCGGCTCGTCACCCTCGGGCAGTACGATGCGCCGCGAGGCGCGCCGCGCCTGCTGGATCAGCCGGTGCCTGAACATCGGCGGCGTCAGATGCGGCGCGCCGCCTTTGCCGCTCGCCGCGGTGAGCCGCGACAGGTCGATGTGGTCGGCGATGTGATCCATGACCGCGTCCATGCGCTCGCGGTCCCGGAGCGTGATGCGCCGGTCCATCGAGGCGAGGCGGACGGCGACGTCGAAGGTTTCAAGATTGGTGGTGAGGATCGGCAGGTCGCCGAAACGCACGCTGAGAAAGGTTTCGATCGCCGGCGCGATCGGCTCGGCGCAGGTCACGAGCAGGCCGGCGATCGGCATGCCGCTGACGCGCGCGAGCGCGGCGGTGAGCACGATGTCGGAGCGGTCGCCGGGGGCGACGATCAGCGTGCCGGGGCGCAGGCGCTCGACGAGCTTGTCGACGCCGCGCGAAGCGACGATGATTTCGCGCACGCGGGATTTTTCGATGTCGCCCTGGCGATGAATCGTGAAATTCAGGTCCTCGGCGACGTCGCACAAGAGCGGCGCCGTCAGTTCGGGATTGTTCGGCGAGACGCAGATCAGCGGCGGCGCCATCCTGGTCGCTGCGAGCAGGCGGGCGATTTCCTCGCCGCAGGGCACGTCGGGGACGCGCGTGACGATGACGCCGGCAAGCGGCGAGCCGTCGCCGCCGTAGCGATAAGCCGCATCCGAAATCGTGTCGACGACGTTGCGCGGGATGGCGTTGCGCCCGTCGATCGTGACCAGGACCGAAGCGCCGATATTGCGCGCAATGGCCCGATCGAGGTCGAGCAGGAGCGGATGATCCTGACGCGGGGTCATGCCCTCGACGATCATCACGTTGCAATCGCCGCGCGCCGATTCGACGAGCGTCACCACTTCCTCGAGCAAGCCGCCTTCGTCGCCGACGCGAATCATGTCCTCGGCGCGCCGCGCCGGAATCGGATCCGGGGTCGCGAGCCCGCACAGCGTGCGCGCGAAGTGCACCGAGCGGTCGACACGGTCGGGGTCCGGCTTGAAATCGCCCACCGGCTTCACGAAAGCCACCGTGAAACCTTCTCGTTGCAGGGCGCGGATGAGGCCGAGCGCGCCCGTCGTCGCGCTGATGTCGCTCGAGGTCGAGGCGAGGAAGAGGGTATGCGAAATGGATTCGGCGATCATGAAGCAGGGCTCCTTTGTTCTGGTTCGATGCCGGCCGGGGCCGGCAATCACTTCGACTTTTCGCCCTTGTCCGCAGCGGCAGATCGGCAGGGGCGCTGGCCGGTGATTTTTATGTGTACGTCCTTGGCATGCTTGGGCTAGGATATCAGCACCAGCTGAGCGTTCGGGGGATTTTCGTCGTGCTTTCTTGATAGGTATTATGATGAAGACATTTATTGCCTTGCTCACTTTTGTGGTTTCGACGGCTGCGTCGGCCGCGTGTTATTTCATCTATTCGCCGAGCAATGAAGTGGTCTGGCGCGGCATGTCGGCGCCGGTCGCGATGGACAGCCTTGCGCTCCACAGGGAAGTGCAGAAGCTCGTGCCGAAAGGCCACCTTGTCATCAGCAATGACGCTGAAGCGCTCTGCTCGCCGCTCGATCTGACCGCGCCGAGAAAGACCATGCGCGATCGCGCCGAAGAGATGAAGAACGACGCCGCCACGCCGTCGGCGCGCATGTAGGGGCAGGGGAAAGCGGCTCGCGCTCCCGGTCCCGTCACGCCAGGGGGCTGGGAAATCGGATTGGCAGCCGGCGCCGGCCGGGCGGCCCGAGCACGGACAAGACCGCGTTCGCCGCGGACTTTGCCAAGGTGCTCGATTTTGTCCCATTTTAGAAAATCTCTAGGGCGGTCGCTTCTTTTGCAGCAGCAGAGGCGGTGCGCAAGGCTGATCTGATCAGCCGCAAAGCATATCACGGCTGTGCAGCCTCGTCACCCTTTCATGCCCATCACGGCATCTGCAAAGGCGCGGCCGCGGAGCCCGGGATCGACCCTGGTCACAGCGCGCCGACGCGGTTCTCGACAAGGCGTTTTGGCATCAATGTCTGCGCCTTGTTTTGGCCCGCGGCACCAGGAAACGCCGGCTGCGCCGGCGTTCTTTTGAGACTTTGAGCGCGGGGCCTGACTGCGCCGCCCCGTCAGGGGAAGTATTTTCGCAACTGATGGCTGCGGCGACCGTCATTGCACGTCCTGTCGATCAGCCAGAGGCCGAGCAGGACCGTGCCGACCGCGATCATGGTCGCCTTGGCCGGTGCAGCGCGGACGACGCTCGTCGCGAGTTCGCCGGCACGCGGTCCGAGCAGCGACAAGCGGCGCTTCGTCATCTGCGCGCCGAGTTCGCACAGGCGGTCGGCGCCGAGCACCCGTTCGGCCTGCGGCAGCAGAAGGGTTTCCTCGTCGGCGACGTGGTGGATCACGCCGCGCATCAGCTCCATCAGCGTGTCGTCGAGGCGGGAATCGAATCCGTCCATCTTGCGCAGTTCGCCGGCCAAGCGGCGCATCTCGTCGTGCTCGGGGACGCTTTTGGCCTGCACGGGCGAATCCGGCGCCGCCGCGAAGACCGCCGGATAGAAGATCTCTTCCTCGAGCTGCGCGTGCACCTCGAGAGCCAGGATGATCTGCCTGATCAAGGCCTGCTTGACGCCGGGTGCGCTGTCGAGGCGGTATTTGTGGAAAGCCAGCATTACATGCGAATGATCCATGCGGATCATATTCACGGCGTTGGGGCTGACGAATGTGGCGATCTTGTTCATCTCGCGTGCTCCTGTGGGGGACGATGCACAGGGGCGGCAAGTGCCGTTCCCGGCGGCACCGGGTTCAGGCAGGCCGAGCGCGGGCGAAGTCTTGGAGAACGATCGCGCTGAAGGCGTCGGCGCGAGAAGGTCGGGACGGTCTGCAAGCGCGCGCTGTGCGCGGGGCTGCAAAAAGAAAAGAGCCCTTCACGGGGAAGGGCTCTTTATTGTTGGCGGAGTGGACGGGACTCGAACCCGCGACCCCCGGCGTGACAGGCCGGTATTCTAACCAACTGAACTACCACTCCAGTACTGCTAAAAACTTGGCGTCCCCACGGGGATTCGAACCCCGGTACCTACCGTGAAAGGGTAGTGTCCTAGGCCTCTAGACGATGGGGACCCGG
>CAZALA010000201.1:0-5996 GCA_964485725.1 uncultured Propionivibrio sp. | reverse complement strand
AACGCTACGGCGGTCAATTCGTCCTGGCTGGCAACATCATCGTTCGCCAGCGCGGCACTGAATTCCACCCGGGCGAAAACGTCGGCTGCGGCAAGGATCACACCCTGTTCGCACTCAAGGATGGCGTGATCCAGTTCGCCATCAAGGGCGAAAAGAAGCGCCGCACGGTTTCGATCGTTCCGGCCGCCGAATAAATCGGCCAGGCGGAAACCGAAGAAGCCCTATCCGCCACGGATAGGGCTTTTTTCTTTATTGGCCCGGGCTTTCGCCGAGAGCCCAAGCCAATAAAGAACCCAACGCCCCGGCGGGGCATGAAAGAACCAGCATGAAATTCATCGACGAAGCCAAAATCTACGTAAAAGCCGGCGACGGTGGCAACGGCATCGCCACGTTCCGCCGCGAAAAATACATCCCGATGGGCGGCCCGAACGGCGGCGACGGCGGCAAGGGCGGCAGCGTCTACGTCGTCGCCGACCGCAACATCAACACCCTGATCGAGTACCGCTACACCCGCAAGTTCCTCGCCCAACGCGGCGAAAACGGAGGCTCCACCGACTGCTACGGCAAGGGCGGCGACGACATCACCCTGCACTTGCCGGTCGGCACGGTGATTGCCGACGTGAACAGCAACGAGATCGTCGCCGACCTCGACGTCGACGGCAAGAAAGTACTGATCGCCAAAGGCGGCCGCGGCGGCCTCGGCAACATCCACTTCAAATCCAGCGTCAACCGCGCGCCGCGCCAGTGCACCAAGGGCGAGGCGGGCGAAGAGCGCGACCTGCGCCTCGAACTGCGCGTCCTGGCCGACGTCGGCCTGCTCGGCCAGCCAAACGCCGGCAAGAGCACCTTCATCCGCGCCGTCTCGGCAGCGCGCCCGAAGGTCGCCGACTACCCCTTCACTACGCTGCACCCCAACCTCGGCGTCGTGCGCGTGAGCGACACCAAGAGCTTCGTGATCGCCGACATTCCCGGCCTGATCGAAGGCGCCGCAGACGGCGCCGGTCTCGGCATCCGTTTTCTGAAGCACCTGGCGCGCACCCGCGTCCTGCTGCATATCGTCGACCTCGCCCCCTTCGACCCGGAAGCCGACCCCGCCCGCGACGCGCGCGCCATCGTCGGCGAACTCGAAAAATACAGCCCGGAACTCGCCGAAAAGCCGCGTTGGCTGGTCCTCAACAAGCTCGACCTGATCCCGGAGGAAGAACGTGAGCAACGCGTCGCCGACTTCCTGCAAGCCTACGGACACACCGGCCCCTGCTACCGGATCAGCGCGATCAACGGCGAGGGCTGTCGCGAACTGGTCTACAAGCTGCAGGAAGCGCTCGACCAGCTCGCGCCGCTGCCGCCGCTGGCGCTGAACGACAACGACGAACACTTTCCCGACGACGCCTCCGAAGAACCCGCCGCATGAGCACGCCGACCCGCATCGCCACCGCCCGCCGCCTCGTCATCAAGGTCGGCTCCGCCCTCGTCACCAACAACGGCGAAGGGCTCGACCTGGCGGCGATCAGCGAATGGGCGCGGCAGATCGCGAGCCTGCGGCAGGCCGGCAAGGAAGTCGTCCTCGTTTCCTCGGGAGCGATCGCCTGCGGCATGCAACGCCTCGGCTGGCAGAAACGCCCGAAGGCCGTGCATGAGTTGCAGGCTTGCGCGGCCGTCGGCCAGATGGGGCTCGTCCAGGTCTATGAGAGCGCTTTCTCGGCGTGCGGGCTGCATACGGCGCAGGTCCTGCTCACGCACGACGACCTTGCCGACCGCAAGCGTTACCTCAACGCCCGCGCGACGCTGACGACCCTGCTCGCGCTCGGCGTCGTCCCGATCATCAACGAGAACGACACCGTGGTCAACGACGAAATCAAGTTTGGCGACAACGACACGCTCGGCGCGCTCGTCGCCAACCTGATCGACGCCGACTGCCTCGTCATCCTCACCGACCAGCAGGGGCTGTTTACCGCCGACCCCCGGCGCGACCCGGCGGCAACGCTGATCAGCGAGGCGCGCGCCGGCGACCCGGCTCTCGAAGCGATGGCCGGCGGCGCCGGCAGCTCGATCGGCAAGGGCGGCATGATCACCAAGGTGATCGCCGCCAAGCGCGCGGCGAGCAGCGCCACGCATACGGTCATCGCCAGCGGCCGCGAGCGCGACGTGATGCCGCGGCTTGCCGCCGGCGAAGCGATCGGGACGCTGCTCTTTTCGGCGACGGCCCGGCTCAACGCGCGCAAGCTTTGGCTCGCCGACCATCTGCAGTTGAGCGGCAAGCTCTTCCTCGATGCCGGCGCGGTGAAGGCGCTCAACTCGGGCAAGAGCCTGCTGCCGATCGGCGTCGTCGAAGTCCAGGGCGACTTCGAACGCGGCGCCGCCGTCGCCTGCATTTCGCCGCAAGGCGTCGAGGTCGCGCGCGGGCTCGTCAATTACGGCAGCGGCGATGCGCGGCGCATTGCCCGGCGCGCCAGCCAGGACATCGAACAGATCCTCGGCTACGTCGAAGAGCCCGAGCTCGTCCATCGCGACAACCTGATCCTGCGCTGACGCGCCCCCCGGCGCCAGGTCCGGCCGTCGTACGATTGTCGGATGATTGTCCTACAATCGTATTGACACTGCCCCATCGCAGTGACACACTGCCCTGCGCAAGAAAACGGCCATCGCACCGGCCTCGCCCACCCTGCCCTGCCTTTCTCACCGCCTACTGAGGAAAAAATGACTACAGGCCTCACCATCGCGCCGACTGGCGCGCTCGACTTCGTTTCGCTCGGCGCCCTCGTTCACCGCCTCGACTCGGGCATCGTCCCCTTTCGCAAAGCCAGCGAGTGCAAGATCCATATCAGCGGCGGCGAGTTCAACTGCGCCGCCAACCTGTCGCAATGTTTTGGCCTCAATACCGGCATCGTCAGCGCAATGGCCGATTACCCGGTCGGCGAACTCATCGCCAACAACGTCCGCGCTTTCGGCGTCAAGCCTTTCTACAAGCACTTCAAGCACAACGGCGTCAATGGCCCGAACATGGCGACGGTCTATAGCGACCGCGGCCAGGGCGTACGCCCGCCGGTGGTCTTCTACAACCGGGCGAACGAAGCGGCCGGCATGCTGAAAGCCGGCGACTTCGACTGGCAGAAGATTTTCGCGGGCGGCGTCCGCTGGTTCCATAGCGGCGGGATTTTCGCTGCGCTCTCGCCGACGACACCCGACGTCATCGTCGAAGGCATGCGCGCGGCCAAGGCCGCCGGCGCAATCGTTTCGCTCGACCTCAATTTCCGCGCCAAGCTCTGGAAAGTCGCCGGCGGCGAGGCGCGCGCGGTCGAAGTGCTGGACCGGATATTGAAGTACGTCGATGTCCTCGTCGGCAACGAGGAAGACCTGCAGATGGGTCTCGGCATTCCGGGACCTGAAGTCGCCGCCAAGTCCAAGCTTGACCCGAGCGCCTTCTTCGGCATGATCGACGCCGTCACCGCCAAGCATCCGCAGATCAAGGTCATCGCCACCACCCTGCGCGAAGTGCATTCGACGAACCGCCACAGCTGGAGCGCGGTCGCCTGGGTCAACGGCCAGACCTATGCCGCGCCGACCTGCGAGCTCGACGTCTATGACCGCATCGGCGGCGGCGACGGCTTCGCCGCCGGTTTCTTCTACGGCCTGCTCAGCGGTGAAACGCCGCAGGAAGCGCTGAAGCTCGGCTGGGCGCACGGCGCGCTGCTTACGACCTTCGGCGGCGACATCACCATGGCGAGCGTCGAGGAAGTCCGCGCCCTGGCGGCCGGCGGCTCGGCGCGCGTGCAAAGGTAGGCGATCGGCGCCGACCGGGAACGAATCGTCGAACCGCCCTGAACTGTGCCGACTCCGGGCCCTCAGATGACCAAGACCGACCGCCTGACGCAGCGCTTCGGCCAGCAGATTGCCCGGGGCGAGTTCGCCCCGGGCTCGGCGCTGCCGTCGGAAACCGATCTGTGCCAGCGCTTCGGCGTCTCGCGCAACATGATGCGTGAAGTGATCAAGGTGCTATCGACGAAAAAGCTCATCAACGCACAGCCGCATCGCGGCCTTTTCGTGATGGCGCAGGAACAGTGGAATTACCTCGATGCCGACGTTCTCGAGTGGGCACTCAAAGACGGGACGAACGCCAGACTGATCTCCTCGCTGGTCGAGGTCAGAAGCCTGATCGAGCCGACGATTTCGCGCTGGGCAGCCGAGCGCGCCACCGCCGTTGACCTTGTCGCGATCGAAGCGAACTACAACGAAATGGACGCCAACCGGACCAGGGTCGAAGCTTTCCAGGAAGCCGACATCCGTTTCCACAAGGCGATCCTCGTCGCGACGCACAACGTCGTCATCCAGCAGCTTTCCGACGCGATCAGCGCGCTGCAGCGCGCGATCTTCGATCACACCTTCATTTCCGACGCGAAGCATATGGAACTGACGATGCGCGAGCACGAGGATCTGTTCGACGCGATTCGTCGCAAAAACCCGGACGCGGCCGAAAGCGCCTGCCACGAGCTCGTCGTGCGCACGGCTGGTCGCGCCACCGACAAAACGGGGAAGAAGAGTCCCCGCGTGTCAGGAGCAAGTCGAGTAGCCGTCCTTTAGCACAAGCCGCAGTTGCCGCAGGCGCGGGTGCCGGATCAGCCGGCCCTGCGTCATTTGGTATTGCGTCAATTCCTGTCGCGTCATTGCTGTTGCGTCATTGCTGTTGCGTCATTGCTGTTGCGTCATCGCTGTTGCGTCATTTGCTGTTGGGTCATCTGGTAGTGGGTTTTCTTAATATCAAGGAGTAGCAAGCATGAACCGTTTCAAGAAAGTCGTATTAGCGGCAGCCGTCAGCGTTTTCGTTTCCGGCGGCGCCTGGGCAGCGGTCACCGGCAAGGTCGGTCACGCGATGCCCGAAAGCCATCCGCAGGCCATGGCGATGAACAAGTTCGTCGAACTCGCGGCCAAGTACACGAACAACAACGTCCAGCTCAAGGCCTTCCACAGCGCCACGCTGGGCAGTGACGAGAAGCAGCTGCAGGCCGTGCAGACCGGCACGCAGGAGTTCTACATCGGCACGCTGGCGCCGTTCTCGACTCGCGTCAAGGAAGTCCAGGTCTGGGACCTGCCCTTCATGTTCGCCAACACCAAGGAAGTCTATGCGCTGCTCGACGGCGCCTCGTCGAAAAAGATCTTCCAGATGCTCGAACCGACCGGCGTCAAAGGCCTGATGTGGACCGGCATGGGTTTCCGCAATCTGTCGAACAGCAAGCGCCCGGTGACCAAGCTCGAGGATATCCAGGGCCTGAAGATTCGCGTCATGGCCAACCCGGTCGCGCTCGAGACCTGGAAGACGCTCGGCGCCAACGCCGTGCCGATGGCTTTCTCGGAAGTGTTCACGGCGCTTGAAATCAAGGCCATCGACGGCCAGGAAAACCCGCTCGTGCACATGTACGCGAACAAGATGCAGGAAGTACAGAAGTTCATCTCGCTGTCGAACCACGTCTATACGCCGGTCGCGCTCGTCGTCAACAAGAAGTTCTGGGAAGGCCTGTCGGACGCTGACCGCACGGGCGTGCAGAAGGCCGCCGACGAAGCCAAGCTCCTGCAGCGCCAGCTGCTCGACGAAGGCGACAAGGAAGTGATCGGCAAGTTCGGCGCCGCCGGCGTCAAGGTCGACGCGATCCCGCCGGCCGAGCTCGCGAAGATCCAGGACAAGGTGAAGCCCGTCGTCACCAAGTTCGCGCCGCAGATCGGTGAAGACTTCATCAAGGAGTTCTACGCCGAAATCGAGAAGGTTCGCGCCGCCAAGTAATTGCAGCGCGCGGCAGGGCTCTTCGGGGCCCTGCTTTTTTTTCAAGCTCAGCAAAGTTGCACGCGTCTCGGGCCGCAGTGTTCAGTCGAGGGAAGCAGCATGAAATTCAGTATGAAATCGATGATCGGCGCCTTTTACCGGCTGCTCGACATCATCATGGTGACGAGTCTGGCCTTGATGCTGGTCCTCGTGTTTACCAACGTCGTCTTACGCATGGGCTTTA
>CAZALA010000200.1:0-6008 GCA_964485725.1 uncultured Propionivibrio sp. | reverse complement strand
AGCCGACTTCGCCGGCGCTCAGCACTTCCTTCTGCAGCGCTTTGGGCGTAAACACGCCGACCTGCTCGCACAGGTGCGAGGACCCCGTCGCCATCAGGCGGATCCGGTCCTTGGCGCGCAGCGTGCCATCGACGACGCGCACGAGCATGACGACGCCGACGTAGTTGTCGAACCAGGAGTCGATCAGCAAGGCCTTGAACGGCTCGCCCGGATCGCCCTGCGGCGCCGGGATGCGCGCAATCACCGCTTCGAGAATGTCATCGACGCCCTGCCCGGTCTTGGCCGAGGCGAGCACCGCGTGCGAGGCGTCGATGCCGATGACGTCCTCGATTTCCTGTCGCGCGCTCTCGGGATTCGCCGACGGCAGGTCGATCTTGTTGAGCACCGGGACGACTTCGACGCCAAGCTCGATCGCCGTGTAGCAGTTGGCGACGGTCTGCGCCTCGACGCCTTGCGAGGCATCGACGACGAGCAGCGCGCCTTCGCAGGCCGACAGCGAGCGCGAAACTTCGTAGGAGAAGTCCACGTGGCCCGGCGTGTCGATCAGGTTGAGGTTATAGACGCTGCCGTCGCGCGCCTTGTACTGCAAGGCTGCCGTCTGTGCCTTGATGGTGATGCCGCGCTCGCGTTCGATGTCCATCGAATCGAGAACCTGCTCTTCCATTTCCCGGTCGGAGAGGCCGCCACAGAGGTGGATGATGCGGTCGGCCAGCGTTGATTTGCCGTGGTCGATATGGGCGATGATCGAAAAGTTGCGGATCTGCGGCAATTGCATCGTCGTGTCGTGTCGCGGCGAGCCGCGCCTGAAAAAAAAGGTGCCGGCGGGCACCCTTGTCTGATTGGCCAGAAAGCGCCGATTTTAGCCGATTTTGCTCAAATAATCACGGACCTTGGCGACATCGAGGACATAGTGGCAGAGTTCGACACGATCGCCCGCATCGTGCAGGAGGACGGGGACGAGTTCGTCATAAAGCGCGAGCAGTCCGGCGTCGGCATCGACGTCGAGGATTTCGAGTTCGCACGAGAACTCGGCGACGAGCGGGCGCAAGGCGGCTTCCATCTCGTCGCAAAGATGGCAGCAGGCGCGCGAAACCAGCGTCAGCCTCAGCGCCTTCGCCGTCACTGCGCTGCTTTCTCGCCGGCGAGGCTTCTGATCGTAAAGAAGCTTTGGCGCTCGCCGCGCCTGACCAGCAGCGTGACGCTCTCGTCCTTGCCGAGCGCCGCGAGCAGCGCGTTGAACTCATCGACGCTGCCGACCTCGGTACGCTGGCCGCTCGCCACCAGCGCAATGATGAGGTCACCGGCGCGCATGCCGGCGCGCTGCGCACTGCCACGCACCGAGCGCACGAAAACACCGCCGCCAAGTTTGAACTCGCGCTTCTGCTCGGCGCTCAGATCGGCGACGACGAGGCCGAGGCGGTTGGGCGGCTGCTCGGCAGGCGCCGTTCTTTGGGCGCGCTCGGCTGCCGGCTTTTCTTCCGGCGTATCAGCGACGACGACGCTAAGCTCACGAGCGCCGCGCTGACGCCAGACCTGCATGGCGACCCGCTCGCCGGGCTTGGTCGCGGTGACGATGCGCGGCAGATCGCTCGCGCCTGGAACCGGTTTGCCGGCAAAAGAGAGAATCACGTCGCCGGGCTCGACGCCGCCTTGCTCCGCCGGGCCGCCTTTTTCCACAAAGTTCACGATGGCGCCGCGCGCGCTATCGAGTCCGAAGGAATCGGCGAGTGCCTTCGTCACTTCCTGAATGCCAACGCCGATGCGCCCGCGCCGCACGCGTCCGCTCGTCTGCAGCTGAGCCTGGACGTCGATCGCGACGTCGATCGGGATCGCGAACGAGATCCCCATGAAGCCGCCCGAACGACTGTAGATTTGCGAATTGACGCCGACCACTTCGCCTTTGAGGTTGAAAAGCGGCCCGCCCGAGTTGCCCGGATTGATCGCGACGTCGGTCTGGATGAAGGGGACGAGGTTTTCCTGGGGCAGCGAGCGGCCCTTGGCACTGACGATGCCGGCGGTGACGCTGTTGTCGAAACCGAAAGGCGAGCCAATCGCCACCACCCATTCGCCCACCCTGAGCTGCTCCGGATCGCCCATGCGCACGACGGGCAGCGCGCTCGCCTCGATCTTGATCAGCGCCACGTCGGTGCGCTTGTCGGCACCCAGCACCTTGGCCTTGAACTCGCGCTTGTCGGTCAGGCGCACGAGGATTTCGTCGGCGGCTTCGATGACGTGGGCGTTGGTCAGGATGTAGCCATCGCTGCTGATGATGAAACCCGAACCCAGCGATCGCGTCGCAAACTCGCGCGGCAGCGCCGGGTTGGGCGTCCCGGGCGGGCGCGGCAGAAAGCGGCGAAAGAGCTCGGCCATGTCTTCGTCTTCGCCAAAAGGCGAAGTGTCGCGAGCGGCGCCGCGCACGAGCTGCGTCGTACTGATGTTGACGACCGCCGGGCCCTGGCTGGCGACGAGCTGGGTGAAGTCGGGCAGGCCTTGCGCGCCCGTGGTCAGCGAGAAAAACGAAAACAGCAGGGCAAGGAGGACAGGCTTCATGGCGGCGGACCTCGGCAGCAAGCGGCTAAAAAGGCGAGAGAAGCACGTCGGCACTGCCCGACGGCGGCTCAGTTTCTGAGGAAGGCTTCAAAGCGCTGAGCGCGACGGCCGCGTCGTCCGATGCTGCGCAGCGCGAGCCAGGCGACGGCAAGCGCGAGGACCGCACCGGCGATTGCACCGACATCGCCGGCGCAGGCCGCCCCGGCGACAGCGCCCGCGAGCAGCGCGAAAAGCGGCATGCCGTAGGCGATGAGCGCGCTGCGCCCTACCGCGCCTGGCGCAATCGCAATCGTGGCCTGCGCGCCGACAGCGCACTTGGCGGTATTGAGGACGCGGAAGCTTCGCGGCGTCGCGCAGAACATCTGGCCAATATTGGTTGCCCCGCAGCCACCGGGCTCCTGACAGCGGCCGCAGCCGCCGCTCGCCTCGACACGCACGATCGCGTAGTCGCCGTCGAGGGCGGTCACCGTTCCTCTGGCGTCGATCATTTTTTTTCGCTCGGATACTGACATGCCGGCATGGCGCGACACTCTCTCAAACCGGCGCGGCTACCAGCGGTGGTCGGGCGCCGTGTCAAGCAAGGGCCTGAGCTTTTCGGCGACCGCTTCGCGCGCGCGGAAAATACGCGAGCGCACGGTCCCGATCGGGCAGTTCATCGCGTCGGCGATTTCCTCGTAGCTCAAGCCCTCGATCTCGCGCAGCACGATCGCGTTGCGCAATTCCTCGGGCAAAGCCTCCATCGCCGCGTTGACCGTCTGTCCGATCTGCTTTGACTGCAGCAGGCGTTCCGGCGTATTGATGTCGCGCAACTGGTCGGCATCCTCGAAGGTTTCCGCTTCGTCGGCCTTGAAGTCGGTCGATGTCGGCGCTCTGCGGCCTTTGGCGACGAGGTAGTTCTTGGCGGTATTGATGCCGATCCGGTAGAGCCAGGTGTAGAAGGCGCTCTCGCCGCGAAACGACGGCAAGGCCCGGTAGGCCTTGATGAAAGCCTCCTGGGAAACGTCCTCGACCTCGGCGTGGTCGCGAATGAAGCGCGAGAGCAAGCGGCCAAGCTTGCGCTGGTATTTCTGGACGAGCTGCTCGAAAGCCTGTTTGTCGCCTGCTTGCGCAAGTTCCACCAAGGTCTGGTCTATTTCACGTTCATTCATGCTCTGTGAATTCCCTCTCGGAGACGGCATTGTCTTTCTCGAGCAAGTATAACGCAACAGCGAAAGGCGGGTTGGGACAGTACACAAGTTCTGCAGCGTGACGGCCGCGTCGGTCGCACGCTGGAGCGCTTCGCGCGCGGACGATTTGTCCTTGGCAAAATACGCACCGGGATGACCGGCCCGGTGCTCATGATATAGTGTGCGCCCCTTCTCGCAGAGTTTTCGACGTGGCACTTCGATTTGATGTTCTGGTCATCGGAAGCGGGCTGGCCGGGCAATCCGCGGCGCTCAGGCTGGCGCCGTTCTGCAAGGTCGGCCTCATCAGCAAACGTTCGCTGGAAGACAGCGCATCGAGCTGGGCGCAGGGCGGCATAGCAGCCGTCCTCAACAGTCAGGACACGATAGAAGCGCACATCCGCGACACGATGACCGCGGGCGCGTTTCTCAACGATGCGGCAGCGACGAGATTCGTCATCGAGAGCGGCCGCGGCGCGATCGAGTGGCTGATCGAACAGGGCGTGCCTTTCACGCGCGACGAAACCGGTTACCACCTGACGCGAGAAGGCGGCCACAGCGCGCGGCGGGTCATTCACGTCGCCGACGCGACCGGCCTTTCGGTGCAGGAAACGCTGACGCGCAAGGTGCGCCAGCATCCGAACATCACGGTGCTCGAGCGCCATATCGCGATCGACGTCATCAGCGGCGAGAAGCTCGGCCTTCCCGAGAAGCGCTGCTACGGCGCCTACGTGCTCGACAACGACAGCGGCGAAGTGCTGACGATAGGCGCGCCGCACACGCTGATCGCCACCGGCGGCGCCGGCAAGGTCTATCTGTACACCACCAATCCCGACACCGCCACCGGCGACGGCATCGCGATCGCCTGGCGCGCCGGCTGCCAGATCGCGAACATGGAGTTCATCCAGTTCCACCCGACCTGCCTCTATCATCCGCAGGCCAAATCCTTCCTGATTTCGGAAGCCGTGCGCGGCGAAGGCGGTCTGCTGCGGCTGCCCGACGGCACGCGCTTCATGCCGGAGCACGACGAGCGCGCCGAACTTGCGCCGCGCGACGTCGTCGCCCGGGCGATCGACTTCGAGATGAAGAAGCGCGGTCTCGACTGCGTCTATCTCGACATCTCGCACAAGCCGGCCGATTTTCTCAAGGAGCACTTTCCCAACATCCTCGCCCGCTGCCTCGAGTTCGGCATCGACATCACCAGACAGTGGATCCCGGTCGTCCCCGCCGCGCATTACACTTGTGGCGGCATCGTCACCGATCTGCGCGCGCGCACGAGCATGGCCGGCCTGTATGCGGCGGGCGAAGCCTCCTGCACCGGCTTGCATGGCGCGAATCGGCTGGCCAGCAATTCCCTGCTCGAATGTCTCGTCTATGCCGAAGCTGCGACCAGGGATATTCTCGCGCAGCCGCCGGTCGCGCTGCCGCCCCTGCCCGAATGGGACGCGAGCCGGGTCTCCGACCCCGACGAAGAAATCGTCATTGCGCACAACTGGGACGAGTTGCGACGCTTCATGTGGGACTACGTCGGCATCGTGCGCACGACCAAGCGCCTGCAAAGGGCGCAGCACCGCATCCGGCTGCTGCGCCGTGAAATCGACGAATTCTATTCGAACTTCCGCGTCAGCCACGACCTCGTGGAATTGCGCAACCTCGTCGCCACGGCCGATCTGATCGTGCGCTGCGCCCTGAAGCGCAAGGAGAGCCGCGGCCTGCACTTTAGCCGCGATTATCCCGCGCTGCTCGAGAAGGCGAGCAATACGCTGCTCAGGAAATAGCTTCGCTCACGCTTCCTGCCGCCGCCAGCGCAGCCACAGGCACAGCTGCCTGAAGCGCTCGGCCGGCATCTGGTCAGTGAAGAGCGGCAGCGTGCTGACGCGTTTTTCGCCGCCGACGTGAAGCCTGAGGACGATTAGCTGACTGAAGACGGTAGTGTCCGAAGCGACGGCGAGTTCAACACTCGTCCCGTCGGCAAGCCGGCCCTCGCACTGACCCTTGTCGCCCAGGCGCAGGCCGACGATACGCGGCGCGCGCAAGGCGCGGGCGAGCGAGCAGGCAATCGCGGCGAGGAGGCCGCCGCGCAGAAGAGCCGATCCTGGCACCAGGCCGACGCAGGCGGCCGCGCCCGCGTGGGCGATGAGAAGCAGGACAAGAAGAAGGCGCGAGCGGTGCAGTTCGATGAAGATCGGGAACTGCACCGTTTAACCGGCGCTTTAAACGCCTAGACCCGCTTGATGACGACCGTGGCGTTGGTACCGCCGAAGCCGAAGGAGTTCGAAATCGCGACGTCGATTT
>CAZALA010000199.1:0-6052 GCA_964485725.1 uncultured Propionivibrio sp. | reverse complement strand
CGACGGTGCGCGGCGTCGTCATGAACCCGGTCGATCACCCGCACGGTGGCGGCGAAGGCCGAACGGCCGCCGGCATGCATCCGGTCAGCCCGTGGGGAACGAAGACCAAGGGCTATCGCACACGCAGCAACAAGCGCACGACTTCGATGATCGTGCAGCGCCGTCACAAACGCTAAGGGATAGAGAACCATGGGACGTTCCATTAAAAAGGGCCCGTTTGTCGATGCCCACTTGACCAAGAAGGTCGACGCGGTGCGCGCGACCAGCGACAAGCGCCCGATCAAGACGTGGTCGCGCCGTTCGACGGTCCTTCCGGACTTTGTCGGCCTGACGATCGCCGTGCATAACGGCAAGCAGCACATCCCGGTGTACGTCACCGAAAACATGGTCGGGCACAAGCTCGGCGAATTTTCCCTGACGCGCACTTTCCGGGGCCACACCTCCGGCAAGAAGGCGAAGAAGTAAAGGAATGGATATGGAAACTCGTGCTATTTTGCGCGGCGTTCGGCTGTCGGACCAAAAAGGTCGACTGGTCGCCGACCAGATCCGCGGATTGCCGGTTGACAAGGCGCTCAACATCCTGACGTTCAGCCCGAAAAAAGGCGCTGGCATCATCAAGAAGGTGCTCGAGTCGGCCATCGCCAACGCCGAGCACAATGATGGCGCCGACATCGACGAGCTCAAGGTGAAAACCATCCTCGTCGAAAAAGGCATGGTCTTGAAGCGCTTCACCGCGCGGGCCAAGGGACGTGGCAACCGGATCGTCAAGCCGACCTGCCATATTTTCCTGACCGTCGGAAACTGAGGAACAACAATGGGACAGAAGATTCATCCGACTGGTTTTCGCCTCGCCGTCACCCGTGACTGGGCTTCGCGCTGGTACGCCAACAGCAAGAACTTCGCCGGCATGCTCAACGAAGACGTCGAAGTCCGCAGCTATCTCAAGGCCAAGCTGAAGCACGCTTCGGTCGGCAAAGTTCTCATCGAACGCCCCGCCAAGAACGCGCGCGTCACCGTCTATTCGGCTCGCCCGGGCGTTGTCATCGGCAAGAAAGGCGAAGAAATCGACCACTTGCGCGGCGCCCTGCAGAAGATCATGGGCGTTCCGGTGCATGTCAGCATCGAGGAAATCAGGAAGCCCGAACTCGACGCGCAGCTCATTGCCGATTCGATCACGCAGCAGCTCGAAAAGCGCATCATGTTCCGCCGCGCCATGAAGCGCGCGATGCAGAACGCCATGCGCCTCGGCGCGCAGGGCTTCAAGATCATGAGCTCGGGACGCCTCAACGGCGCCGAAATCGCCCGCCGCGAATGGTATCGCGAAGGCCGCGTGCCGCTGCATACGCTGCGCGCCGACATCGATTACGCGACTTCTGAAGCGCTCACGACCTACGGCATCATCGGCGTCAAGGTCTGGGTGTTCAAGGGCGAAATCCTCAACCGCAACGACCAGCCGGTCGCCGCGCCCGAAGCGCCTGCCACCGACGACCAGCGCAAGCCGCGCCGCGTCGCCAGGCCCGGCGAGGGCGCCGAGAAGCCGAGAAGCCGAACGATCAAGGCAAAATCTGACGCTCAGCCCGAAGCGGTGACGAGCGAAGCCCCGGCGCCCGAAGTCAAGGAAGCGAAAGCGCCGGCAAAACGAGTGAGAAAGGCAGGAACCCCTGATGCTGCAGCCAACTAGAAGAAAATACCGCAAGGAGCAGAAAGGCCGTAACACGGGCCTCGCGACGCGCGGCGCCAAAGTGAGTTTCGGCGACTTCGGGCTCAAGGCGATCGGTCGCGGCCGTCTGACGGCGCGCCAGATCGAAGCGGCGCGTCGCGCCATGACGCGTCACATCAAGCGCGGCGGCCGCATCTGGATCCGCATCTTCCCCGATAAACCCATTTCGAAGAAACCCGCCGAAGTGCGCATGGGCAACGGCAAGGGCAATCCGGAATACTACGTCGCCGAGATTCAGCCGGGCAAGGTCCTCTACGAGATGGACGGTGTCGACGAGGTGCTGGCGCGTGAAGCCTTCGCGCTCGCCGCGGCCAAGCTGCCGATCCCGACGACTTTCGTTACGCGAATGGTAGGTTGATCATGAAAGCCAAAGAACTCCGGGCGAAGAGCGCCGACGAGCTGAACAAGGAATTGCTCGATCTCTTGAAAGCGCAATTCGGCCTGCGCATGCAGGTCGCGACCCAGCAACTCTCCAACAACAGTCAGATCGGCAAGGTGCGCCGCGACATCGCGCGCGTGCGTACCCTTCTTACTGAAAAGGCGGTAAAACAATGAGCGAGACGACCAGCAAGCGGACCCTGATCGGCCGTGTCGTGAGCGACAAGATGGAGAAGACGATTACCGTCCTCATCGAGCGTCGCGTCAAGCATCCGATGTACGACAAGATCATCGTGCGTTCGAGCAAATACCACGCGCATAATGAGAACAACGAAGCAAAAACCGGCGACCTCGTTGAAATCGAGGAATGCCGGCCGATCGCCAAAACGAAGGCGTGGCGCATGAGCAAGCTCTTACAGAAGGCAGTTGCGATTTAAGGCTTGCTATTGGCGCCAGGAAGTCTATAATTTCGTTTTTTTTCGCGCCCGGCCACTCCTCCGGTCGGGCGATCCATCCCGTACGGGTTCCAAGACTGACCGCGAGTGCGGGACAAGTTGGAGAGATAGATGATTCAGATGCAGACGGTTCTGGACGTAGCCGATAACACCGGCGCGCGTTCAGTAATGTGTATCAAGGTGCTGGGCGGCTCCAAGCGCCGTTATGCCAGCGTGGGCGACATCATCAAGGTCAGTATCAAGGACGCCGCCCCGCGCGGTCGCGTCAAGAAGGGTGATGTCTATAGCGCCGTCGTGGTTCGCACGGCCAAGGGCGTTCGCCGCCCGGACGGCTCGCTCGTCAGATTCGACAACAATGCGGCGGTGCTCCTCAACGCGAAGTTGGAGCCGATCGGCACGCGCATCTTTGGACCGGTGACGCGCGAACTGCGCGGCGAGCGGTTCATGAAGATCGTGTCGCTGGCGCCCGAAGTGCTGTAAGGGACGACCATGGACAAGATTCGAAAAGGCGACGAGATCGTCGTCATCGCCGGTAAGGACAAGGGCAAGCGCGGCACGGTGCTCTCTCGCGTCGACGCGGAACACGTCGTCGTCGAAGGCATCAACCGCGTCAAGAAGCACGTCAAGCCGAACCCCGTCAAGGGCGTCACCGGCGGCGTCGTCGACAAGGACATGCCCTTGCATATTTCAAACGTTTCGCTCTACAACCCGGCGACCAAGAAAGCGGATCGCGTCGGCTTCAAGCAGCTCGAAGACGGCACGAAGAAGCGGATCTTCCGCTCGAGCGGCGAAGAAGTTGGGGCATAAGGAGCGATCATGGCGCGTTTGCTGGATTATTACAAAAACACCGTGGTGCAGGAACTGACCAAGAAGTTCGCCTACAAGTCGAACATGGAAGTGCCGCGCATCACCAAGATCACTTTGAACATGGGCGTCGGTGAAGCGGTTGCCGACAAGAAGGTGCTCGAGCACGCGCTCGGCGACATGACCAAGATTGCCGGTCAGAAGCCGGTCGTCACCAAGTCGAGGAAATCGATCGCGGGCTTCAAGATCCGCGACGGTTATCCGATCGGCTGCATGGTGACGCTGCGCGGACCGCGCATGTTCGAGTTCCTCGATCGCCTGGTCACCGTCGCGCTGCCGCGCGTGCGTGACTTCCGCGGCATTTCGGGCAAGGGTTTCGACGGCCGTGGCAATTACAACATGGGCGTCAAGGAACAGATCATCTTCCCGGAAATCGAGTACGACAAGATCGATGCGTTGCGTGGCATGAACATTAGCGTGACCACCACCGCCAAGACAGACGAAGAAGCGCGTGCCCTGCTCGGCGCCTTCAAATTCCCGTTCAAGAACTGAGGCGACCATGGCGAAACTTGCAGTGATTAACCGCAATGAAAAGCGGCGCAAGACGATCGAAAAGTACGCTGGAAAGCGTGCCGAGTTGCAGGCCGTCTTCAACGATGCCAAGGCGTCGGACGAAGATCGCGACGCAGCGCGCGCGAAATTCCAGGCCTTGCCGCGCAATTCGAGCCCGGTTCGTCTGCGCAACCGTTGCAAACTGACCGGTCGTCCGCGCGGCGTTTATCGCAAATTCGGCCTATCCCGAAGCAAGTTGCGCGATTTCGTGATGCGCGGTGAGGTCCCTGGCATGACCAAGGCCAGCTGGTAAGCAGGAGAGAACGATATGAGTATGAGCGATCCGATCAGCGACATGCTGACCCGCATCCGCAATGCCCAGATGGCAAGCAAGGCGTCCGTCGCCATGCCGTCTTCCAAGGTCAAAGTGGCGATTGTGAAAGTGCTGAAAGACGAGGGTTACGTCGAGGACTTCGCCGTTCGCGAGAACGACGGCAAACCGACCCTCGAAATCGGCCTCAAGTATTACGGCGGCCGTCCGGTCATCGAGCGCATCGATCGCGTCTCGAAGCCTGGTCTGCGCATCTACAAGGGCGCCGGAGACATTCCGCGTGTAATGAATGGCCTGGGAGTGGCGATCGTGTCTACGCCCAAGGGTGTCATGACCGACCGTAAAGCCCGCGCCAGCAACACCGGCGGCGAAGTGCTTTGCATCGTCGCGTAAGGGGTAATTATGTCGCGCGTTGCTAAAAATCCAATTGTTCTGCCGGCGGGCGTCGATGTGACGCTGAGCGGCGAGGCGATCGCCATCAAGGGACCGCTCGGTACGATGAAGTTTGCCGCCAACCCGGCGGTCAAGGTCGAGAAGGTCGATGGCGCCCTGCGTTGCCAGCCGGTTGAGGGCGTCGCCAATGCTGATGCCATGTCCGGAACCGTGCGGGCGATCGTCGCCAACATGGTGGTCGGCGTGACCAAGGGTTTCGAGCGCAAGCTGAACCTCGTCGGCGTCGGTTACCGGGCGCAGGCGCAGGGCGATACGCTGAACCTGACGCTCGGCTTCTCGCATCCGGTTTCGCACAAGATGCCGGCCGGGGTCAGCTGTGCCACACCGACCCAGACCGAAATCATCATCAAGGGCGTGGACAAGCAACAAGTCGGTCAGGTCGCGGCGGAAATCCGCGCCTATCGCAAACCCGAGCCTTACAAGGGCAAGGGCGTGCGTTATTCCGACGAAGTGATCGTCCTCAAGGAAACGAAGAAGAAGTAAGGGTGCATAAATGATAGCCAAGAACCAGGCGCGGTTGCGCAGAGCTCGTAAAACCCGGCTCAAGATTGCAGAACTGAAGGTTGTCCGCTTGTCGGTGCATCGCACGAACAGTCACATTTACGCTCAGGTCTTTTCGCACTGCGGCTCGAAGGTTCTCGTCGCCGCGTCGACGCTCGAACCCGAAGTTCGCAAGACCCTGACCAACGGCGGCAACGTCGGCGCAGCGGAAACGATCGGCAAGCTGATCGCCGAGCGCGCCAAGAGTGCCGGAATCGAGCAGGTCGCCTTCGACCGCGGCGGCTTTCAGTACCACGGGCGCGTCAAGGCGCTGGCCGAAGCCGCGCGTGCCGCCGGCCTCAAGTTCTGATGCCCCCGGAAAAAGATCGGAGTTAAGCAATGGCAAAACCACAAGGCAGGAAACCGCAGCAAGCCGAGAAGCCCGATGACGGCATGCGCGAGAAGATGATCTCGATCAACCGCGTCACGAAGGTCGTGAAGGGCGGTCGCATCCTGGGCTTTGCAGCGCTCACCGTCGTCGGTGACGGCGACGGCCGCATCGGCATGGGCAAGGGCAAGTCGCGCGAAGTGCCGGTCGCCGTGCAGAAGGCGATGGAAGAGGCGCGCCGCAAGCTCACCAAGATCAATCTCAAGAACGGCTCGGTGCATCACACCGTGATCGGTCGCCACGGCGCAACGAAGGTAATGAACCAGCCGGCCCCCGAAGGCACGGGCATCATCGCCGGCGGCGCCATGCTAGCCGTCTACGACGTGCTGGGCGTAACCAATAACGTTTGCAAGTCGCACGGTTCGGACAACCCATACAACCTCGTTCGCCCCACGCTCAATGGCCTACCGCAGGTTACCCCGCCACCGAAC
>CAZALA010000198.1:0-6083 GCA_964485725.1 uncultured Propionivibrio sp. | reverse complement strand
ACCACAGTCGGTGCAGCAAGGGCAGTGTAGCGAGCGAATATTACGGCTTTGTTACGGAGGCGGGAGTGCTTGCTCCCTTAGTTCAGCACCGCGGACGCTGATTTCATCCGGTTCAGATGAAGGTCGAAGTCGGGCAGGATGCGTTCGTATTCCGAGAACATGAGCGGTGACGAAATCAGAAAGTCCGCGGTCGCGCGGTTGCACGCCACCGGGACATTCCACACCACGGCGAGACGCAAAAGCGCCTTGACGTCGGGATCATGCGGTTGCGGCTCCATCGGATCCCAAAAAAAGATGATGAAGTCGATGATCCCCTCGGCAATTTTTGCCCCGATCTGCTGGTCGCCGCCGAGCGGACCGCTCTGCAGTTTAAGGACTCTCGTATCGAGCGACTTTTCAAGCATCGAGCCGGTGGTCCCGGTTGCGCACAACTCGTGCGCAACGAGCAGGTCGCGATTGTATTCAGCCCACTCCATCAGGTCCCGCTTCTTGTGGTCGTGTGCGATCAAGGCAATTCGCTTGCGCGTCGCGAGGATGGACGTGGCCGGCTTGGCAGGAAGGCTTTGCTTCAAGAGTGACTCCGATCTGAAGGACGATTCATTCATCGATACCTCAATTTAGCGCGACTTTATGACAGTCTTGCTATCGACCGTCGCCAGTCATTCTGAGTCGACTCAAGGATCGCCGGGCGGCAAGCTTGCAGACCAAAGTGATTTCTGGACCGAGGCGATTGGCGGCTGCCCTTGGGCTGACGCATGTTTCGGTCCACAGAAAGCAGTGGAAAGTCTGTGGATAAGAGCGGGATAAGTTACCCAGCATCAGGTCAGGCAAGGAGAATTTCCGTGTGCCTAAGAAACGAGCAAGATTCCGTGCGCGGAAACAGGCAGGACTGGTTCATCCCTCAGCCTGGGCGAGATGATCGTACGCGGCAATATCGTGAAGTTGCAAACTCCGTGCACAGCGTATTTGCTCCCGCAGGCTGACGAAAGGCGGGCGCCTAGGCCGTCACGCGTTGCCGCGAAGGATCGGGCAGCAGCTTGAGGTAGTTCACCTCGGAGGCGGCAATATGGTCGTACAGGAGCTGCCGGGCGCGCTCCTGGTTGCGCTTGATCAGCGCCTGCACGATGCCCTTGTGTTCCTTCAGCGTGCCTTCATTGTTTTCGTGGCGCACCGACAGGCGGGTGCGCAGCGACTGCACGCGAAATTCGATGCTCTCGTGCGCTTCGACGAGCAGGCGGTTGCCGCAGAAACGGAAGAGGCTGCCGTGAAACTCGGCGTCGAGCCGGCGATACTTTGAGGTGTCGTTGCAAGCCATCGCTTCCTGCATTTCGTTGACGCAGCGCTCGAGCGCGTCAACGAGCTGCCCCCAGCTTGCGGTGCAGGAGCGGTCCATCGCCGCGCATTCGATCAGGCGGCGAAAATCGCAAAGGGCAAGGACTGTTTCGGTGTCGATCTGAAAGACGAAAGTGCCACGCTGCGGAAAGATATCGACGAGTCCCTCGCGCTTGAGGCGCATCAGCGCTTCGCGCACCGGCGTCTTGCTGACGCCGAGGAGTTGCGCGAGCGCCGCTTCGGACAAAGCCGCGCCGAGCTCGAGTTCGCCTTCGACGATGCGGGCGCGGATGCTTTGCAGCGCTTCGTCGGTGAGTGAGGTGCGGGGATTTGATGAGCGGGCCATGGCGCAATTCTACAGGCATTTAAAACGTGCTTGCATGCTAGCATATGGACTGATATATTAGTAAGCAACGTAATATATCAGAGGCCAGAAGCTGGCAGGGAGAGTTCGATGCTTGCGAAAATGACCGGTGGCTCAGTCACCCGGGGCAATGCCTGGATTTCAGCCATGCGCTCGTTGCCCAGACGCGCGCGCCTTGCCCGCGCAGTTTTCTGAGCCGACGCCATGGCCCCCATCGTCTGCGCAGCCCCATCAAACGTGGCAAGTACGCACCTTGTCGTTTCCCCGCAGCAGATCAGCGAACAGATCGTCGCGACGCTGAGCGCCTGGGGCATGAGCGCGGAACAGGCGCTCGGCTCGGCGCAAATCATGCTGGAAGCGGATCTCAACGGCATCGATTCGCACGGCATTGCGATCCTGATCTATTACGAGGGCCTGTTCAAGAATGGCGCGATCAATCCCCGGCCGAACATTCGCATCGAGCGCGAAACCCCGGCAACGGCGCTGATCGACGCTGACGGCGCCCTCGGCCATTCGGTGTCGATCCAGGCAATGGATCTTGCCTGCGACAAGGCCGAGCAACTCGGCGTCGGCATGGTCACCGTGCGCCGCTCCGATCACTATGGCGCGGCGGGTTGCTTCGTCGCTCGCGCCGCGGCGCGCGGCATGGTGAGCCTGGCGCTCTCGAACGGCTTCACGCGCTGCGTGGTGCCGGCCGGCGGCTCGGCACCGATGTTCTCGACCAACCCTATCGCTTTTGGCGCGCCGGCAAAGCGCAACAAGCCCTTCATGTTCGACGTTGCGACGAGCACCGCGTCAATCGGCAAGGTCAACCTCGCCTGGCTTGCCGGCAAGCCGATTCCCGCCGGCTGGGTCGTCGGTGCCGACGGCGAGCCGGTGACCGACGCTGCCAGGGCGAGAGTGATCATCTACGAGAGCGGCGAAGGCGGCCTGACGCCGCTTGGCGGCAGCGCGGAAATGAGCGTGCATAAGGGCTACGGGCTCAATGCCATGGTCGAGATTCTTGCCGCCGTGCTGCCCGGCGCGATGCCCGCGCCGCTGCAGGGCATGCGCCCAAGGGAAGGCACGCGCACCAACACCGGCCACTGCTTCATGGCCATTTCGCCGGCGGCGTTCCGCGACATCGACGATTTCCATCGCGACATGGACGACATGATGGATACGCTGCGCGCGAGCCGTCCTTTCTCGCCCGAGCGACCCGTCATGGTGCCCGGCGACATCGAATGGCGAACCCACGATGTGCGGATGCAAGAGGGCGTTCCGCTCAGTCGTTCGCTGCTCGAGAAGATCGAGGCGCTGGCGCTGCGGGCCAACAGTCCGTATGTCCTTCCCGATCCCGGATCAGCTTAGCCAAGCGCCATCCGGGCACCAGTTTCTTCGCTTGAAAACTGTAGTATCCGATGTCTGTAGCAGCCAGCAATTCAAACGGGCAATGCCAATCAAACTCCAGGGGGAATTACCGTGAAACGACTTATCGCGTCTCTCATCATCGCCGCCTTTGCGAGCGCCAGCGCTCTCGCTGCAGAATCGTACAAGCTCAAGGTGGCCACGTGGCACGCCGCCGAGCATCCGATCACCAAGGGGCTCGTGAAATACAAGGAACTTGTCGAAGCCAAGAGCGGCGGCAGGATCCAGGTGACGGTCTTTCCGTCGGCGCAACTCGGCCCCGAGGACACCTATATCGACAGCGTGAAGAAGGGCAACGTCGAGATGGGCATCACGGGAACGCTGATGGGGCGCGATGTTCCGGTGATCAACCTGGGCGAGCTGCCCTTCCTGTTCGACGGCTGGGAACACGCCAAGAAGATCTTCCTCGGCCCGATCGGCCAGGACATGGTGTCGCCGCTGCCGGCAAAAGCCGGCGTGCGCAATCTGACCTTCTTTGCCGACGGCTTCAGAGTGATTTCGAGCAACAGCGACATGGCGAGTTTCGACAAGCTCAAGGGCATGCGGCTGAGGGTGCCGAACACGCCGGTCTATGTCGAAATGGCCAAGGGCTTTGGGGCCAATCCGATCACGCTGGCTTTCAGCGAAGTGTTTACGGCGATCGAGACCAAGGTCGTCGATGGGCAGGAAAACCCGGCGGCAACGATCCGTTCATCGCGCTTCTATGAAGTGCAGAAGCAGATCCTCGATTCCAAGCACATGTTCAGCCCGCGCCTGCTGATCATCAACGACAAGCTCTACCAGGGCATGCCGCCTGATCTGCAGAAGGCTGTCAGCGACGCTGCCAGGGAAGCCGCCGACTATCAATGGAAGGTCTCGGTTGAAGCCGAACTCGGCGACCTTGCCTTCATGAAGGGTCAGGGCGTGAAGATCGTCACGCCCGACGAGGCCTACAAGGGCAAGCTGCGCGACTCGCAGAAGGCCATGTACGAGTGGTTCTTCGGCAAGTACCCGGACGCCAAGCCTTACTTCGACAAGATCCTCGCGAGCAAGTAATGAAGCAGGCCAAAGTCGACCTGCTCTGGAAAGTCGTCAACGGCTTCCTGATTTTCGCGCTCGCGGCGATGGTCATCATCGTCTTCGTCAATGCCTGCCTTCGCTACATGTTCAACTCCGGCATTCCCGCCGGAGAAGAACTGTCGAGATACATGTTCGTCTGGGTCAGCGCGCTCGGCTCCATCGTCGCCTACAAGGAGGGCAAGCACATCGGCGTCGATCTTCTGCTGAGCGCCCTGCATGGGCGGGCGAGAAGGACGGTGGCGCTGCTCGGCGAGCTCCTCGTTCTCGCGACTTTTCTCCTCGTGCTCTGGGGCGGCTGGGAATTCTTCCTGACTTCGGCCGCGTCTCCCGGGCCGGCGACCGAGATTCCCTTCGGCTTTGTCTCCGTATCGATCATCGTCGTCGCGCTGGCGATCATCGCGATGACGATCGGCAATTGCGCCAGGCTCTTGCGCGGGCAGAGCATCACCTTGACCTCGGCGGAGGCGCTCTGACATGGAACTCGTCGTCTTTATCGTCGTCCTTTTCGGTCTGCTGCCGCTCGGCATCCCGATCGCCGTCATTCTGATCATCAGCGGCTTCGCGCTGATGTTCTACATGGGCATGTCCGATTTCTCCATCGTCAGTCAGCAGATGGTGATGGGGACCAACAACTTCTCCTTGATGGCAATTCCCTTCTTCATGCTGGCCGGGGAATTCATGTCGGCGGGCGGCCTGTCGAAACGCATCGTCAGCTTCGCCAATCTCGCGGTAGGAAGAGTGCGTGGCGGCCTCGGTTACGTCGCCATTGTCGCCAGCATGATCTTCGCCGGCCTCTCTGGCAGCGCCGTTGCCGATGCCGCGGCGCTCGGCGCGATTCTGATCCCGATGATGCTCGCCAACGGCTATCGGCCGGAGCGGGCGGTGGGGCTGATCTGCGCCGGGGCGATCATCGCGCCGATCATTCCGCCGTCGATTCCGATGATCGTTCTCGGCTCTTCGGTGGGGCTTTCGATCAGCCGCATGTTCATGAGCGGGATCGCGCCCGGCCTCCTGATTGGCCTGACGCTGATGGCGGTCTGGTTCGTGATCGTTCGCATCGACGGCTATCACGACGTCACGCGCTACACGGGCAGGGAGGCGCTCGTCATCCTCAAGGAATCGATGCCGGCGCTCGTCATGCCGCTCATGATCATCGGCGGCATTCGCTTTGGCGTTTTCACCCCGACCGAGTCAGGCGCGTTTGCGGCGATTTACGCCTTCGTCATTTCGAGGTCCTGGTACCGCGAGATGAAGCTCGAGGATCTGCCAAAGGTCTTCATGATGGCGGCCAAGAGCACGGCCGTCGTCATGTTCATCGTCGGTGCGGCATCGGCTGTCGGCTGGTTCATCACGGTGGCGCAGATCCCGGTGCAGATCGCGGCGCTCTTCTCGAGCTTTAGGGATTCGCCGGTGACGCTCCTGCTGCTGATCAACGTCTTCCTGGGCGGCATGGGAATGGTCATGGATCTCACCCCGAATCTGCTCATTTTCGGTCCGGTCTTTCTGCCGGTCGTCACGCAGGCGGGAATTGATCCCTACTTCTTCTCCTTGCTGATGATCTTCAACCTTTGTCTCGGGCTCATCACGCCGCCGGTGGGGACGATTCTCTATCTCGGCTGCGGCATGGGGAACATCAAGCTCGGCACCCTGCTCAAGGGCATCATGCCGTTTCTCCTCGCGGAGTTCGCGCTGCTCTTCATTTTTCTGCTGATGCCGCAGCTGATCATCGTTCCACTGCGGGCAATCGCCGGCTAGCGAGTCACCGCGCCGGCGCAGATGCAAAAGCCGCTGACTTCTGCGAGAAGTCAGCGGCTTTCAATTTGCGATACGGCAGAAAGCGGCTCTTCTGGTCTGGCGATTTGCTCTTAAACGCGGAAGGTTTTCACCGAAGCAGACAGTTCTTCGGCAAGTCGCTGAAGCT
>CAZALA010000197.1:0-6118 GCA_964485725.1 uncultured Propionivibrio sp. | reverse complement strand
CCGGGCGCGGCGGGCTCGCTTTCGGCACGTGCGACAGCTGGCTCGTCTGGCAACTCACTGGCGGGCGCGCCCACCTCACCGACGCTTCCAACGCTTCGCGAACGATGCTCTTTTCGCTGCAAGAGCGAGCCTGGGACAAGGCGCTCCTTGAGCTCTTCGACCTTCCGGCCGCGCTGCTCCCGGAAATCGTCGAGAGCAGTTCGCGCTTCGCGAGCTCAGAGGCATCCTTGTTCGGCGCGCCGATCGCGCTTGCCGGCATCGCCGGCGACCAGCAGGCGGCAAGCTTCGGCCAGGTCTGTTTCGCGCCCGGAATGGCCAAGAACACCTATGGCACGGGCTGCTTCCTGCTCATGAACACCGGCGCGAGGCCGATGCCGTCAAAGCAGCGTCTCATCACGACGCTGGGCTGGCAGCGCGCCGGCCAAACGACGTATTTCATCGAGGGCAGCGTTTTCATGGGCGGCGCCATCGTGCAGTGGCTGCGCGACGAGCTCGGCATGATCGCGAGCGCCGATGAGATCGAGGCGCTCGCCGCGTCGGTGCCCGATAGCGGCGGCGTCTATGTTGTCCCCGCGCACACCGGCCTTGGCGTGCCCTATTGGGACCCCTACGCGCGCGGCGCGATCCTGGGCCTCACGCGCGGCACGAACCGCGCGCACATTGCCCGCGCGAGCCTCGAAGCGATTGCTTTTCAGAGCGCCGAAGTCGTCCTCGCGATGGCGCAGGATTGCGCCATGCCGGTGCGCGAGCTGCGCGCCGATGGCGGCGCCGCGCGCAACAACCTGCTCCTGCAGTTCCAGGCCGACCTCCTCGGCGTCGAAGTCGTGCGGCCGCAGGTGACGGAAACGACGGCGCTCGGCGCAGCTTTTCTGGCCGGCCTCGCGGTCGGCTTCTGGGCCGACGAAAGCGAGCTCGCAACGCTCTGGAAAGCCGAGCGCCGTTTCCTTCCGAGGCTCTCTGCCGATGCGCGCGAAGAGCGGATGGAAGGCTGGCGACGCGCCGTCGGCCGAACGCGCAACTGGATCGCTGCCTGAGCGCCCTGGCAAATTCGGCCGGCAGTTTTTGCCGCGCCGGCGGCCTTGCGGCAGGATGGCCGCGCCGCAAGCCGGCGCAAGCGCCTCCTCGTGCCTGGCTCGCTTATTGCTCAAAACGCACGAGCCCTTTACCCCGGAGCGTCTCATGTCGCCGATCGCCATCGCCAGTTCACTCTTCAGTCTCTTCAAGACCGCGAGCGCCGGCTCGGCGAATGCAACGGGCGCAGCGCCGAGCCAGGACAGCGCGGCCGCTGCCGGCAAGAGCGACTTCTCGTCCGCGCTGGCGCTGCGCCTCGCTACCCTGCGCGCGCAGTCGGTGGACAGCCTGTCAGCACCGGCAGGAAGTGGCAGCGCGGCCGCGAACCGGCTCGATTTTCTCAACGCAGCGCTCAGCGGTGCGGCAAGCTCGTCAGGGCCTTCCGCGTTGCAGCCGCCGGGATCCGGACGCAATCTGTCGCTCTTCGACCCGGAGAGCGCTTATCGAATGATGAGCCTGATCAACCTTGGCGACGCGACTTACAAGGCGCAATCGGCAGAGCTCTCGGCGATGAAAGGCGCGGTCGCGACGCTCCAGAGCGCCGGCGCAACGCTCGCAGACGCGACCAGCGCGAGCGCCAGCAATGACGCGATCAAGGCCGCGCTGCAAAGCTTCACCGACGAGTACAACGGCTGGATCAAGCGCTTCGACGGCACCGTCAGAGCCGGCGGCGTGCTCGCCGGAACGCAGGCGGCGGTCGTCTCGCTCAACGAGCTGGAATGGAGCGTCGAGAATATCTTCAACGGCGCCAAGGACGGTTTTCGCGGCCTCGCCGACCTCGGTCTGAGCATCGATCCTGCGAGCAAACTCGCGTCTTTCGACGCGGCAACTTTCGATAAGGCGCTTGCCGCCAACCGGCTCGGCGCCGTCAACACGATCGACGAGTTCGCCGCCAACTTCGCCAAATCGGCCGGGCTGCTCAACTCGCCCAACAACTTCATTCCCAACCGGCTCGCCAATCTCGACCGCGTCATCAGCTACATCGATGCGCACAGGGCCGATCTGCAGCGCGAGTTCGGTCTCGGCGCGCCGGCAAGCTCGGCGCTTTCCGAGCCTGTGGCCAAGGCGCTTGCCGCCTACCGAAAGGTCGCGACGAGCTGAATTTCCGCGCGCAATAAAATCGGCAGCGGCCAAGTCTGCGGACTATAATCGCCGTGTATTCAACGGCGATTTCCGCGCCGGCGCAGCGGCAGCCTCGCGAGGCGGCGTTGGAAGATCCCGAGACCGATGCTCCCGATCAGAACAAGGGCAGAGGGAGCCTGGAGGTGCTTGTTTTGGGGGAGATCCGCTCATGCTGATTGAGACCAACCAGAACTTTCTCGAGAGCCGGACCTACGACGAAATCGCCGTCGGCGACACGTCTTCGCTGACGCGCATCCTGCACGCCGAAGACATCCAGCTCTTTGCCGTGATGACCGGAGACATCAATCCCGCGGTCGTCGACGCGGAATTTGCGCAGGGCGGCATGTTCCGCGAAGTCATCGCGCACGGCATGTGGAGCGCGTCACTGATTTCAACGGTGCTTGGCACGCAGTTCCCGGGGCCCGGGACCATCCTGATCAGGCAGTCGCTGCGCTTCGTACGACCGGTGACGATCGGCGACCGCGTCACCGTCTCGGTCACCGTGAAAGAGCTTTACCCGCACAACCACCACGTGAACTTCGCCTGCGCCTGCACCAACCAGCACGGGCAGATCGTCGTCGAAGGCGAAGTCGAAGTCGGCGTGCCCAAGGAAAAAATCCGCACCAAGCGCATCACCTTGCCGAGCGTCACGATCGCCGACAAATACGCTCGCCTGCAAGCGCTCATTGGCCGCGCCAAGGGCCTTGCCCCGATCGACATGGCGGTCGCCCACCCCTGCGACAGGGAATCGCTCAAGGGCGCGCTGATGGCCGCCGAAGCCGGGCTGATCGAGCCCATCCTGATCGGACCGGAAGCCAAGATCCGCGCCATCGCCGAGGAAAACGGCCTCGCGCTGGCGCAGTACCGCATCGTTAATGTCAAGCACAGCCACGATTCGGCGGCGATGGCGGTGACGCTCGTGCGCAACGGCGACGCCGAAGCGATCATGAAAGGCAGCCTGCACACCGACGAACTCGTCGCCGAAATCGTGTCACGCACGTCCGGCCTGCGCACTTCGCGGCGCATCTCGCACGTCTTCCTGATGGACGTGCCGACCTATCCGCGCCCGATCATGATCACCGACGCGGCGATCAACATCGCGCCGACGCTGCAGGAGAAGGCCGACATCATCCAGAATGCGATCGAGCGCGGGCACATCATCGGCATCGCCGAGCCGAAGGTCGCAATCCTCTCGGCGGTCGAAACAATCAACGCCAAGATTCAATCGACGCTCGACGCCGCGGCACTTTGCAAGATGGCCGATCGCGGCCAGATCAGCGGCGGGCTGCTCGACGGGCCGCTCGCTTTCGACAACGCCGTCTCCCTGCTCGCCGCCAAGACCAAGGGCATCAACTCGCCGGTCGCCGGCTGCGCCGACATCCTCGTCGTTCCCGACCTCGAATCGGGCAATATGCTCGCCAAGCAGCTCGAGTATCTGGCGCACGCGCTGACCGCCGGCATCGTCCTCGGCGCCAGCGTGCCCATCGTCCTGACGAGCCGCGCCGACACCGCCGAAACGCGGATGGCCTCCTGCGTCATCGCCACCCTGATCGCTCACCACAACCGGAACGCGATCGAGGAAAGCTGAAAAGCGAACCGCATTCAACACAGAGAACACGGAGAAGAGCAAGCAAGAACACAGAGAAAGCTTTTCGACCGGAAGTTTTTTCCCTGTGATCTCTGTGTCTCTGTGATCTCTGTGTTGAAAGAGCTTAAGAGTACCGGTTGAGCAGATTACTTGCCGACGATGTCGCGCGTGTCGCGAGCGATGACGAGTTCCTCGTTGGTCGGAACGACCATCACCTTGATCGGCGAATCGGCGGTCGATATCACGACTTCCTGCACGCGGACATTGTTCGCCGCCGCGTCGAGCTTGATGCCGAGGACGGTCAGCCGGTTCACGATGGCAGCACGGAAAGCCATGTCGTTTTCACCGAGCCCGCCGGTGAACACGATGGCGTCGACGCGGCCGAGCTCGATGGCATACGCGCCAATGTATTTCAGCGTGCGGTGCAGCAGGACTTCCACTGCGAGCTTGGCGCGGGCGTTGCCGTCACGCGCCGCCGCCTGAATGTCGCGCATGTCCGAGCTGATTCCGGAAATGCCGAGCAGACCCGACTTCTTGTTGAGCGCATTGTCGATGTCGGCGTAGGACATGTGGGCGTTGGCGGCAAGAAAGCTCGGGATGCCGGCGTCAATATCGCCACAGCGCGTTCCCATGACCATGCCTTCGAGCGGCGTCATTCCCATGCTCGTGTCGTAGGACTTGCCGCCCTTCACCGCCGTGAAGGAAGAGCCGTTGCCCATGTGGCAGGTGATGCAGTTGAAAGCGTCCTTTTCGATGCCGAGGATCTGCGCGGCGCGCTCGGAGACGAAGCGGTGCGAGGTGCCGTGAAAGCCGTAGCGGCGCACGTGGTGATTTTCGTACCACTCGTAGGGCACCGCGTAAATGTACGATTCGGCGGGCATCGTCGCGTGAAAAGCCGTGTCGAAGACGCCAACGTTGGGAACGCCGGGCATGGCCGTCATCATCGCCTCGATGCCGGTGATATTGGGCGGGTTGTGCAGGGGCGCAAGCGGGATGTTCTCCTTGAGCGCAGCGATCACGGCGTCGGTGATGAGAACCGAGCCCGAGAACTTCTCGGCGCCGTGCACGACGCGATGGCCGACCGCCGAAATGTCCTTGAGCGAGCCGATGACGCCGACTTTCGCATCGACGAGCTTGCCGAGGACGCGCTTGATCGCCATCGCGTGGTCGGCAATATCGGCAATCTCCTTGACCTTTTCGCCGGTGGCCGGCTCATAGACGAGCACCGAATCCTTCATGCCGATCCGTTCGACGAGGCCGGCTGCGACACGACCCTCGTTGTTCATGTCGAGCAGCTGGTATTTCAGCGAGGAACTGCCGCAATTGAGCACAAAGACAAACATGATCGATCCCTTTTGTCGTTAGGAAGAAAGCGCGGTCCTTCGCTTTATTGTTTTCCACGATGCGAAATTTTAAACCGCGATCCGATAACCGGGTATTTTAGCAGGATGCGGCTCGTCCCGGCGCTAAAAGCGAGTTTGTTGATTTAGCTACCGATTTGTGCCCGGCGCAAGCAAAAAACGAAGATTTGACGCGGCGGCGGCGCCGCTGTCATCCCGACGCCGTGGCGAAAAAAATTTTGGCGCCGCAAATGCGTGATTTGATTGTCCTTTCGCCCCGCGCGCCAGCGCTCTTCGCCAACTACATTTAGTGAGCTTCTTGCAGGAGGCCACTACATGTAGTAGCTTTACGTCTGATTCGCCATGACAAGCGTCGCTTGGATTGGCACTTTTCCCGACCGCTCCCTGTCAGAGACATTGGTTTAGATCAACCGCGCTGCCCGCCACCGGCACGCCGCCATCAAGAGGTATTTCATGAGCCCTACCCAGCAGCTTTCCCTGACCGCGCTGTCCCAGCCTTCCGAGCCTTCGCAACAGACCCGCCCCCCCGAGCAGGAAATCGCCGGCGAAGTCCTGATCGAAAAATACGCCAAGGGCAGCGAGAAGAACGTCCATGACGTGCGCCGCCGCGTCGCCCGCGCGCTTGCCGTCAACGAGGAAGAAAAGCACCGCGCCAAGTGGGAAGAGCGCTTCCTCTGGGCGCAGGAAAACGGCTTTGTTCCGGCTGGCCGCATCAACTCGGCGGCGGGGACACCGCTTGCCGCCACCCTGATCAACTGCTTCGTGCAACCCGTCGGCGATTCGATCGTCGAGCTCGTCGAGGGTCGCCCGGGCATTTACAGCGCGCTCGCCGAAGCCGCCGAAACGATGCGCCGCGGCGGCGGCGTCGGTTACGACTTTTCTTCGATCCGCCCGCAGGGCGCGCAGGTCAAGGGCACGCAGTCGCGCGCCTCGGGCCCGGTCTCCTACATGCGCGTCTTCGACCGCTCCTGCGAAA
>CAZALA010000196.1:0-6300 GCA_964485725.1 uncultured Propionivibrio sp. | reverse complement strand
AAGTACGGCATCCTCACCGAATACCTGCCGCACCGCCTGCTCGTCATCGCCAACGGCTGGATCGAGGGGCTCACGGTCGGCGCGATCATCCTCGGCGTCGTCGTCGGCGGGGTGCTGATCCAGCCGGCGACGGCTTATCGCATGCTCGCGCTGGACTTTCCGCTGCTCGAAACCGGCGTCGACACGACGACTGAAATGGCGATCTGCTTTGTCGCCATCTTCTACGTCCTCGCTGCCGTCTTCAACCTCTACATTCCGGACACCGGCGTCGACCACAAGGCGCTGCACAAGAATCCCTGGTATTTCATCCGCGAATTCAACCACTGCCTGGGTTTGCTCTGGCGCGACCGCCTCGGCCAGATCTCGCTCGCCGTGACGACGCTCTTCTGGGGGGCCGGCGCGACCTTGCAATTCATCGTCATCAAGTGGGCGGAGTCGGCGCTGCATCTCGACCTGTCGAAGTCGAGCATGCTCCAGGGCGTCGTCGCGGTCGGCGTCGCGCTCGGCGCGGTCGGCGCCGCGCGCACCGTGACGCTGCGCCGTTCGGTCAAGGTGATCCCGCTCGGCATCGCCATGGGCATCATCGTCATCGGCATGAACTACGTGCGCGATGTCTGGCTCGCCGTGCCACTGCTCATCGTCATCGGCGGGCTTTCGGGTTTCTTCGTCGTGCCGATGAACGCGCTCTTGCAGCACCGCGGCCACATCCTGATGGGCGCCGGCCATTCGATCGCCGTGCAGAATTTCAACGAGAACCTCTCGATCCTCGTGATGACCGGTTTCTACTACTTCATGGCCAAGGCCAACCTGCCGATCTACATCGTGATCGCGCTCTTCGGCCTCTTCGTCAGCGGCAGCATGTTCATCGTCAAGCGCCGCCACGACGCCAACCAGCGCGATCGAGACGATGTGATCCACCTCGACGACTCGAAGCACTAAGGGCCGGCTGCGCTTGGCGATACGGCCCCGTGACATTGATTGAGTGATATAGGGTGCAATAAGCGAAGCGCATTGCACCGATCTGTGCATCAGCGAAGCGCATTGCACCGATCCGCAAACGCGCGAAAACGCAAAGGCAATGCAAAGGCAACCCAAATCTTATTCTTTGCCTTGCCTTTGTTTTTAACTTTGCGCCTTTGCGGTGGAAGTTAAAGGCGCAGCCGGCCCAATCACTACAGCATGCGGTCGCGCTGGGCCAGCGCCGGAAACAGCCTGATCCAGGTCGCCGCGATGAGGAGCGTCCCGAGGCCGCCGAAAACGACCGAGCCCACCGGGCCGAAGAGCGCCGCGGTCGCGCCTGATTCGAATTCGCCAAGCTGATTGGAAGCGCCGATGAAGATCGAGTTGACGGCGGCGACGCGGCCGCGCATTTCGTCGGGCGTCTCGAGCTGCATCAGCGTCTGCCGCGTCACCACGCTGACGCTGTCGGCAGCGCCGGAAACTGCGAGCGCGAGCATGGAGACGGCGAAGTTCGTCGACAGGCCGAAAACCAGCGTCGCGACGCCGAAGAGCGCGACGGCGGCGAGCAGGCGATGGCCAACGTGGCGCTGCAACGGCCAGCGCGCCAGCACCGCCGACATGAGCAAGGCGCCGGCGGCAGGCGCCGAGCGCAGAAGCCCGAGCCCGACCGGACCGGCGTCGAGAATGTCGCGCGCAAAGATCGGCAGGAGGGCGACGGCGCCGCCGAGCAGCACGGCAAAAAGGTCGAGCGAAGTCGCCCCGAGCAGGACCTTGTTGCGCCAGACGAAGCTCACGCCGACGAAAACGGTTTTCCAGCTCATCGCTGCCACCGCCAACTGCCGCTCGTAACGCACCGCCAGCGTCAGCGCGAAAGCGCTCAGGAGCAGGCCGGCGGCGCAGACATAAACGGCGCTTGCCTCCGCCGCGTAGAGAAGGCCGCCGAGCGCCGGGCCGCAGATCACGGCGCTCTGGATCGCGCTCGTCGAGAAGGCAACGGCGCGGGCGAGCAAGGCCGGCGGGACGAGCTGCGGCGTCAGCGCCTGTTGCGCCGGCATCTGGAAGGCGCGCGCGACGCCGAAAATCACCGAGACGCCGAAGATCAGCTCGCGCGTGCAGAAATCCCCGAGCGTCGCGGCGACGAGCAGCAAGGCGACGAGCGCGAGCACCAGCATGCACGCGGCGAAGACGCGGCCGCGGTGCGCGTGATCGACGATATGGCCGGCCGGCAGGGTCATGACGAGCGCGGGAACGAACTGAAAGAGGCCAACGAGCCCGAGGTCCCAGGCGCTGTTCGTGAGGTCGTACATCTGCCAGGCGACGGCGACCATCAGCATCTGGTTGGCCGTCGTTCCGGCCAGACGCGCGAACCAGAAGCGCATGAAAGGCCGCTGCGCGAAAAGGTCGGAGAGGCTGCTATCGGTCATTGTTGTATTCAAAGCCACCCCCACCGCAAAGGCGCGAAGGGGCAAAGGTAACGCAAAGAACTTCTAAAAACGCACTTGACGCAAAGTGCGCGGAAAGGGGTTTTATCGTTCTTCTCCACATGACGGAGGATTGGCCGCCTGATGGCCTGCCGGGTGTTGCTCTCAGTCGTCAGCGGTGCGCATCAGCGCGCGCGCCCGGCAGAGGTCTTCCCAGGCCTTGGCTTTTTCGGTGAGCGTACGCAAGAGATACGCCGGGTGATAGGTGACGACGACCGGGATTTCGCCGCCGGCGTCGCGATAGTAAAGCGCCTGGCCACGGTACTTCGAGAGCGAGCCGTCGGCGCCGAGCACGGCGTGGAGCGCCGCTCGGCCGAGGACGACGATGAGCTTGGGCTTGAGGAGCTCGATCTGCCTTTGCAGAAAAGGCCGGCACGCCGCCATTTCAGCCGCTTCCGGCGTGCGGTTGGCGGGCGGACGGCACTTCACGGCGTTGGCGATATAGACGTTGGCGCCGCGCTTCAGGTCGATCGCGGCAAGCATCGCATCGAGGAGCTTGCCGGCCTGCCCGACGAAAGGCTCGCCGCGCGCGTCTTCTTCGGCGCCCGGCGCTTCGCCGACGAAAAGCCAGTCGGCCTGCTCGTCACCGACGCCGGGGACGGTCTGCTTGCGCTCGGCGCAGAGCGGGCAGGCACGGCAGGCGGCGATGTTTTCGGCAAGCGCGATCCACGCCGGGTGCGCGGGGCTTTCAGCCCGGCTGCCGAGCACGCTCGCCTCTGATGTCGGGACCGCATCGGCGGGTCTCGCCTGCGCCGGCATCGCCCCTGCCCCGCTCCGCCTCGCGACGGCGGGTTCGGTGCGCAGCGTCCATTGCGGCGACAGCCCCATCTCGTCGAGCAGCGCCTTGCGCCCTAAGCCCATGTCGAAACCTCGTCGAGCGCGTGCCGCAGCACGATCGCGTCTTCGCGGCCCTGCGCCGCCGGGTAGTAGCCGCGGCGGCGGCCGATTTCCCTGAAACCGAAGCTCTCGTAAAGCTGCAGCGCCTGCACGTTCGACGGGCGCACTTCGAGGAGCAGCGAGAGCGCGCCGGCGCGGCGCGCGACGATCATCGCCTGGCGCAGCAGGCGCGCGCCGTAACCCAAGCGCTGCCGCTGCTTGGCGACGCAGATGTTGAGCAGGTGCGCTTCGTCAACGACGAGCATCAGGACAAAATAGGCGATGAGTTCGCCGCCCAGGCGGCACACCCAGCAGCTGTACCCACTGGCGATCGAATCGACGAAGTTGCCGCGCCCCCAGGGAAAATCGTAGGCGCCGTATTCGATCGCGAGCACCTCGTCGATGTCGCGCGCACTCATCGGCAGCAACTCGACGCGCGGTTCGAAAACGGCGCTCATCAGGCCCTGCCGCCGACGGCGAGGCGCTCGGCGACTGTTCTTGCGACCTTGTCGCGAACGTAGAGCGGGCTCGCGTCGGCCGGATCGATGCGCTCGCCGCGCAGAAGCCGCGGCGCGGCGAGCAGCGCGACCGCGGAGGCGCTCGGCGCGCGCTCGACTTGCCAGGTGTCGACCTGCGGCGCGGCGCGTTCGCGCAAGACCGGATACGCCGAAAAACCGTTGCCGCAGGCGAGCCAGCCGAAGCCTGCGGGCAGAGGCGCCGACGCGGGCGAATAAACGCCGATTTCGCCGAGGCGTTCGCCGTGCTCGAAGCAGGCGAAATAGACTTCGCCCATGCGCGCGTCGAGCGCGACGATGACTTTATCGGCGCCGCTAGCTGCGGCCATCGCGTCGAGGCTGCCGATCGCGATCAGCGGCAAATCGCGCGCCATCGCAAGCCCCTGCGCGACGCCACAAGCGACGCGCAGCCCGGTGAAGGACCCCGGTCCGCAGCCGAAGGCGATCGCATCGAGGTCGCCGAAACCGAGCCCGGCTTCGCGCAAGGCGAGGCCGGCGAGCGGCAGCAGCGTTTCCGAATTCGACGCGCTCGCCGGGCAGGCGCGGCAATCGATTTCGCCGTCGCGCCAGAGCGCGATCGAACCCGGATCGTTGGCGGTTTCAAGGGCAAGGAAAATCATTGCCGCTATTTTACCCGCGCTTGCCCGCCGGCGAACGAAAGCAGCGCCGCGATCAGGAGGGCAGCACGAGTTCGAAGACGGTGACGCCGTCCTGCGAGCGCACGTCGACCTTGCCGCCGTGCGCCTGCGCGATCGAGCGCGTGATCGCCAGGCCCAGCCCGGCGCCTTCGCTGCTGCGCTGGCGCGAAGCGTCGACGCGATAGAAGCGGTCGAAGAGGCGCGGCAGATGCGGCGCGGCGATCGTCTCGCCGGTGTTCTCGACCGCGAGTACGGCGGCGCCGGCGAGGTCCGGCGCACAACGGACCGTGATGCGGCCGCCCGGCGGCGTGTGCTTCAAGGCGTTGGCAATGAGGTTGCTGAGCGCCCGCCTCAGCATCAGGCGGTCGCCGCTGATCGGCGCGCCGCCGGCGTGGAAAAGCGCGATGCCTTTCTCCTCGGCGAGCAGGCGGTAGAAGTCGACAAGTTCTTCGACGATACCCGCGAGCTCGATCTTCTCCTTGCGCGGCACGATGCGCCCCTCGTCGGCCTGCGCAATGAAAAGCATGTCGGCGATCATGTGTGAGAGCCGCTCGAACTCTTCGACGTTCGAGGCCAGGATCTCGCAATATTCTTCGCGGCTTCTCGCTTTCGCGAGCGTGACCTGCGTTTGCGTCATCAGGTTGCTGATCGGCGTGCGAAACTCGTGCGCGAGGTCGGATGAGAAATCGGAGAGGCGGGCGAAGGAATCCTCGAGACGCGAAAGCATGGCGTTGAAGCTCTCCGCCAGCGGCACGAGCTCGAGCGGGACGGCTTCCACGTCGATGCGGGCGTCGAGCTTGCGTGCCGTGACGCTCGCCGCCTTGGCGCGAATTTCCTGCAGCGGCCGCAAGCCGCGGCGCACCGCGACCCAGCCCAGGAAACCGGTGAGCGCCGCGGCGAAGAGGACGAAAGACCAGAGCGCCTTGCGGAACGAAGCCATGAAGTGCTCGTGCGAGGAGATGTCGGTCGCGACGCTGACGGTCGCCGGCCGCGCGCCCTCGATGCCGGTCGGCGCCAGCGCCGTGATGCCGCGAAACGACTTGTCCTCGTTTTTCCAGGTCGTCGGGCGCTCCGAAACGCTCGTGCGCACGCCCTGCAAGGACTGCGGGAAAGCCGCGCCGTTCGTCGCGAACAGGGTTTCGCCGTTGGGCGCAAGAACGATGATGACAAGACCCGGATGGCCGACGAGCGAATCGTCGAGTTGCTGCGGGATCGCCGCGAGCTCGGGTTCCCGGCGAACTCTTTCGAGCGCGTGCCGGGTCAGCTCGAGCTTGCCCGCGAGGACCTCCATGTCCATCTCTTCGAAGTGCTGTTCGACCGAAGCGCCAATGACGAGGCCGAGCAGCAGCAATACGCCGGTCGAAATTGCCGCGAAGAGCAAGGTCAGGCGCAGGGTGATCGAACGCAGCCTCGTGAAGATTCCCAGCCTCACCGCCCGTCCTCGAGCACATAGCCCATGCCGCGCACGGTACGGATCAGCTTCGGCTCGAAGCCCTCATCGATCTTCTGGCGCAGCCGCTTGATTGCGACCTCGATGACATTGGTGTCGCTGTCGAAATTCATGTCCCAGACCTGCGAAGCGATCAGCGAGCGCGGCAGCACTTCGCCCTGGCGGCGCAGCAAGAGCTCGAGCAGAACAAACTCCTTGGCGGTGAGATCGATGCGCTTGCCGGCGCGCGTGACGCGGCGGCGCATGAGATCGAGCGTAAGGTCCGCGGCGCTTAAGCTCCCGAATTCCTTGACCTTGCCGCCGCGCCGCAGCAGGCTGCGCACGCGCGCGAGTAGTTCGGCAAAAGCGAAGGGCTTGACGAGGTAGTCGTCGGCGCCAAG
>CAZALA010000195.1:0-6347 GCA_964485725.1 uncultured Propionivibrio sp. | reverse complement strand
TGCTTAGCTCAGTTGGTAGAGCGCTAGCCTTACAAGCTGGATGTCGGCGGTTCGAACCCGTCAGCACCCACCAACGCGAGCTTTGGAACCAGGCAGCAGGAATCCGCAAGTGTGTTCCGCGTCGGAGTGGTAGTTCAGTTGGTTAGAATACCGGCCTGTCACGCCGGGGGTCGCGGGTTCGAGTCCCGTCCACTCCGCCACGACCACAAGGCGAACGCAAGTTCGCCTTTTTTGTTGTTGCTTCGCTTTTTGAATCGAGTGGGTATCCATCATGTTTGACGCCGTCCGCAATAACAAGAAAATCGTTCAGGTCTTCCTTGCTCTGATCACGCTGCCCTTCGCGTTCTGGGGTGTCGATTCCTACGTCAGGAATTCGGGCGCCGGCACCGACATCGCCAGCGTCGGCGACACCAAGATCACCGTGCAGCAATTCGACCAGGCGATGCGTGAGCGCCAGGAGCAGCTGCGGCAGGCGCTCGGCGCGAATTTCCGCGCAGAGATGATGAACACGCCGGAAGCCAAAGGCACCGTGCTCAACGCGCTCGTCGATCAGCGCATCCTGCTGCTCGAGGCGAGCAAGAACCGCATGGTCGTCGATGACAATGCCTTGCGCGACGTCATCAGCAAGATTCCGGCGCTGCAGGAAAACGGGCAGTTCTCGATGTCGCGTTACGAGTCGGCGCTGCGCGCGCAGGGCTATTCGCAGCCGCAGTTCGAAGCGAAACTGCGCCAGGACCTGACGATGCAGCAACTCGTCGGCGCCGTCGGCGATACGGCTTTCGTTTCAGACCGGCAGGCTGACGCGATGCTGCGCCTGCAACTCGAGGAGCGCCGCTTCAGCGAATTCAAGATCGCGCCCGAAGCCTTCGCCGAAAAGGTGAAGATCGACGCGGCGGCAACGCAGAAGTTCTATGACGAGAACCGGGCGCGTTTCGAAGTGCCCGAAAAGATCAAGGTCGATTACCTCGTCCTTTCACTCGATGCCTTGCTCGCGCAGACGAACGTGGACGAAGCGGAAGTCAAGAACTGGTACGAGCAGCACAAGGACAGCTACGGGCAGCCGGAAGAGCGGCGCGCGAGCCACATCCTGATCCTCGGCGGCGCCGACAAGGCGAAGGCGAAGGCCAAGGCAGAAGAGGTGCTCAAGGAAGTGCGTCGCGCGCCGGCCAGGTTCGCCGACCTTGCCAAGCAGCATTCCGAGGATCCGGGCTCGGCAAAGAACGGCGGCGATCTTGGCTATTTTGCTCGCGGCATGATGGTCAAGCCTTTTGCCGATGCCGCTTTCGCCGCCAAGGAAGGCGAAATCTCGGAAGTCGTCGAATCCGAATTCGGCTACCACATCATCAAGCTGACCGGCATCCGCCCAGCAAAGATCCGTTCGCTCGAGGAAATGCGCGCCGAGATCACCGGCGAACTCAAGCGGCAAACTGCCTCGCGCAAGTTTGCCGAAGCCGCCGAAGCCTTCAGCAACATCGTCTACGAGCAGCCCGACAGCCTGCAACCCGCGGCTGACAAATTCAAGCTCAAGCTGCAGCACAGCAACTGGATTCCCCGCAATCCCGACGCGAAGGAAGTGGCGAGTCTGGGGCCGATCGGCAACGACAAGGTGCTTGCGGCGCTCTTTTCCGACGATGCGATCAAGAACAAGCGCAATACCGAAGCCGTCGAAGTCGCGAGCAGCACGCTCGTCTCGGCGCGTGTCGCCGAGCACCTTCCCGCCGAACTCAAGCCCTTCGATGCCGTGAAGGGCGAGATCGAGGCGCTCTTGAAGGCCCGCGAAGCGGCGGCAATGGCCAAGTCGGCCGGCGAGAAGGAACTCGACGATCTTCTCAAGGGCGGCAGCGACAAGCTTGCCTGGTCAAAGGTGCAGGGCGTTTCGAGGATGCAGAACAGCCCGCTGCCGCAGGCCGCGGCGGCAGCCATCTTCAAGGCTGACGTGCATAAATTGCCCGCTTACGTCGGCGCCAGCGTGAACGGCGCTTACCTGATCTACAAGATCGTCGCGGTCAATCAGCCCGAGAAGATCGACGAAGCGCAGCGCAAGGCGCTGCAGGCCGAGTACGCGCGCATCGTCGCGCAAGAGGATTTGTCGGCCTATCTTTCCGAGCTGCGCCAGCGCTACAAGGTCGTGATCAATACTTCGCTGCTCGAAACGAAGGAGCGCTAGAAAAAAAGCCGCTGCGAATGCAGCGGCTTTTTTTTCGGTGAGGAGTCAGGAGGGAGGAGGGAGGAGTAAAACCCTCCCGCCTCTTACTCCTCACTCCTCACTCATCACTCCTTACTGCCCCTACGCCGGCATCGGGTCGGCGTTGCCGAGCGCCGTCGTGTTGAGGCCGCCGTCGACGTACATGATTTCGCCGGTGATTCCGCTCGCGAGGTCCGAGAGCAGGAATGCCGCGGCGTTGCCGACTTCATCGATGGTGATATTGCGCCGCAGCGGCGCGTTGTGCGCGTTGTACGCGAGCAGCTTGCCGAAGTTGCCGATGCCCGAAGCGGCGAGCGTCTTGATCGGACCTGCCGAAATCGAATTGGCGCGAATGCCCTGCGGGCCAAGGCAGAAGGCGAGGTAGCGCGTCGCCGCCTCGAGGCTCGCCTTGGCAAGTCCCATCGTGTTGTAGTTGGGCATCGTGCGCTCGGCGCCAAGATAGGTGAGCGCGAGCAGCGCCGGATTATTGCCCTTGGCGAGCAGCGGACGCGCAGCCTTGGCGAGCGCCGGATAACTGTAGGACGAGATGTCGTGCGCGATGCGAAACGAATCGCGCGTGATGCCCTCGAGAAAATCGCCTTCGATGGCTTCGTTTGGCGCGTAGGCGATTGAATGCACGAGCCCTTCGAGTCCTTCCCATTGCGTCGCGAGATCGGCGAAGAGTTTTTCGATTTGCGCGTCCTCGGCGACGTCGCATTGGTAGACGAGGGTACTGTCAAATTCGGCGGCGAACTTGTTGATGCGGTCGAGAAAGCGTTCGTTCTGATAGGTGAAGGCGAGCTTTGCGCCCTCGCGATGGCAAGCCCTGGCGATGCCGTACGCGATCGAATGCTTCGAAAGCACGCCAGTGATGAGGATGCGCTTGTCTGCAAGAAATCCCATGGGTTCTCCGGTAACGGTGAGCTGCAAAAAGTTGGGGCAGGGCAGGAAAGTCCTTCAGCTGCGCATTATAGGGGATTTTCCCTCCCAGCCGCTTCACGCGGGCCAATCCGCGGGCGCCGCCAGCGCCCGCGGATGACCCCCGGCGCCAAAAGCATTGATTGTCGATGAGCCTGAAGGTTCGGACTTTGGCGCCTCGTGGATATGCTAACGGAATGTCACCGCACAAGCCAGCGGAATTTGACGGGAAAGTTTCCGATGGCATATGGGTCGAGATGGCCGGGCCGCTGCGGGTGGCTGGCCCGGCAGCGTCATTGTCCGGCCGCCGCGGCATCGAAAAGCGGGAATGCCGCTTACGCGTTACACTTCACCCATGCGCGTTCTCCGCCTCGTTTGCCTCTCGCTCCTCGTGTTGCTGGCCGCTTGCGGCAGCGAGCAGAACGACCCTTACCCGCGCAGCGAGCGCGGTCGCAACATCTTCTATTCGGCTTTCACCGAACGTCCCAAGCACATGGACCCGGCGCAGGCCTACACCGAGGACGCGCTGACCTTTACGGCGCAGATCTACGAGCCCCTCCTCCAGTACGACTATCTCAAGCGCCCCTATACCCTGGTTCCGGCGACCGCTGTCGACGTGCCGGTCGCGAGTTACTACGGCGCCGACGGAGCGGCGCTGCCGACCGACGCGCCTTCCTCGCAAATTGCCCACAGCGTGTATGAAATTCGCATCCGGCCGGGGATCCGTTACCAGCCGCATCCGGCGTTTGCCGCCGACGCGAGCGGCGCGCCCGTGTACGCCAGCCTCGACCCTTCCTTCCTGCGCGGCATCGACACGATCGCCGATTTCAAGGAGAGTGGCAGCCGCGAACTCATTGCCGACGACTACGTTTACGAGATCAAGCGGCTGGCGCTGCCGCGGCTGCATTCGCCGATCTTCGGCCTGATGGCGGGCCACATCGTTGGCCTGAAGGCGCTCGGCGAGGCTCTGCAAGCGGCGGAGAAGGCCTCGGGCGGCGGCTGGATCGACCTTGACCGCTTCACGCTCGACGGGGTCACGCGGGTCGACCGCTATACGCTGCGCATCAAGCTCGTCGGAAAATACCCGCAGTTACTCTACTGGCTGGCGATGCCCTTCTTCGCGCCGGTGCCGCGTGAAGTCGACCGCTTCTACAGCCAGCCGGGAATGGCCGCGAAGAACCTCACGCTCGACTGGTATCCGGTCGGCACCGGGCCCTTCATGCTGACCGAGAACGACCCGAACCGGCGCATGGTGCTCGCGCGCAATCCCAATTTTCATGGCGAGACCTATCCTTGCGAGGGCGAGCCAGAAGACCGCGGGCTCGGCCTCCTCGCCGATTGCGGCAAGGCGCTGCCCTTCGTTGACGAGGCGGTGTTTTCGCGCGAGAAGGAGAGCATTCCGTACTGGAACAAATTCCTTCAGGGCTATTACGACGCTTCGGGCATATCCTCCGACAGCTTCGACCAGGCGGTGCGCTTCAACGTCGGCGGCGACGTCGAGCTCTCCGAAGAAATGCGCGCGCGCGGCATCGGGCTGCTGACGAGCGTTCGCACCTCGACTTTCTACATGGGTTTCAACATGCTCGACGCCGTCGTTGGCGGTAAGGATGGGGTCGGTGCCGAGCGCGCGCGCAAGCTGCGCCAGGCGCTCTCGATCGCGATCGACCAGGAAGAATACATTTCGATTTTCACCAACGGTCGCGGCATCGCCGCGATGAACCCCTTGCCGCCGGGCATCTTCGGGCACCTCGAAGGCGAAGCCGGCATTAACCCGGTCGTTTATGACTGGGTCGACGGCAAGGCGAGGCGCAAGTCGATCGAGGTCGCGCGCAAGCTGCTCGCCGAAGCCGGCTGGCCCGACGGCCGCGATGCCAAAAGCGGCGAGCCGCTCGTCCTCAACCTCGACACGACGGCGGGCGGCATGGGCGACAAGTCGCGCCTCGACTGGCTGACGCGCCAGTTCGCCAAGCTCGACATCCAGCTCGTCGTGCGTTCGACCGACTTCAACCGTTTCCAGGAAAAACTGCGCAAGGGTGCGGTGCAGCTCTACTACCTCGGCTGGAACGCCGATTACCCGGACCCGGAGAACTTCCTCTTCCTGCTCGCCGGCAGCGAGGGGCGCGCGACGAAGGGGGGCGAGAATTCGTCGAACTATGCCAGCCCCGAATTCGACCGTCTGTACGAGCGCCTGAAAAACATGGAGAGCGACGGCCCGCGCGGCGCCGAGCGTCTGGAACTGATCCGCCAGGCGCTGGCGATCCTGCAGCGCGACGCGCCGTGGATCTTCGGTTTCCACCCGAAGAGCTACACGCTCGGCCACGCCTGGCTGTACAACCGCAAGCCGACCGAGATCGGCAACAACATCCTGAAATACCAGCGCATCGACTCCGCCGCGCGCGAAGCGCAGCGGGAAGCGTGGAACCGGCCGGTGCTGTGGCCCTTCTTCGCCGCCGCCGCGCTGCTGGCCGCCATCGTCCTGCCGGCCGTGCTCGGCTACCGCCGGCGCGAACGCGGCACGGCGCGCCCGTCGGCGTGAGCGCGAACGTGCTTCAGGTATAGTCGCCGCCATGCTCGCCTACCTCGTCCGCCGCCTGCTCTACGCGCTGCCGATCCTGATCGGGGTGAACCTCATCACCTTCGCGCTCTTCTTCGTCGTGAACACGCCGGACGACATGGCGCGCATGCAGCTCGGCGTGAAGCGCGTGACGCCCGAGGCGATCCAGAAGTGGAAGGCCGAGCGCGGCTACGACAAGCCGCTCTTCGTGAACGGCGCGGCGAGTGGCGCCGGCGTGCTGACCGAGACGATCTTCTTCGCCAAGTCGGCGCGCATGTTCGTCGGCGATTTCGGTCGCGCCGAAGACGGCCGCGACATCGCCCGCGAAATCTCGGCGCGCATGGGGCCGTCGCTCGCCATCGCGCTGCCGACCTTCGTCCTCGGCCTCTTCGTCACCGTCGCCTTCGCCCTCGTGCTGGCCTTCTTCCGCGCCAGCTACCTCGATTTTTGGGGCGTCGTGCTGTGTGTCGCGCTGATGTCGATTTCGGGCCTCTTCTACATCATCGGCGGGCAGTACCTGATCAGCAAGGTCTGGAAGCTGGTGCCGATCTCGGGCTACGGCGGCGGCGTCGATGCCTGGAAATTCCTGATCCTGCCCGTGCTGATCGGCGTCGTCTCCGGCATCGGCTCGTCGACGCGCTGGTACCGCACCATATTCCTCGAAGAAACCGGCAAGGACTACGTGCGCAC
>CAZALA010000194.1:0-6468 GCA_964485725.1 uncultured Propionivibrio sp. | reverse complement strand
AGCGCGCGCAAGTCGCGGCGCCCTTCCCATTCGGACTTCTTGACCTTCGCCGGCAAATCGCGCGTTTCCTCGACGACCTGCTGCGAGAATTCGAAAGGCAGGTCGTGCTTGCGCAAGGCGATTTCGATTTCCATTCCCGGGTCGGCGTAGTTGCCGAGCACTTCGACGATGCGGCCGATCGGCTGCGAATGCCGGCTCGGCTGCTCGATGATTTCGACCATCACCACCTGGCCCGCCTTGACCTTGTTCTTCTTCTCGGGCGGAACGAGGATGTCCTGGTTGATGCGCCGGTTTTCGGGAACGACGAGCGTGATCCCGTGCTCGACGAGGACGCGTCCGACCACCCGGCTGTTGGCGCGCGAAAGCACTTCGACGATGACGCCTTCGCGCCGTCCCTTGCGATCGAGCCCGACGACGCGGCACAGGGCCTTGTCGCCGTGCAGCACCTTGGACATCTGCTTGGCATCGAGAAAGAGATCCTCGCCGCCATCGTCCGGCACGAGAAAACCGTAGCCGTCGGCGTGACCCTCGATGCGGCCGGCAATCAGGCTGGCGTGATCGGGGAGGATGTAGGCGCCCTTCCGGTTGCGCATGAGCTGCGCTTCGCGTTCCATCGCGGCGAGGCGGCGCTGGAAGCTTTCATGCTCGGCCGGACGGATGTCGAGCAGCGCGCAAAGCTGTTCGAAGAGCACCGGTTTACCCTGGTCTTCGAGCACTTGCACGACGTATTCGCGAGACGGCAGCGGCTCTTCGTATTGCGCGACTTCGCGCGCGAAATGCGGGTCGCTCTTTCTGATTCGCGACAGTTTTTTGATTGACATTTTCTGATGTTCCTTTAGAATTCCGCGTTCGCTGGAAATGCCCAGGTGGCGAAATTGGTAGACGCGCCAGGTTCAGGTCCTGGTGGTGGCAACACTGTGGGGGTTCGAGTCCCTTCCTGGGCACCAGGCAATGATACAAGCAGAAACGCATGAAAGCCGCTTGACCGAAAGGTCAAGCGGCTTTTCTTTTGCGTTGATGAGTAAAAACATTGTCATTTGCTGGCGATATCCGCTTCAAAGCGCGCGTTGGGCCTCGGCAAAATCGATGCGTGCCGGCGGCAGTTCGCAGCGGGCAATCCGGCCGAGCAGGAAGGCCTTGCGCAGGGCCGGCGCGCCGGTGAGATGCGCGACCGAAAACGAGACGCGATCGGCAGCTTCGGCGCTCGCGTTCGCGTCAGGTTTCTCGCCGCTTTTCTCCTCTTCGATGACGACGTTGAGCGGGCTTAAGCGCATCCTTCTCGGCTCGATCCGGATGTAGCGTTCAGGTTGTTCGAGAACGCCGCACAGGATTTCGAGTTCGCCATCGAGCGCCGAGCGCCCGTTGCCGGCTGCCTCGATCCGGCGCTCGTTGTCAACGAGCTCGGCCTCCAGCTGCGCCGCACCGAGCGAGCTTGCCGGCGCCTCGCCGAAGAGCGAACCCAGCCCCGGCCCCTGCTGCCGCAGGAGCCGCAGGCGCGCCTGCAAGAGCGCCCGATGGTCGGCAAGCTCGCGCCGTTCGGCTCTGTCCTCGGCGATCGAGGCGAGCGCCTGCGCGACGAGGTACTCGTACATCTGCGTACCGAGGAGGCGCAGGACTTCGGACTCGCCCTGCCCGCAGATGCGCGCCTGGTGCTGTGAAAAACTGATCGTCGTCTGCGCGACGCCGCGCAGCAAAAGATCGCCCTGCAAGGCCATTCCGTCGACGCGCGCTTCGCTAAACTCCATGCCGAGAACGAAGCAGGCGGTGTCGAGTTCCTGACACTTGTCGAAGAGCTTGCGCAGGTCGCGCGAGCGGCCGAGCAGCACCGGAATGTCGGCGGCGGCGGCAAAGAAAGCGCGCAGTTGCACGCTGCCCGCCCAGGTCGCGGCTGAGACCTCGAGCGTCGCCGGCAGCGTATTGACGATCGAGCGCAGAAAACGCACCGTCTTTTCGGCGGCCGGCCTGAGGCTTTCCTGGTACGCGGGAATCAGCTTGAGGCGCGGATTGACGAGCGTGACCGCTTTGTCGACGGCAAGATCGATGATCGCGTCGGCGGCGGCGTCCGGATCGAACTGCGCCGGACGATTGATGAACCAGTCGAGAATTCCCATGGCTTCCTTTCCACCAGAAGCGAAGAGAGTCCCCGTCGCTCGCGCGGCCCTTCAGCCGAAGGGATGGCGATGCAGGATCGTCTCGTCGCGCTCAGGTCCCGTCGACACGATGTCGATCGGGATCTCGCACAGCGCCTCGATGCGCGCAAGATAGGCGCGCGCCGCCGCGGGGAGCGCCGCGAGCGTCGTCGCACCGACCGTCGACTCGCTCCAGCCGGGCAGCGTTTCAAGCACCGGCTCGCAGCCGGCAACGTCGTCCGCGCCCATCGGCAGCAGCGCGATGTGCTTGCCGTGCAGCGTGTACCCCGTACAGATCTTGAGCTCGGGCAGGCCGTCGAGGACGTCGAGCTTGGTAATGCACAGCCCGGTGACGCCGTTGATCTGGATCGAGCGCCGGAGTGCCGGCACGTCGAACCAGCCGCAGCGGCGCTTCCTGCCCGTCACCGTGCCGAACTCGCGGCCCTTCTGCGACATCTGGTGGCCCGGAACGCCGGCCGTTTCGATGTCAAGCTCGCTCGGGAAAGGGCCGCCGCCAACGCGCGTGCAATACGCCTTGGTGATGCCGAGGACATAGTGCAGCATTCCCGGCCCGACGCCGGCGCCCGCCGATGCCTGTCCGGCGACGCAGTTCGACGAGGTGACGAAGGGGTAAGTGCCGTGGTCGATGTCGAGCAGCGCGCCCTGCGCACCTTCGAAGAGAAGGTTCTGGCCGGCCTTGTTGGCAGCGTGAAGCGCCTCGGAGACGTCGGCGACCATCGGTTTCACGAGCTCGGCGTCAGCCATCGCCTGCGCGAGCACCGTCTCGTAATCGACGGCTTCGGCGTTCAGGTATTGCGTCAGCACGAAGTTGTGATAATCGAGGTTTTCCTTAAGCTTTTCGGCAAAGCGCTCGGGATAGAAAAGGTCATAGACGCGCAGCGCGCGCCGTGCGACCTTGTCTTCGTAAGCCGGGCCGATGCCCTTGCCGGTGGTGCCGATGCGCGTCTCGGCGCATTTGAAGGCTTCGCGCGCGCGATCGAGCGCCGAGTGGTAAGCGAAGATCAGCGGGCAGCCCGGGCTGATCTTCAGGCGCGAACGCACGTCGATGCCGCCGGCCTCAAGCTCGCTGATTTCGGAGAGCAGGTGGTGAATGTCGAGAACGACGCCGTTGCCGATATAGCAATTGACGCCGGAACGCACGATGCCCGAGGGAACGAGGTTGAGCTTGTAGACCTTTTCGCCGACGACGAGCGTATGCCCGGCGTTGTGCCCGCCCTGGAAGCGCACGACGCCCTGCGCCCGATCGGTGAGCCAGTCGACGATCTTGCCCTTGCCCTCATCGCCCCACTGGGTCCCGACTACGACGATGTTCTTTGCCATATCTATTTTCCGTCCGCTTGCTTAAATTTCTTGAATTTGCTCGATGATCCACTGACCCTGGCGCTCGACCAGGCAGCGCTTGCAGAGCGGCCCTTCGCTTGAGGTTTCACCGGGCAGCAGTTCGACGACGACCTCGCCGCGCGCGCGCAGCGCCGCAATCGCGTCGGCGAGCGCCGGTTGCGCGGCCGCGTAGGGCGCGAGGATGGCGCCGGCGCCCTGGCGACTTGCCGCGCCGTTCTCGCGCGCCGCGGCCAGCCTTGCGACTTCACGCAGGTCCATCGAAAAACCGGTCGCCGGCCGCGCGCGGCCGAAGTCCTTGCCGACGCCGTCGTAACGGCCACCGAGCGCGAGAGCGCTAGGACAGCCCGGCAAGTACGCGGCAAAGACAATGCCGTTGTGATAGTGGTAGCCGCGCAGATCGGCGAGGTCGAAGGAGAGCGGCAGATCCGGCATGGCGGCGCGCAACTGCCGCATCGTCGAGAGCGCGGCGGCGATTTCGGGCAGCTCGGGCAGCAGGCGCGCCGCGAGCGCGAGCACGTCGTCGCCGCCATAAAGCTCGGGCAGGCGCAGCAAGGCCGAACGGTACGGTTCGGGCAGGCTAGCGCAGCAGTCGGCAAGGCTCGGCACGTCTTTCACGCGCAGCAGTTCGAGGATTCTCGTTTCGGCTTCGCCCTCGAGCCCGGCGGCAGTCGCGAGGGCGCGGAAAATGCCGACGTGGCCGATATCGATGCGCGATGCCGGCGTACCGGCGACGCCAAGCGCCGCGCCGAGCAGGCGGATCACTTCGAGGTCGGCTTCAATGCCGGCGTAGCCGTAAAGCTCGGCGCCAAGCTGGATCGGCTCGCGGCTCGCCGCTTGGGAAGCAGGCAGCGTGTGCAGGACGCTGTCGCAATAGCACAGGCGCGTGACGCCTTGGCGATTGAGGAGGTGTGCATCGATGCGGGCGACCTGCGGCGTCATGTCGGCGCGCACGCCGAGCGTGCGTCCCGAGAGCTGGTCGACGAGCTTGAAGGTGCGCAAGCTCAAGTCCGAACCCGAGCCCGTGAGCAGCGAATCCAGGTGCTCGAGCAGCGGCGGCATGACGAGTTCATAGCCGTGGCAGGAAAAGACATCGAGGATCGCGCGGCGCAGGCGCTCGATCCGCGCAGCCTCATGCGGCAGCGCGTCGGCGAGGTATTCGGGTAAGAGCCAGTTCATCGGAAAACCATGAGCATAAGGAGGCCGGCGAGCATCAGGCTCAGGCCGACAAAACGGATCTGTCCGTCGCTGAACTGGATCAGCCGGCGGAAGGCTTCGCGCCAGGCGCCCGGCGCCAGAAAAGGCACCAGACCTTCAAGCACGAGCACCAGCGCCAGGGCGACGAGCAGACTGGTCGTCATTTACCGGCTTTATCGCCACCACGACCCACGCTCTTCATGTACTTGAAGAAATCAGAGTTCGGCTCGACGACGATCACGTCGCCCTTGCTGCGGAAGCTGTTGCGATACGCTTCGAGGCTGCGGTAGAACGCATAGAACTCGGGGTTCTGGCCGAAGGCCTGGGCGTAGGTCGCGGTCGCTTTCGCGTCGCCCTCGCCCTTCATCTTCTGCGCTTCGCGGTAGGCCTCGGCGACGATCACTTCGCGCTGCTTGTCGGCGTCGGCGCGGATCTTCTCGGCTTCGGCCGAGCCTTCCGAACGCAGCTCGTTGGCGACGCGTTTGCGCTCGGCTTCCATGCGCCGATAAACCGATTCGGAGACTTCGGTCGGCAGGTCGACGCGCTTGACGCGCACGTCGACGATCTCGACGCCGATCCTGCCGGCATCAACGTTTGCCTTTTCGCGCATCTGCTGCATGATCTTGTCGCGCTCGCCGGAGACGACGTCATGCACGGTGCGCTTGCCGAATTCCTCGCGCAGGCCGGCATTCACCGTCTGCGACAGGCGCGTCTTGGCGCGAGCTTCGTCGCCAGCGACCGAGATGTAATACAGACGCGGGTCGATGATCTTCCACTTGACGAAGGAATCGACGAGGACGTTCTTCTTTTCCGAAGTGATGAAGCGCTCGGGCTCGGCGTGATCAAGCGTCAGGATGCGCTTGTCGAAGTAGCGGACGTTCTGGATCATCGGCCACTTGAAGTAGAGACCCGGCTCGGCGATCACGTCGCGGATTTCACCGAGCTGGAAAACGATCGCATGCTGGCGCTGATCAACGGTGAAGATCGACGCGCCGAGGATGACGAGGATGACCGCCAGGATGGCGGCCGCAAAATTGAGTCCGTGCTTCATTGCCTTGCCTCCCGGTCGCGCGAACGCAGAGCGTCGCGTGAACGCAGATCACTTTTATCGACGGCGAGCGGCGGCACGTCGGCCGGAACGCCCGGACGCACCTGCGCCGGCATTTCGGCGCTGCTGCCGACGCTGTCGGCGGCGATGCCGGCGCCGGAAGCGCTCATCAGCTTGTCGAGCGGCAGGTAAAGCAGATTGCCCTGGCCTTTGGCGTCGACCATGACCTTGCTCGTGCTCGAGTAAATCTGCTGCATCGTTTCGATATACATGCGGCTGCGAGTGACTTCCGGCGCTTTCGCGTATTCGGTCTGGATCTGCTTGAAGCGGCTGGCGTCGCCCTCGGCCGTCGCGATCAGCCGCTGCTTGTAACCGTCGGCTTCCTGCAAGAGGCGCGCCGCGGTACCGCGCGCTTTCGGCACGACGTCGTTGGCGTAGGCTTGGCCTTCGTTCTTTTGCCGCTCGCGATCCTGGCCGGCCTTGACCGCGTCGTCGAAGGCCGCCTGCACCTGCTCGGGCGGCTGCGCGTTCTGCATCGTCACCTTCGAAATCAGGATGCCGGACTTGTAGCGATCAAGGATCTGCTGCATCAGGGTCGAGGTATTAACGGCGATTTGCTCACGCCCTTCATATAGAACGTAGTCCAGCTTGTTCTTGCCGACAATCTGGCGAATTGCCGTTTCGGCTACTTGCATTACGGCCTCTTCGGAACTGCGATTGTTAAAGAGGTACTCA